>JARKQG010000052.1 GCA_029974035.1 Eubacteriales bacterium | reverse complement strand
GCTTGCTTTGCTATTCCCTCCATCCCCCTCGCCGTGGATATCTGAGCATTTGAACGCTGTTTGTCAAGGGCGGCGGGGTTAGGTAGAAAAGTTCACTAAATCACCTCTTATGGGCTTGACTTTTAATAGTTAGTCTCCGTTCCGCTGTCCGAACCCGCCGCCAGGCTCATGACGCTCTTTTCCGTGGCCGTCCAGCCGTCCAGGACGCCCGCCACCCGGCCGTCCTTCATGACCACGATCCGGTCGGACACCCCCAGCACCTCGGTGAGATCCGAGGAGATCATGATGACGCCGCAGCGCTGCTCCCGCGCCAGCCTTCGCAGCAGCTGGTAGATTTCAAACTTTGCGCCCACGTCCACGCCGCGGGTGGGCTCGTCCACGATGAGCAGCTTCGGCCGGATGGACAGCCACTCGGCCAGAAGCACCTTTTGCTGGTTGCCGCCGGAGAGCTGGCTGACGCGCTTTTTGACCGAGGGCGTCACCACGCCGAACTCCTTCACCGCGCGCCGGGTTTCCGTCTCCAGGAGGGCGTCCCGCATCAGCCCGTACCGGGCAAAGGCGCCCAGCCGGTTTGACGCCATGTTCTGGCAGATGTCGAAGTTGAGGTACAGCCCCAGGCTCTTGCGGTCCTCGGTCATATAGCCCACGCCCCGGGCGATGGCCTCGTCCGCGGACCGGGCCGCGTAGCGCGAACCCCAGAGCGTCATTTCGCCCGAATGCAGCCGGTCCGCGCCGAAGATCGCGCGGCCCACCTCGGTGCGGCCCGCGCCCACCAGCCCGGAAAAGCCCACAATTTCGCCCTCGCGCACGTCAAAGGATACGTCTTCAAATACGCCCGGGCGGGTCAGCCCCCGGGCGGTGAACACCACGTCGCCCACCGGGCAGTCCCGGCGGCCGTAGATGTTGTCGATGGAGCGCCCCACCATGTGGCTGATGAGGAAGTCCTCGTTTGCATCCTCCACGGCGGCGTCGATCACCTTCTGGCCGTCCCGCAGCACGGTGACGGTGTCCGCGATTTCAAAGATCTCGCTCAGGTGGTGCGAAATGTACACAAAGGCGATGCCCTGCGCCCTGAGCTTCCGGATGTTTTCAAACAGCTTTTTGACCTCCACCTCGGTGAGGGAGCTGGTGGGCTCGTCCAGCACAATCACCTTGGGGGACTCGCTCATGGCCTTCAGAATCTCCACCACCTGCTGGTTGGCGATGGACAGGTTGCGCACCGGCATGCCGGGCTCGATGTCGTCAATTTCAAAGAGCCGGAGCATTTGGGCCGCGTCGCGGCGCAGCTTTTTATAGTCCACCAACCCGCCGCGCCCCACCGGCTGACGGTTGAAGAAGATATTCTCCGCCACGCTGAGCTGGGGCACCAGGCTGAGCTCCTGAAACACGATGCCGATGCCGCTTTTGATGGAATCCCGCGGCGTCTGAAACATGGCGCGACGGCCGTTCACAAAAATTTCGCCCTCGTCGGGCTGATAGATGCCGCCCAGCACCATCATCAGCGTCGACTTGCCCGCGCCGTTTTCGCCCACCAGCGCGTGCACCTCGCCGGGCTTTACGCGAAAGTCCACGCCCCCCAGCGCCCTGACGCCGGGAAAGCGCTTGACGATCCCCCGCGCCTCCAGCACATATTCGCTCATAGGCCCACCTCGCTTTGCTCGTCAAAACAGCGCGGACGGACGGCGCGCCGTCCGTCCGCGCTGCGACGGCGGAATTATCCGCGCTTGAAGTACTGCGCGTTGGCGGCGTCGATGATGATGACGCCGGTATCGATGGAGGCCGGCACGCCCGAGACGCCCGCGGCCGCGTTGTCGCTGGTGATGGCGACGCTGGAGTTATTGACGTTCATCAGGATCTGGATTGCGTAGTAGGGCATCAGCGCGGTCTGCTGCGCCACGGAGGCGGTGATGACACCGGCTTCGATGTCGCTGAGCACGTCCTCGCCGCGGTCCATCGAGATGATCTTCACCTGGCCCACCTTGCCCGCTTCCTTCACGGCCGTGGCCGCGCCCGCGCCGCCCGCGGCTTCCACGCAGGCGATGCCCGCCAGATCGGGATACTTCTGCAACAGCGCGCCGGCGGCCTGGGCCGCCACGATGGAATCGGACTGGGTGTCGGCGATCTGCACAATTTCAATGTCCGGGAACTGCGCCAGCGCGGCCTCATAGCCGCTGATGCGCTCTTCCAGGTTGCCCTGGCCGGGCTTGGTCATCAGCGCCACCTTGCCCTTGCCGTCGATGGCCTTGGCCAGGTACTGGCCGCCCTGATAGCCGGCGTTGTAGTTGCCCGTGCCGACGAAGGCGATGCGCTTGGAATTGGGCACGTCGCCGTCCACGGTCACCACCGGGATGCCCGCGTCAATGGCCTTGTCGATGATGGGCCCCAGCGTGTCCTCAAAGCCCACCACCACGATGCCGTTCGGCTTTTTGGCGATGGCCTGCTCGAGGGCGGCGATCATGGCGTTCATGTCGTAATCGGCGGGGCCCACGTACTCGGTGCGCACGCCCAGCTCCTTGCCGGCCATCTCACAGCCCAGCATGTGGTCGTAGAAGTAGTCCAGGCCGCCCAGCGCGCTGACCTGAATGTAGAGCTGGTCGGACTTGTCGGTCGTCTCCGCGAGGCCGGGCATCGCGCCGACGGCCAGGATCAGGGTCAACGCAAGGAGCAGGCTGATGAGCTTCTTCATGGAACGCAACCTCCTTAATCGTAGCGGCGCCCTTGCCGCTTTCCGGTTCCATTCCATTATAAACCGCCCATTTGCGCCATCAAGGGGGACATTCTTCCAGGCCGCGGGAAATACTTAATGCGCCCGCGAAGCGCGGCCCCGCGGGCGCGGAATATCTAAAGCGCGCGCCGGTTTTTTTCAGAAAAAGCCGTCCGCCCACGCAAAGCGCCCCGCGACCCGGCCGGTTCGCGGGGCGCCAGAGGCCGCGGAAAAATGCCCTACTGGAACAGCGAGAGCAGGATGCCCGCCGCAATCGCCGAGCCGATGACGCCGGCCACGTTGGGGCCCATGGCGTGCATCAGCAGGTAGTTGCCCGGGCGCGCCTTCTGCCCCTCGATCTGGGAAACGCGGGCCGCCATCGGCACCGCGGACACGCCGGCGGAGCCGATCAGCGGGTTGACCTTGCCGCCGGAGAGCTTGTACATCAGCTTGCCCAGCAGCAGGCCGCCCACGGTGCTGAAGCAGAACGCCATCAGGCCCAGCGCGATGATGCCCAGCGTGTGCCAGGTGAGGAAGGTTTCGGCCCGGGCGGTCGCGCCCACGGTGATGCCCAGGAAGATGGTCACAATGTTGATCAGCGCGTTCTGCGCGGTGGAAGAAAGGCGCTCCACCACGCCGGATTCCTTGAAGAGGTTGCCCAGCATCAGCATGCCGATCAGGGGCGCGGTGGCGGGCAAAAGCAGCACGCAGAAGATGGTCACGATAATCGGAAAGCAGATTTTCTCCAGCTTGGAAACCTCGCGCATCTGCTCCATCACGACCTCGCGCTCCTTCTGGGTGGTCAGCGCGCGCATGATGGGCGGCTGGATCATCGGGATCAGCGCCATGTAGGAATAGGCGGCGATGGCGATGGCGGGCAGAAGATCCGGCGCCAGCTTGGTGGTCAGGTAGATGGCGGTGGGGCCGTCCGCGCCGCCGATGATGCCGATGGAGGCGGCCTCCTTGGGTGTAAAGCCCAGGAGCGTCGCGATGATAAAGGCCACCACAATGCCAAACTGCGCGCCCGCGCCGATGAAAAGGCTCGACGGGCGGGCCAGCAGCGGCCCGAAGTCTGTCATCGCGCCGATCCCCAGGAAGATCAGCGATGGGTAGATGCCCAGCTTCACGCCCTGGTACAGGTAGTAGAGCAGGCCGCCGGCCTCCTTGCCCGTCGGCTCGCCCATCAGATTGGCCATCGGCAGGTTGGCCAGCAGCACGCCGAAGGCGATCGGCAATAGCAGCAGCGGCTCAAATTTCTTGACAATCGCCAGGTAGATCAGCACGCAGGCGATCACGATCATCAAAAGGTGCTGCCACGAAAGCGCGGCAAAGCCAGAGGTTTCCCAGATCGTCACCAGGGCGCGTCCAAACATCCTTCATCCCTCCGCGCGGCGTCGCCGCAAAATGATCAGCCGTCGGTCTTTCCGGCAAAAAAATGCCCGATGACCAGCGAGGTCAGCTTCATCAGGCCATAGATCGCCGCCAACAGCACAAAAACCATGCTCATGCAGAACAGCGCCACCAGAACATCCTCTCCAATATTCATGCCGGGCCTCCCTTCATTAGTCATGCAGATAAAAATGCAATTGCCTTTCATTGTAATACAACCGGCCGCCAAAGTCAACCGCCCGGCGGCACACCAAAACGCCCCCCGGCAAGCCGGGGAGCGGCGTTTTCCCGCGTCATTCGCCCGCCCGCAGCGGGTTGGGAATGTTGACGGAGAGCAGCTTGGCGGTCTTGTTGGTCAGGTTTACCCAGTTGTGGGGCAGGTTGGAGCGAATCTGGATGCTGTCGCCGGGATAGAGCGTGTGGCGCGCGCCGTCCAGATACACGGTGATGATGCCCTCCAGCACGTAGGAAAATTCCTCGCCCTCGTGGGCGTACATCTCAATCTGCTCCTCCTCCATCTCCTCCTGGGGCATCAGCAGAAAGAGCCGGGGCAAAAGCGCGTACCCCGCGGGGTCGTTGGACAGCACGTACTGGATGATCTGCGGGGAAACGGGGGTTGCCTTCAGGTCAAACCCGTGGGTCACAGGCTCCGGGCTGGGGCCGTGGACGACGTTGAAGAAGCTGGAAAGGTCCGTGCCCAGGACGCGGGCGAGGCTGGACAGCGTGTCGATGGCGATGGAGGACATGCCCCGCTCCAGCTGGGACAAAAACCCCACCGACAGGCCCGACTCGTCCGACAGTTGCTTGAGCGTGAGCTTCTTGGCCAGGCGAAGCGAGCGGATGTGCGCGCCGATCATCGCTTTCTGGTTCATCGGTCGTCCCCTCCGTTCTTGCGCATCACTATAGCCCATTTCCGCGCTCCTGTCAAGCCGATATGGCCCCCGCGACGCCGCCGGTTTCATATTCGTGAATTTTATCCGCAACTGATTGACAGCGCCCCGTTTATGGTAGTAAAATTCCGGATAAGGGGTGGGGCCGCGGGCGTCCCGCATTCACCGAAATGAATTCCGGAGGCATGCGCATTGCACGAGGCGCTGGTGGTCAACCTGCAGCGGTTTTCCCTTCACGATGGGCCGGGCGTGCGCACGACCATCTTTTTCAAGGGCTGTCCGCTGAAGTGCCTTTGGTGCCACAACCCGGAGAGCCAGGACTTTGAGCCGGAGGTCATGTTCTTTCCGGACCGGTGCACCGGCTGCGGCCGCTGCCGGGCGGCCGGCTCGGCGGAGGAAGCCTGCGCGGCCTGCGCCTTTGACGCGCGGACGATGGTGGGCGCGCGGTACACGGCCCGGGCGCTTTTTGAACTGGCGCTTCGGGATCAGGGGCTTTTTGACGCCAGCGGCGGCGGCGTCACGCTGTCGGGCGGCGAGGTGATGGCCCAGGACGCCGGCTTTCTTTTGGAGCTTTTGACGCTGCTGAAAAGCCGGGGTATTCACGTG
Source organism: Eubacteriales bacterium (assembly GCA_029974035.1). Next base: position 12,118 of record JARKQG010000052.1, on the reverse strand, counting down.
GCCATTGACACCTGCGGCTACGCGCCCTGGGCGCGCTTTGAGGCGGTGCTGCCCCGGGCGGACCTTTTTCTCTACGACCTCAAGGCGATGGACCCGGCGCTGCACCGGCGGCTGACCGGCGCGGACAACGCGCTGATCCACGAAAACCTTCGCAGGCTGGCCTCGGCGGGGGCCGCGATCCGGCTGCGCATTCCGGTGGTGCCCGGCGCCAACGCCGGCGCGGAGGAAATGCGCGCGCTGGCCGCCTTCGCCTTTGACGCCTGCGGGGATGTGCCGGCGGACCTTCTGCCCTACCACCGGGTAGGCAGCGACAAGGCCGAGCGGTTGGGCCGGACGGAAGCGGTGTTTGATCCGCCGACGCCAAAGATGATGGAGCAAACGCTTGCCATCTGGCGCGGCGCGGGGTTTACGCGCGTATCGACGGGCGGATGAGGAGGCATGAGCGATGGAAGCCAAACGGGAAGATCGGGGCATGAACCGGCGCGTCCGGGCGCTGCGGGCGGTCAGCATGGAAACGGCGCCCTCCATCTCCATGGAGCGGGCGCTGATCGAGACGGAAACCTACAAAATGTACGAGGGGCGCCTATCGATTCCGGAGCTCCGGGCGCTGACGCTGTACCGCTATATGGAAAACCGCACCCTCTACCTGGGCGAGGGCGAGCTGATCGTGGGCGAAAAGGCGGGCGGGCCCCAGGAGGCGCCCACGTTCCCGGAGCTTTGCTGCCACACGCTGGAGGACATGCGCATCATGGACGCGCGGGATCTGATCTCCTTCAAGGTGACGGACGGGGCGCTGAAGGCCCAGGCCGACACCGTGATCCCCTTCTGGCAGGGCCGTTCCATCCGCGAAAAGCTGCTCGCCTCCATGACGCGGGAATGGAAGGACTGCTACGAGGCGGGCATCTTCACCGAGTTCATGGAGCAGCGCGGCCCCGGCCACACCGTGGGCTCAAGCAAAATCTACGAAAAGGGTTTTCTGGACTATAAGGCCGAGATCGAGGCGGCCCTCGCCGCCCTCGACCCGCTGACGGACGAAAACGCCCAGGCCAGGGGCGAGCAGCTTCGGGCCATGGCCATCGCCTGCGACGCCATCATGCTCCTGGGCAGCCGCTACGCAGCGCTGGCCCGCGAAAAGGCCGCCGCCGAGGCCGACCCCGTCCGGAAAGCAGAGCTTCTCGAAATCGCCGCCAACTGCGACCGGGTGCCCGCCCGCGCGCCGGAAACCTACTGGCAGGCCATCCAGATGTACTGGTTCGTACACCTTTGCGTGACCACCGAGCTCAACCCCTGGGACGCCTATTCCCCGGGCCGGCTGGACCAGCACCTCTTTCCCTTCTACCGGGCGGATATGGCGGCGGGCCGCCTCACCGGCGACCGGGCGCTGGAGCTGCTGGAATGCCTGTGGATCAAGTTCAACAACCAGCCCGCGCCGCCCAAGGTGGGCGTGACCCTCAAGGAGAGCGGCACCTACACCGACTTTGCCAACATCAACACCGGCGGCATTGCCCCCGACGGCTCCGACGGCGTCAACGACGTCAGCTATATGATCCTTGACTGCATGGACGAGATGCGCCTTTTGCAGCCCTCTTCCAACGTGCAGATCTCCAAAAAGACGCCCCGCCACTTCCTGAAACGCGCCTGCAAAGTGTCCCGCCAGGGCTGGGGCCAGCCCGCCTTTTACAACACCGAGGCCATTGTGGCGGAGCTGATTAACGCCGGCAAGACCCTGGAGGACGCCCGCAGGGGCGGCACCAGCGGCTGCGTGGAAACCGGCGCCTTCGGCAACGAGGCCTACATCTTGACGGGCTACTTCAACATCCCCAAGGTGCTGGAGCTGACCCTCCACGACGGCGTGGACCCCCGCACCGGCAAGCGCCTGGGGCTGCCGCTGGGCAAGGCGGAGGATTTTCAGGACTTTGAATCCCTCTACACCGCCTTTGAAAGGCAGATGAAGCACCTGGTGGACATCAAGGTGCGCGGCTCCAACGTGATCGAGCAGATCTACGCCCGCTACATGCCCGCGCCCTTTCTGTCGGTCATCACCAACGACTGCATCGCCAGGGGCATGGACTACAACGCCGGCGGCGCCCGCTACAACACCAGCTACATCCAGGGCGTGGGCATCGGCACCATCGCCGACAGCCTGGCCGCACTCAAGCTGCACGTCTACGAAAAAAAGACCTTCACCATGGCCCAACTGATGGAGGCGCTGGGCCGCGACTTTGAGGGCGCGGACTGGATCCGCGCGCAGGTGCTCAACCGCGCGCCCAAGTACGGCAACGACGACGACTATGCCGACGATCTGATGCGCCGCGTGTTCCAAAGCTACCTGGGGTTGGTGACGGGCCGCAAAAATACCCGCGGCGGCACCTACCGGGTCAACATGCTGCCCACCACCTGCCACGTGTACTTTGGCGAGGTCATGGGCGCGTCGCCCAACGGGCGCCGGGCGGGCAAGCCCCTCTCCGAGGGCATTTCCCCCACCCAGGGGGCCGACACCCATGGCCCGTCGGCCGCCATCCGCTCCGCCGCCAAGATGGACCACCTGATGACCGGCGGTACGCTGCTCAACCAGAAGTTTACGCCCCCCGTGGTGGCGGGCGAGGCGGGGCTGGACCACATGGCCGACCTGGTGCGCGCCTACTTCGACCTGGACGGCCACCACATCCAGTTCAACGTGGTGGACCGGGAAACGCTGCGCGAGGCGCAGCGCCACCCCGACGAGTACCGGGACCTGATCGTGCGCGTCGCGGGCTATTCCGACTACTTCCGCAACCTCAGCCGCGCGCTGCAGGACGAGATCATCGACCGCACGGAGCAGAGCTTTTAGCGCTCGCGGGGGCTTTGCCCCCGCGCTTTTCGCCAAAAGGTTTTCAGAACGTTTTGAAAGGGGTTTTTCAGATGAGCGGCGGATTCTTTTCCATCGAACTGCCAAAGAACGAACCGGTCCGGGCCTACCTGCCCGGCAGCGCGGAGCGCGCGTCCTTAAAGGCGGAGCTGGACCGTCAGGCAGCCCAGGTCGTCGAAATCCCGCTGGTGATCGGCGGGCGCGCCGTGACCACCGGAAACCTGGGCAGGATTGTGATGCCCCACGACCACCGCCACCCGCTGGCGTCCTTCCACAACGCCGGCGAGGCGGAGCTGAAATCCGCCGTGAAGGCCGCCAAGGGTGCCAAGGCCGCCTGGGCGGACATGCCCTTTGAGCACCGGGCCGCCATCTTCCTGAAGGCGGCGGACCTGCTGGCCGGCCCCTGGCGCGACCGGATCAACGCCGCCACCATGCTGGGCCAGAGCAAGACCGCCTACCAGGCCGAGATCGACTCCGCCTGCGAGCTGGCGGACTTTCTGCGCTTTAACGTCTACTACGCCCAGGAGATCATGAAGCAGCAGCCTTCCTCCTCGGCCGCCGTGTGGAACCGGACGGAGTACCGGCCGCTGGACGGCTTTGTGGCGGCGGTGTCGCCCTTCAACTTCACCTCCATCGGCGGCAACCTGCCCACTTCTCCGGCCATCATGGGCAACACCGTGGTATGGAAGCCCTCGTCCACGGCGGTGCTCTCCAACTACTACTTCATGGCGCTGCTCCAGGAGGCGGGGCTGCCCGACGGGGTCATCAACTTCGTGCCCTGCCGCGGCACCGATCTTTCAAAATACGTGCTCACCGACCCGGACATGGCGGGCTTCCACTTCACCGGTTCCACGGAGGTCTTCAGCGGCGTGTGGAAGATGGTGGGCGAGAACATCGCCGCCTACCGCAACTACCCGCGCCTTGTGGGCGAGACCGGCGGCAAGGACTTTGTATTCGCCCACGCCAGCGCCGATGTGGACGCGCTGGTGTCGGCGCTGGTGCGCGGCGCCTTTGAATACCAGGGGCAGAAGTGCTCCGCCGCCTCCCGCGCCTTCATCCCGGAGAGCCTGTGGCCCGCCGTGAAGGAAAAAATGCTGGCCGAAATCGCCCGGATCAAAACCGGCGACATCCGCGACTTTACCAACTTCATCGGCGCGGTGATCGACAAAAAGTCCTTTGACAGCATCAAGGGCTACATTGACTTTGCCGCCGCCTCTCCGGACGCCGAGGTGCTGTGCGGAAAGTGCGACGACTCCACCGGCTACTTTGTCACCCCCACGGTGATCCTGGCCAGGAAGCCGGACTTCAAAACCATGGTGGAGGAGATCTTCGGGCCGGTGCTGACCGTCTACGTCTACGCCGACGCGGCCTTTGACGAAACCCTGGCCCTGTGCGACGGCGCCTCGCCCTATGCGCTGACCGGTGCCGTCTTCGCCCGGGACCGCCAGGCCGTCATCCGGATGGAAAAAGCGCTCCGGGGTGCGGCGGGCAATTTCTACATCAACGACAAGCCCACCGGCGCGGTGATCGGGCAGCAGCCCTTCGGCGGCGCCCGCGCCTCCGGCACCAACGACAAGGCGGGCTCCATGCTCAACCTCTACCGCTGGGCCAGCCCCCGGGTCATCAAGGAAAACTTCCTTCCGGCGAAGGAAACCGGCTATCCCTTCATGAAAGAATCCTGAGGAGGCGCCCCATGGACAGGTCCTTTTACGTGGAAAACCGCCGCGCGCTGTACGCGCGCATCCCCGGCGACGCGCTCATCGTCGCCTTTGCGGGCGAGGCACCCCGGCGCACCGCCGACGCCTTCTACGGCTTTTTCGCCAACCGCAACTTTGCCTACCTGACGGGCGCGGGGCTGCCCAACGCGCAGAAGTTCGTGTTCCTGGCCGAAAAGCGGGGCGAGGATGTGCGGGAAGCCCTCTTCATCCTGCCGCCGGACGCCCACCTGGAGCGCTGGAACGGCCGCCGCGTGAAGGCGGACGAAGCCCGGGCGCTGACGGGCATCGAGGAGATCGCCTGGGTGGAGGACTTCCCCGCCCGATTCCACAAGCTGGCGATGGGCGGGGCGTTTGAAACCCTGTACCTCGACATCGACCGCCTGAAGACCGGCGACCCGGAATCGGACGCCGACCGCTTCGCGGCCCTCGCCGCGCGGGAGTACCCGCACCTGGCGGTGAAGAACCTCCTGCCCCACCTAAGGGCGCTGCGCACCATCAAAAAGCCCTGCGAGATCGACGCGATGGCAAAGGCCATGACCATCACCCGCGAGGGCATTCTGGACATGATGCGCGCCTGCCGCCCCGGCATGGCGGAATACGAGCTCAAGGCCGTCTACGACGCCGCGCTGACGCGAAACGGCGTGCTCACCCCAGCCTTCCCGCCCATCATCTCCTCTGGGGCCAACAACTTCTGCATCCACTACGATGCCTACGCCGGGCGGGTGGCGGACGGCGACATGATCTTAAACGACGTGGGCGCCATCTGGGACAACGAGTGCAACGATGTGTCCCGCGGCTGGCCCGCGAACGGGAAGTTCACCCGGGAGCAGGCGCTTTTGTACACCTGCGCCTACAATACCTCCCAGTACATGTTCTCGATTCTGAAGCCCGGCATGCCCATGGCGGACGTGGACCTGACCGCCCGGAAGTACAATTTTGAGCAGCTTCGGGCCATCGGCCTTCTGAAGGAGTACGAAGAAGTGGGCCGCTACATGTGGCACGGCGGCGCCCACCACGTGGGCTTTGACGTCCACGACGTGGTGGACATGACCCGCCCCCTCACCCCCGGCATGGTGTTCTGCGTGGACATCGGCATCTACAACGAGGACTGGGGCATCGGCTTCCGCCTGGAGGACAACTGCCTCATCACGAAGGACGGGGCCGTCAACCTGTCCCGGTCCATCCCCCGCTCCATCGAGGACATCGAGGCCGCGATGGCCGGGTGACGCGCCCGGGGTGCAAAAGCGCGCCCGGCCGCATGCGGACGGGCGCGCGGCGGGTTTTGGCGCTACTGCCCGCAATGCCCCTCGTGTTCCATCTTGTGCTCATGGCAGACCGCGCCGGTGGACTTGAGCTCGCCCTTCAGGTACTTTTCCACCGACTGGCGCGCGTCGCCCGAGGCCCCCGACACCACCTCGACGCCCCGCTCCTGAAAGATCGTGACCGCGCCGCCGCCCATGCCGCCGGCCACCACCACCGTCACGCCCATGTCCGCCAGAAAGTTGGGCAGAAAGCCCGGCTTGTGGCCCGGATTGGGCACGCTCTTTTCCGAAACGATGGCGCCGTCCCGCGCCTCGTAGAGATTGAAGTTCTCACAGTGTCCGAAGTGTTCGCAGACGGCCCTTCCGCTGCTGGGAACCGCGATCATCATACGCTCTCCTCCTCATCTCACCATGTCCCGCCGCCCGCGGGGTCCCCGCTCAGGATGCGGGCAGCGCTTCCTCCAGATGCTTCATGACGCCGTCCAGCCACGCCCCGTCGAACAGCTCGATGGCGCCCGCGTCGCAGGCGGCGGCCAGCTTCGGATCGATGGGCAGGCGCGCGACACAGCCGATGCCGTGCTCCGCCGCGATGGCGTCCGCCCGGCTCTCGCCAAAGGGCGTCATCTTCTTTCCGCAGTCCGGGCAGACCATGTAGCTCATGTTCTCCACCAGCGCCAGCACCGGGATCTTCATCATGTCCGCCATCCGGACCGCCTTTTCGACGATCATGCCCACCAGCTCCTGGGGCGTGGCCACCACCACCACCCCGTCCACCGGCAGCGACTGGAACACCGTCAGCGGCACGTCGCCGGTGCCCGGCGGCATGTCCACAAACATGTAATCCACCTCGCCCCAGGCGACCTCCGTCCAGAACTGCTTCACCGTGCCCGCGATGATCGGCCCCCGCCACACCACCGGGTCGGCGTCGTTCTCCAGCAGAAGGTTCAGCGACATCACCGAGATGCCCGTCCGGGTGCGGGCGGGCAGGATGCCCATCTCGTTGCCGACGGCCTTCTCCGTCAGCCCGAAGGCCCGGGGAATGGAAGGGCCGGTGATGTCCGCGTCCAGAATCGCGGTTTTGTATCCCGCCCGACGCGCGAGCACCGCCAGAAGCTGCGCCACCAGGCTCTTACCCACGCCGCCCTTGCCGCTGACCACGGCGATGACCCGCTTCACATGGGAATATTCGTTGGCCTTTTCCCGAAAGTCAAATTCCTCCGTGCGTTCCTGGCAGCTCTCGCCGCAGGCGGCGCAGTCATGGGTACACTCGCTCATTTCGTTCCCTCTCCGTCCTCCAGATTTCCGCGCCGCAGGCCGCAGCGGTGCCGCTGACAGCCGCCGCAGCGGCAGGTTTCCTCCAGTCCGTCGCAAAGCCGGTACTCGCCGCCCTCGATGCGCAGCACGTTGCCCCGAACCAGCGACTGGGCCAGCTTGTGCCGGGCATCGCTGTAGATGCGCTGCACCGTGGTGCGGGCGATGTCCATCTGGTCGGCGCACTCCTCCTGGGTAAAGCCCTCCAGGTCAATCAGCCGGATCGCCTCGTACTCGTCCACGCTCAGCACCACCACGTCGCGCCCCGGCGGCGCGTTCAGCGGCCCGTACAGGCTCAGCTCCGGCAGACAGCAGACCCTGCGCCACTTCCTGGGCCTGGGCATGCCGATCGCCTCCCCTTTTCGGGCATATGCCCTATTCGGTTTTCATTATAGCCTGAATTGGACATATGTCAAGTATTTAACGCATTTTTTGCGGTGGCCGGGCGCGCCGGGCACAAAATACCGCCGCCAGTTCTTAGCCTGGCGGCGATATCCACCCCCTGCGTCCGCGCCGTCCGGCGGGCGGCGGCCCGAAGCTCACGCGGGCGTCATGCTCAGATACTTCTCTTTGGAGATCGCGCCGCGGGGCGGCACCCCATCCAGCACGCGCCCAATGTCCTCCAGCACCAGATCGGCCATCGCCCGCCGATAGTAGACGGATGTGCCGGCGCTGTGGGGCGTGACGATCGCGCCCGGCATGTTCCTCAGCGGATGATTCTCCGGCAGCGGCTCCTCCTCAAAGACGTCCAGCACCGCGTACAGCCCGCCCCGCTCCAGCCGGCGAATGAGCGCCGCCTCGTCAATGAGCGCCCCCCGCGACGTGTTGACGAGCAGGCCGCCGTCCGGGATCATGCCGAGCTCCCGCTCGCCCAGCATATGGCGCGTCCCGTCCGTCAGCGTCTTGTGCAGGGAAACCACGTCCGAACGCAGCGCCTCCTCCATCGAACAGCGCGAAACGCCCATCCGCCGCGCCTGCGCCTCGGACAGGTGTCCGGAACTGACCCTGATTGTCACGTCAAACCGGCGCAAAAGCGGGATCAGCGCCTCCGCGATGGCGCCGTACCCGATCAGGCCGATCGTCGCACCGTTGAGCCCGGGCACCACGTCGTTGTTGGACTGCCAGAGGCCGTCCCGCACGCGCCTGATCGAATCCAGAATCCGCCAGCGCGCCATGAGAATGGTCATCAGGCAGTACTCCGCCACGGAGGGCGCGAGCGCGAGGTTGGCGTTGGTCAGCGTGATTCCCCGATCGAAAAAGGATTCCTCCACCAGCCAACGAACCGTCCCGGCGCAGTGGGCAATCATCCGGAGGCGCGGCGCGGCGTCCAGCACCGCCCCGGTCACCTTGGGCGTGCCCCATCCCGTAATCAGAATGTCCTTGTCGGCCATCCGCTCCGCCAATTCGCCGCCGGCAAACTCACGGCCTGTGTCGTTCCACTCCACCCGGGCAATCCTCTCCAGCCGCGTCTGCCACTGTGCCGAAAACATGTGGCGCTTCAGCGGGCCGTCCGGTATGGCAAACAATACGTTCGGCGCCATTTTCTCCCTCTTTTCCGCCCTTACGCCTGTTCTGCTTCCAGAATTCTGTCAATCTCCCTCTCCTGGGCCGGGGTCAGCGGCGCCAGCGGGAGCGACAGCCCACCCTCTCCAAAGCCGTACCTGCGCGCCAGGTATTTCATGGAGGCCATCCAGTGCCCGCCGACGCTGAGGCTATTGCGAATCCTGCAAATCCTCTCCTGAAGCGCGGCCGCCTCCGCCAGCTTTCCGAGCCGGGCGCTCTCGCAGCAGTCGATGAACAGCTTCGGGAAATAATTCGCGAGCCCCGGCACGCAGCCCTGGGCCCCGAAGGCCATGCTGACGGCGCAGATCTCTTCCGCGCCATTGAAAAAGCTGATGTGGGTATCGCGCAAAAGATAGATGTTGCGCTGAATCTGTGCAAAGTCCGCGCAGCTGTCCTTGTAGAGCACGAGGTTGTCAAACAGGTTCAGCCTGGCCGCCGTTTCGGGCAGGATGTTGACGTGGGTCGTCACGGGAATATTGTACGCGGCGATCCAATGCTCTGTCGCGCGGGATACGGCCTCGTAATGCCGCAGTATCTCGTCCTGACAGGAATTTTGCAGATAGAACGCGGGGGTGGCGACAAAGATTTTCGCGCCCAGCTGTTCCAGCTCCTTGATCCGCTCCACCACGCGCACCGTGCTGGCCTCAATGACGCCGCAGAGCACCGGGACGCGTCCGGACGCCCGCTCGGCGCACCGCTCGTACAGCCTTTTCTGGTCCGGAGCCGCGAGATAGCAGGCTTCGCCGGAGGTCCCGCCCACAAAAATCCCCGTTACGCCCTGTTCAATGAGAAAATCAATCAACCTGTCCAGCGCTTCCACGTCCAGCGCCCGCTTTGCGGTCAGCGGCGTAATGATGGGCGGTATGACCCCCGAAAACAGCTTTTCCGATCCTTTTGCACTTTTGGCCATGTGTATTCATCCTCTTCCATGATTTACATACCGGCGTCAGTCCAGCCTGACGCCCGCCCGAACAAGCGCATCCTGAAGACGGGCGGCGCTCAGCCGCCTGGGCGCCGTCCTGCTCTTGGCGCAAAGCGCGGCGGCGGCGCCGGCCGCCTCGCCGATGGCCGAGCACACGGGCATAATCCTGAACGAAGCCATCGCGGCCTGCTCCGCGGAGATCATTCGCCCCGCCGCCAGAAGGCCGTCCACCCCTTTGGGCACCAGCGCGCGGTAGGGAATATAATACGGGCCTTCGATGAAGCTGAACGACCACCGCATGCCGCTGCCGGAATGGACGTCCGTGTGGCCCCATTTGGCGCGCACCACCGTGTCGTCAAAGCGCGTGCCCGACTGAATGTCCTCCAGCACCATCCGGTATTCGCCGTGGATGTGCCGGGATTCCCGCACGCCCACCTGCGCGCCGCTGGACATGATGAAGGCCTCCGCGCAGCCGGGAACGTACTTTTTGATGAACGCGAACAGGTTCATCAGGTAGCCGCGCTCCACGATCTCCAATTCCGTAAGGTCCGCCGGATCCACCGGGTTCTTGCCCGGCAGGCGGATGGCGTTTACGTGGAACGCGCCTTTGGTGGGCAGCGGGCACATGCCAAGGCCGGATTCCGGAAGCTCGAAGGCCAGGTCGCCCCGTGCGCGCGCCTCGGCAATCAGCGCGTAAAAGCCCTGGACAATGGCCGTCGCCCGCGGGTCCCGAATGTACTTGCCGAGGCGGGGATGGTTGCCCAGTTCGTCCGGGTTTTCCTCCAGGTATCTGAACAGCTTTTCGGTGTCCACCCCGCCCAGGTTGAAACACAGCGTGGACCCCATGCAGTTTCCCTGACCGTCGCCCAGTTCAAAGGGCACGCCCGCCACCGCGCACAGGTCTCCGTCGCCGGTGGCGTCCACGAACACATCCGCCCGGAGGCGCATGCGCCCGCCCTTTCCCGCGATTTCAACGGACTCGAGCGTTCCGTCCCGGACGGACGCGCCGGCGGCAAAGGCGTGCAGCAGGATGTCCGCGCCGGCGCTTTTCAAAAGCTCAGGCGCCATTTGCTTGTAGATTTCCGCATCCAGGCCGCACCCGCCCTGCCAGTAGCAAAACGGCATTTCCACGCCGGTCATGTCATATTCCACGACGCCGCCGCGCTTTTTCATCTCCAGGTACAGTTCCAGTGGAATTCCGGTGGCCTCCATCTGCCGGATGGGGTCATAATGCGCGACGAGGCCGGCCGTGAGCATACCCCCGAGGAAGCCGTAGCGCTCCACCAGCAGCGTACTCGCGCCGTTTCGCGCGGCGGAGAGCGCGGCGGCGATGCCGGCGGGGCCGCCGCCGGCGACGATGACATCATAGCGTTCCTTCATGGCCCTACATCCCTTCCACGCGCTCAAACGCGCCCGTCTTTTCCGATGCCTTGACCGCCGCCAGCACGCGCTGGGAGCGGAGCGCGTCCCCGAGCGTCGCGCCGCCGGAGGGCGCGCCCCTGGCGGCGGCCAGAAAATCCCGGATCTCTTCTTCAAAAGCGTTGACATCGTCCGGCCGGAAAAGCTCCACCCGGTCCGGGGAAAAGACCTCGACGGCGCTGTTGCGCTTGCCGCACACATACCCCTTTTCCCCGATGAACTGGAACACAAAATCATGCTTTCCGCGAACCGGCGGGTACTCGGGCATGTATCCGCCCGCGATGAGGGCCTGCCGGCCGTCCCCGAAGCGCAGCTTGATCCGCGCCTGATCCTCGCCGGCCTTGCCGAGGCGGTACTCGCCGCGCATCAGCGCTTCGACCGGGGTTTCCTCAAACATCCAGCAGCTGATGTCCATCGCGTGTACGAGCAGCTCGGTGGCCACGCCGATATCCATGTACCAGGCCGGCTCGGACAGCGGCTGAAAATGGCTGATCAGCACATACCGCAGCGCGCCGATTTCCCCGGATTGCACAATCTTCCGCGCGGCGGCGTAAACGCCCTCGTAGCGCATTTTGAACCCCAGCCGGAACGGAATGCCCGCGTCCTCCACCGCGGCACAGGCCGCCCGCGCCTGCGCCAAATCCGCCGCAAAGGGTTTTTCGCACAGCGTGGCCACGCGGCGCGACGCGAGAACCTGGATGGCCTCCAGATGGTTAAACGCGGGCGTGCAGACGTTCACCACATCGGGACGTTCCCTGTCCAGCATTTCCGCGAGGTCCGAATAGGCGTTGCCCCCCACGGTCTTCGCCAGCTTTTCGGCGCGGGCCCCGTCCTGATCACAAACCCCCGCGACGCGGACGCCCAGTCTGGCGTATACGCCCGCGTGGGCGGACCCCATGGCACCGCACCCCAGTATGGCCGCATTCATCGTAACTTCCTCGTATTATATAAGAGTAGTGTTTAGCCTCTCTCCGGAGGTGTGCTACAATGCTTGGGATGCTGTGGATCGGTGATTCGTTCCTACCACTGGATGGTTTAACGGAGGCTCCAACCACAGCCCCTTTGCCAGTTTGTT
>JARKQG010000046.1 GCA_029974035.1 Eubacteriales bacterium | reverse complement strand
GGCGGCCGCCTCGGCGACGATGGGCACGTCGAACTCCGGGAAGGGCTGCGTTTCCATGCAGCCGCGCACAAAGCACACCGCCTCGGGCAGGCGCGCGGCGGGCAGCTCGAACACCAGCTCGTCGTGAATCTGCAAAAGAGGCTTCAGCCACGGGCGTGTCGGCAAGCCTAAAAGGATCCGCCCCAGCGCCAGCTTCAGGATGTCGGCGGCGGTGCCCTGAATCGGGGTGTTGAGGGCGCAGCGCTCGGCGAAGGACTTCTTGCCCCAGCCCCGGGCGCGGATGAATGGCAGGTACCGCCGCCGGCCGAGGAAGGTTTCGGTATACTGGCGCGCCGCGGCGCGGTTTTTCTCCCGCTCCTGCCATTTGGCCAGCGCGGGATAGCCCGCCTTGAGGCTTCGGATGATCTCCTCGCATTCATCGAGCGGCCGGTCCAGCCCCGCCTTGAACTTGAGCGTGCGCTGGAGCCCCCGGGGGAAGAGCCCGTAGAACACGCCGAAGTTGCAGTTCTTGGCCACGGTGCGGCGCTCCTTGTACCCCGGCGCGCCGTGATCCGCCGCCTCGGCGAAGGGGATGCCGTAGATCACCGACGTGGTCTGGGCGTGGATGTCGCCGCCCCGGCGGTAGGTGTCCAGCATCTTTTCGTCCCGGCAGTAGAACGCGCCCACCCGCAGCTCGATCTGGGAAAAGTCGCAGGACAGGAGCACGCAGCCCTCCGGCGCGACGAGGAACGCGCGCACGCCCACCGGGTCGTGGGTCTTGCGGGGGCAATTTTGAAGATTTGGATTGCGCGCCGCGAAGCGTCCCGTCTCGGTGGCCAGCGGCAGAAGATCCGGGTGGATGCGCCCGGTGACGGGGCTGATGAAGCGCAGATAGCCGTCGATATAGGTGGCCTTGAGCTTGCCCCAGCGGCGGTACGCCTGCACCAGCTCAAACAGCGGCGTAAGCTCCGGCCGGTGCGCGGCGCACCACTCGGAGAGCAGCACCAGCGCCTGATCGTCCGCGGCCTCGGCGTTCTTCTCCGTGGTCTTGAGCACCGGCAGGTTCAGCGTGCGGTACAGGTAGTCCTTGAACGCCTGGGTGCCGGCGTTCGCGCCAATCTCTACGTCCCCAGTGATGGCATGAATCTTCTCCTGCAGGTCGATGAGCCGGGCGGCGGCCTCGCCCTGTTTGCGGATCATGGCGTCCCGGTCGGCCAAGAGGCCGTTGTACTTCATGAGCCCGCAGCAGACCGCCGTGGGCGATTCCACCCGCTCCGCGATGACCCGGTGCGCGGGCAGGTATTCGTCAAACCAGCGGTTGAAGCGGTGATACAGCCGCAGCGCGTAGTCCGCGTCGGCGCAGGCGTAGCGCACGGTCTCCGGGTCGCTTATGTCCAGCTCGTCAAAGAAGCGCCCGCCGGTGACTTCCCCGAAGGTGGGCAGATCGTCCCCCAGCAGCTCCGGCACCAGCTTTTTGAGGCCGCAGTCGGAAAGGGCGCGAAACTCAAACGCGCTCTTCAGCGTCAGCTGCGCCGCGGCCAGGGTGTCACAGCAGGGCGGCTGAAGGACGATGCCTTTCGCGTACAGGAACATGCTCTCAAAGGCCAGGTTGTGGGCGATCTTGAGGACGCCAGGGTTCATCCACAGCGCGTCCCGCAAAAAGGCCGTCACGGCCGCCGGGTCGGCGTTTCCACCGCGCAGGTGCCTGAGCGGGATGTAGAGGGCGCCGCCCTCCGAAACGGACAGGCTCACGCCCACGATCCGGGCGCGGTGTGCGTCCAGCGCCGCGCGGGCATCGGTGCGGAAGGCGGGCAGCGGCGCGGTTTCAAAGTCAAAGGCCACGGCCGGCGCGCCGCGCAGAAACTCTGCGACGCGATTCAGGTCGGTGGTGCATTCGTAAGGCATGATGATCTCCTTTCCATGCCGGAGGGCGGGGCTTCCGCCCCCCGGCGCGTCGCGTCAGGTGAGCGGCTGGGCGATCTCCCCGGTCTCGGGGTCGACGATCTCCGCCGCGAATTCCTCCTCGTAGCCCACCCGGGCGGCGAAGGCCTTCACCTGCTCCGCCATGGCGGCGATGTAGGGCTGCTCCTCGCCCGTGAGCGGGCGCACCACGGAAAACTGCGCCTGGGCGTAGGCGATGCCGCCGGCGTTGGTGGCCTTCTGGAGGGAGAAGCGCGTCACCACGGCGCCGGTCTTGCGGCCCCGGGACAGAAGGCGCTTGACGTAGGCCCCGAAGGGCTTCATGGAGCTGGTGGGGAGCGTCAAAAGCAGCGGGATCAGTTCCCCCTCCCGCAGCAGGGACACCCGGCGCTTGTTCTTGCAGGCCTTGCCGCCGTTTACGCCGGTGCCGAACTGGTTGAACGGGCAGCGGGCGCATTCCCCGCCGGGATTGCCCACGCCGGTGACGCCGTCGAAGCTGCCGCAGTCCGGCGCGTCGTGGCCGCCGGTGTACTGGCCGCTGTAGTAGGCGAACAGCGGGTGGTGATAGAGGATCACGCCGGAAAACTCCTTCACAATCTCCGGCTCGCCGTCCCCGGGCACCTCAAACACCAGCCCCCCGCCCACGGGGATCCTGATCCGGTCGAAGCGCACGTCCATGCCCGCCATTTCCTCGGTGAGGGCGTCCGCCAGATTGAAGTTCTTAAGGTCGGTGAAGTTCGCCGCGGTGATTTCATTCTTGCTCACAATTCCATGCATCCTTTCTGTCAGCGGGCTTTGCGCACGCCGACGGTGGTCTTTTCAAACACATTAACCAGCCCCTCCAGCCAGTCCGGGAGGGCGTCCTGTTCCTCCATCTGCTCCTTCACGAAGGCGGAGAGGGAGTTGGCGTTGACGGTTTCGTACACCAGGTCGCCGTAGCCCCTGTCCCGCAGCGCCGCGTACAGCTCCGCCCTGCGCCCCGCCTGGGCGGACGCCCGGGTCTTGGTGGTCAGGCAGAAGAGCGTGCCCGCGCGGGTGAAGTTCTGGGTTTCGGTCTCGGCCATGAGGTCCGCGAGGTGAAAGTCGGTGTCGTCGATGTCCATATTGGCCTGCTTGAGCTCGGCTTCCAGCGCGTCCTTGCGTTCGCGCAGGGCCTTGAGGGTGTCGGCCAGTTCAAAGAGTCTGTCTTGCATGGGCTTCTCCTTCCAGTTCCCGGATCCGGGCGTTGGCCGCGTCCAGCGCGGCCTCCAGCTCGGCGACGCGGTTTCTCAGGTTCTCAATGATGCTGTCCCGGTGGTAAATCTCGTTGTGCTGCCGGTACCGAAGGGCGTCCAGCTCGCGCTCGGCGCGGATGGCGCGCTCCAGGTCGGTTTCGTGGGCGGGTTCCGGCACCGCGGGCGCAACAGGAGCGGCGCCCGCTTGCGGTTTGCTCTGTGCGGCCCGGAGTTCCTCGGTTCGCAGTTCCTTGTAGGTGCCAAAGACGGTGCGTTTTCCATGATCCAGCTCGTCGATCACCTCCTGCGGGGCGTGGTCGGCCACGTACTTTGCGCGGTCGTACTGTTTCGCGCTGAGGCCGATTTTCGGGCCAACCTTGTCGCGGGTTCTGCCATTCCGGGAACCCTGTGGCCGCCCGACCACAGGGTCGGGTTCCTTCTTCCCCGCGAGCATGCGCTCCTTTGCCTTGGCGCGCTCGATCTCCTCGATCAGCCGGGCGTAGTCCATCTTTTCGGAGAAGGTGAACGCCTCGCGCTGCTCGTTCTCGCTGTGCTCGATGGTGAGCGCGGCCTCGGCGTCCTTTGGCGCGGCGACCGTCGCCTCGATCTCCGTCCAGCCCAGCGACTGCGCGGCGCGGAGCCTCCGAAGCCCCGCGAGCAGCTGATAGCCGCCGTCAACCACCATCACGGTGATGGGGTTGATCAGCCCATTCTTCCGGATGTCCGCCGCCAGCTCCTCAATCTTGGTGGCCTGCCGCCGGATGCGCCGGGCGACCCGGATTTTCTCCACGGCGATGTTCATCCCCGCTCCTCCATCGCCAGGCGCATCCGGCTGTTGGAGGACAGCCCCCGGTTGTAGTGCCGCACCAGCACCCGGCAGAACGCCCTGCGCACGGCCGGATCGGAGGAGGTGCGGCTGGCGGTGCGGCCGCTCTCGGCGAGGAAATCCTGCCAGATCTCGGCGATGCTCCGGAAGCGCATCCGCTGGGCAAACTGCGCCGGGCCGAATCGGTGGTAAAACTCCGCCGTGCCGACGAGGAACTCCCGCCGGGTCACGTTGGCGACGCCCTCCCACGTGGCGCGCAGAAGCTTCAGCGTGCCGTCCAGGGTATCGCAGCCGTAGACCGTGCAGATGGTGGTGAGGGCGTAGATGGCGGCGATGTTGCCGAAGCTCCGGTAGGACGTGCCCACGCTGAACCCGTTGAGCCGGGTGATCCGGTCGATCTCCACGTACATTTCGTCCCCGGCCTCAAGCCCCGCCTTGAACAGGTTGTACTTGGTCAGCGGCCGGGTGTTCTGGTTCTGGGTGCGGAAGTAATCCGCCTCGTCCTGATAGGTGAGGCCCGACAGCACGATGCACAGCGCGTGGGTGTAGCCCAGCTTGCGCAGCGCCGCCACCCGGTGGGCGCCGTCCAGCAGGTGGTACCGGCCGTCCCGGAAGCTGACGATGGGAAGCCCCAGCTTGGCCTCGTCAAAGTGCGCGGCGATCTTGTCCACCTGCGCGGTGTTGGTGGGGCGCTGATAGCCGCCCACCTGCAGGGATCCGATGGGAATCTGTCGAATGGTCTGTGCGGTTGCCCGTTCCAGCATGATCGTTGCCTCCTTTCACGCGTCGAAGGGATTGCGCCCGGCGCGGCAGTCGTCCACCAGCGCCCGGGCCAGGTCGGCCTTGTCCCGGAGCGCCCGGAGCACCCGCTCGTCCACGGTGCTTTGCGCGACGAGGTGGATGTAGGTGCAGGGGCGGCGCTGGCCCACCCGGTGGATGCGCGCCCGGGTCTGTTCGTAGTTGCTCATGGAGTAGTCCAGGGAGTAAAACACCAAAGTGCTGGCGGCGGTGAGGGTGATGCCCAGCCCGGCCGTGGCGATCTGGCCGAGAAACACGGCTACGTCCGGATCGTTCTGGAAGGCTGCCACCTGGGCGTCGCGGTCCTTGATTTCTCCGGAGATCTGCGCATACCGGATGCCGCGCTTTGCGAGCAGCTTCCCGATGGCGCGCAGCTCCGGCACGAACCGGGCGATGATCACCAGCTTCTGCCCGTCCTGCTCGGCGCTGCCCAGGATGTCCGCGAGCGCGTCCAGCTTGGCCGTGGAAACCTGTTCCGGGCGGGCGCCGCCGTCGCCCAGGAGAAACCCGCCCGTGAGCTGCGAGAGCCGCAGAAGCCGGGTCAGCACGTTGGTGGCGGTGACTTCACCCTTTCGGAGTTCCGCGTAACTGTCGCGGACCAGCTGGCGGTAGGCGCGCATCGCAGTCGGCTCCAGCTCCACACGCCGCACGATGTCCGTGGTGTCCGGGAGGTCCAGGCACTCCGCCTTGGTGGCCCGGAACGCGATGGAATGCAGCCGCCTGGTGAACTCCGCCTCCATGCTCCTTTTCATGACCGGGGTGTGATTCCCGTAGCCCGTCATGTCAAAGTAGCGGTTCCGGAACAGGTAGAAGCTGGTTCCGTACACTTTGGGATCGGCGAACTTGTACTGGCTGAACACGTCCAGCGGCTTGTTGGTGATGACCGTGCCGGTGAGCAGCAGCCGATACCTCGCCTTCGCCCCCAGCCGGTGCAGCGCCTTGGACGCCGCGATGTTGTGGGTCTTGATCTTGTGGCCCTCGTCGCAGACGATCATGTCCGGCCGCCATTTTGCCAGCGCCGCCTCCACCCGCCATGCAGATTCGTAGTTCACCACCAGCACCTGGAGCGCGCCCTCGTCCGCCGATTGGATTGCCTTGGCCTTCTGCGCAGTCGAGCCCCGAAGCACGGTGAGCGCGTAATCAAAGGCCGCGAACTTCGCAAACTCGTCCTCCCACACCCCCAGAATAGAGAGGGGCGCGACGATGAGCAGCCGCCTTATGCGTCCCTGCTCTAAGAGCGCGCCGGCGACGGCGATGGACGTGAGCGTCTTGCCGGTGCCGTTCAACCCATCTCCATCAGGAGGGCCGCGCCCTTACCCGTGGAAATGTTCATTGGCATCACCTCCTCTCCCGCGTCGAAGGTCCGAAGCACAAAGCGGTATGCCGCGATCTGGTGCGCGTAGAGCGGTACCCGCACCGGGGGCGGCATGGCTTCCGGGAGGCTCCTGTCAGGCTCCCTATGGCGTGCTGATGCCGTCTGGGGCCGGTCGGGCGCGGCCCGAATGGGCATGTTCAAAGGTTGATCCGGCATGGTTTTCCTCCCGCTGGGTCTGCCTGGATTTCGGGGAGCCGTATTCGACGAGCAGTTCGCGCAGGACTTTGGCTTGCCGCTCGTCGCCGATGACGATCATCTGGGACAGGACGCGCTGCTGTTCGGCCGTGAGAATGTTCCGATGCGGGTGAAACCACTCCGCCACCTTCACGCAACCGCCGTTGCCGCGCCGGGTTTCCAGGGGGTAATCGGCAGTCAGGACGAGGATGTCCGTGCGAATCGTGCGCGTGGTCACACCCAGTTCCCGCGCCAGATTCCGCATGGTTTCCCTGCGGCGCGCTGTCAGGATCCGGATGATTTCCAGCCTGCGCTCGCCCGTCGTCACTGCCGATCACCTCCTTTCCCTTGGCTCCGACCGCATGGTACCGCCCAAATAGGAAGCCTGTTTTCCTATTTGAAAAATTTTGTTCCGGGTTTTTTCGACAAAAAAAGCCGGATGACAGGAAACAGGACTTTGCCTGTTTCGCAATCATCCGGCGATTTGGTCTCTCGCTGCAGTGTCTACATGGGCCTTCTGATCAGGTCATGCGTTGCCGCCCATGGGCGGCCGGGCGCTTGCCCGCTGCACGGAGCCGTTGCTCGGTATGTTGCCCGTCCGAAGCGCACTCGCGGTATCTGCGCTTCGCCTCCCGCCGCTGGGCGGTCAATCGGATGGGGTGCTCTCCCCCGAGGTTTCGCCTGCGGAGTATGAATGCGCTTGCCAACGGCACGCACACCAGCATTCCGCAGTGCGGACATTTCATTTGGATGGCCACCTCTGCGTCCGGCAGCGCGGAGGTATCAAAGGCCCGCTTGCCGCATAAGGGGCAGGCCATGGGCAGCGCGTTCTCGATCTGCATACAATGCGCACCCCTTTCGCTACCGGCCTGGCCGGCTGCCCGTGGCCCGGCCCGGCGGGGATCCACGCGTCGTCCTCGCCCGCAGACCCGGGCATTTGCGCCGGCCATGTAAAATAATCAACCGCATGCGTTCACTCCCCTTGACATATTGCGCTTTGTGCGCTAATATATGCGCATCGACCTGTGTAGGAATTATATTCCATAACATGCGCCTTGTCAAGCGCAACATAGGCACAATAGATATGGGGTGAATCTATGAATTTTGGGGAGAAGGTCCGGATGGCCCGGGAAGCGGCCCGATACACCCAGGCCGAGCTGGCGGCCATCAGCGGCATCGCCAAGCGCACCATCCAGAACTATGAAAGCGGCGAACGCATGCCCAAGAAGCGCGAAACCTACGCGCGCCTCGCCAATGTGCTGCAGATTGAGGAGCGCGTGCTGCTGGACGACAGCGCGGAGTTCATCCTCAAGGCCAAGGCGGAACTCGGCGCCAGGGCCAGCCGGCAGGCGGAACAGCTGGTGGAGGAAGTGCGCGCGCTGTACTCCGGCGGCAACCTGGCCGACGAGGATATGGACGCCATGATGAAGGCGATTCAGGACGCCTACTGGATCGCCAAGAAGAAAAACCGAAAGTTCATTCCGCTGAAGTACCGTGCGGCGGAAGAAGAATAGCTTCTTCTCACAAGGAAGTGACCCCTATGGCAGACAAGCGTGCGTTTACCAGCGCGCGGCGGCTCGTCAGGCGGAGCGGCTCGCGCGATCCGTTTCAAATTGCCGACGACACGGGCGTGACGGTGCTCTTCCGCAATGACTTCAAGCGGCAGAAGGGTGCTTTCAAGGTCGTGGCGCGCAACAGCTTTATCTTCATCAACGCCAATTTGTCCGAAGAGATGCAGCGCCTGGTGTGCGCCCATGAGCTGGGGCACTCCGTGCTGCACCGCTGCCTCGGGGAGCGCGCAGGCGGACTGTTTGAGTTTGAGATTTTTGACATCCAAAACCGGTGCGAGTACGACGCCAACGTGTTGCAAATGACGCCCCTCGAGCCAACACTGGACGGACTTTTAGCCACACCCTGACGGAGAAATAGCCGTACCCAGACGGACCCCAGCCAAATTGACAAATACGGATCAGCACGGTACCATGAAGTCACCATATGAGGGTAGG
>JARKQG010000025.1 GCA_029974035.1 Eubacteriales bacterium | reverse complement strand
CACCTTTCTGCTACCTCCTTAGTCCTTGCAAACTAAGGGTAGCGCATCTTCGGGGTGCTGACAATGGCTCTTTTCATTGCCACTCGCCGCTGCTCACTTTTTGGCGCCCTTTTGCTCGTTCCCTATTTTACCGAAAACACTGGCATTATTCTTTCCATCTCTGTTCACCTCGTTTCGTGCATTGCCGGTTATAGCCACTCTATAACTGATGCCCTTATTATTCTAGTGTTGAATGAATATATTGTCAACAAAGTCAAGCCTTCACGCACTTTTCATGCGTCAGCAGGGGGACTTTTCCTGCTTCAACAGAATCGTGCTTTTTGAACCCATTTGGCCAAAAACCATGTTCAAGTTTCACGATTTGCCGGAGAGAATGGCCGAAAAACAGGGTGCGTTCGAATCCCAACGGTTGCACGACCCCCCTGCTTTGGCCGCCGCAAAATGATAATCCCGGAGCGGGCGGAGGCCCGAAAAGCCTTTATTTGCTGGACTTTTCGGACAAAGTAAAACCACCTATCGAGTTTATCAATAGATGGTTTCATTTTTGGCGCGGCCGGCGGGATTCGAACCCACAGTCTTTCGAGTCGGAGTCGAAAATGTTATCCATTGCACCACGGCCGCAAGGAACCCTTGCATTATAGCGCAAGGCGGGCCAAAAGGCAAGAAAAACATTGGTGAAGCCGGGGCAAAAAAGCGCTTTTTGCCGGGCGAGGCGGCAAGAATCAACATTTTGCTGTGGACATTGCCGGGATTATTGGGTATTCTATATTCACAGGGGAAAACATCCGGGAGGAGATCGCCATAAACACGCTTCATTTAAAGTACGCGGTGGAGGTGGAGCGCGCCGGCTCCATCACCCAGGCGGCGGACAATCTTTTCATGGCCCAGCCCAACCTGAGCAAGGCCATCCGCGAGCTGGAGGAGGGCCTGGGCATTACCATTTTCGAGCGCACGCCCCGCGGCGTGGTGCCCACGCCCAAGGGTGTGGAGTTTCTGACCCGCGCCAAGGAGATTCTGGGCGTGGTGCGCGAGATGGAATCCCTGCGCGACGCGGCGGATTCGGGCCGACAGGCGTTCAGCCTGACCATGCCCCGGGGCAGCTACATCGCCGGAGGCTTTGTGAAATTCGTGTCCGAGCTCAACCAGGAGAAGGACATCGACGTCCGCCTCAAGGAAACCAACTCCGTGCAGGCGATCATGGGCGTGGCCGAGGGGGATTTTCAGCTGGGCATTATCCGCTATCAGACCGTCAATGAAAACTACTTTGTGGACTACCTGACCGAAAAGGGCCTTCGCTACGAACCCATCTGGGAATTTGAAAACCTGGTGCTGGCCTCCGCCAAGAGCCCGCTGGCCAGCCTCCCCGCCGTGCGCCCGGAGGATCTGGCCGACCTGATCGAAATCGTCCACGGCGACGCCGTGGTGCCCTACGTGCAGACGGTGGAGAGCCGCCCCATGCCCCGGGGCAAGGCCGTCAAGCGGGTGTACATGTACGACCGCTCCACCCAGTTTGACCTGCTCAGCGAGATCCCGCAGACATTCCTCTGGGTGTCGCCCATTCCGGAGGACATCCTGAAGCGCTACCGGCTCAAGCAGCGCCGCTGCGTGCCCGGCCCCCCGAAGTACCGGGACGTGCTGATCTACTCCAAGAGCTACCGCCTGACGGAGCTGGACGCCCACTTCATCGACAAGCTCTACGAGGCCAAGAACAAGGTGGCCTTCAAGGAATACAATTAGCCAATCGATCATTTTGCATCGATTTAACCTCGCTCCATAATCCCGGCGGCATGGCGACATGCCGCTTTTTATATGCCGTTTTGCGGCCGCGCGGCGCGCGGCGGCCGCGCGCCCCCGCAAATCCCCGCAAAACGGGCGGGATTTTAATCAGGATAAACATATCGATAAATAAATATCTGTATGCGGCATCGATATTTCCGCGGCCGGACCGACGCGCTTATACTGTATCCAGAGGGCCGGGAAGCGTCGGCTTCCGGCAAAACGCATTCGGGAGGCATTCTTATGGCGAGATTTACGCTGCCCAGAGATCTGTATCACGGCAAGGGCGCCATCGACGAGCTGAAAAATCTGAAGGGCAAGCGGGCGATCGTGGTGGTTGGCGGCGGCTCGATGAAGCGGTTTGGCTTTCTCGACAAGGTGGTCAAAAACCTCGAGGCGGCCGGCATGAAGGTCAAATTGTTTGAAGGCGTGGAGCCCGATCCGTCGGTGGAAACGGTCATGAAAGGCGCGGCGGCGATGCGGGAATTCAAGCCGGACTGGATTGTGTCCATCGGCGGCGGCTCGCCCATCGACGCGGCGAAGGCCATGTGGGCGTTTTACGAGTACCCGGAAACCACCTTTGACGCGCTGTGCATCCCCTTCAACTTCCCCACGCTGCGCACGAAGGCGAAGTTCTGCGCGATTCCTTCCACATCCGGCACCGCCACCGAGGTGACGGCCTTCTCGGTCATCACCGATTACCACAAGGGCATCAAGTACCCGCTGGCGGACTTCAACATCACGCCGGACGTGGCCATCATCGATCCGGACCTGGCGGAGACCATGCCCAAGAAGCTCACCGCCCACACCGGCATGGACGCCATGACCCACGCGGTGGAGGCCTACGTGTCCACGCTGCACTGCGATTTCACCGATCCGCTGGCGCTCAAGGCCATCACGATGATCGACGAATTCCTGATCCCTTCCTATAACGGCGACATGGCGGCCCGGGACCGGATGCACAATGCCCAGTGCATGGCGGGCATGGCCTTTTCCAACGCGCTTCTGGGCATCGTGCACTCGATGGCCCACAAGACCGGCGCGGCCTATACCGGCGGCCACATCGTCCACGGCTGCGCCAACGCCATGTACCTGCCCAAGGTCATCGCCTTTAACGCCAGGGTGCCGGAAGCCGCCGCCCGCTACGCCGACATCGCCCGGGCCCTCGGCCTCGAGGGCAACGACGACCAGGCGCTGACGAAGGCGCTGATTGACCACCTGCGCGACATGAACCACCAGCTGGACATCCCCGACTGCATCCGCGACTACGAAGGCGGCATGGTGGGCGAAAAGGAGTTTCTGGAAAAACTCTCCAGCGTGGCCGAGCTGGCCGTGGGCGATGCCTGCACCGGATCGAACCCCCGGCCCATCACCCCCGAGGAGATGGCGAAGCTGCTCAAGTGCTGCTACTACGATACGGACGTGAACTTCTAAACCGCCCGAAGCCTGCCGGCGCGTTTTTTCGGTGCGGGTGACAAGCGCATGATGGGGCGATGCCGCCCGGCCCACCGGGATGGCATCGCCGTTTTTTCGGGCGGCGGACGGGCCGCGAAGGAAGTGTTTTGATGGACGCCACAAAGTACCTGAGCCTGAAGCAGAGCGAATGCAGGGACTGCTACAAGTGCATCCGCAATTGTCCCGTAAAATCGGTAAACTTTTCTGAGGGCCGCGCGCAGATCATTGGGGACGAATGCATCCTGTGCGGCCGATGCTTTGTGGTCTGCCCGCAGAACGCCAAGGAGATCCGCAGCGACGTTCGGCGGGTAAAGGCGCTGATCGCCTCCGGCGAGCGGGTGGTGGCCAGCGTCGCGCCGTCGTTCATCGCGGGTTTCGAGGTCTCCGGCATCGGCTCGATGCGCGCGGCGCTGCAAAAGCTGGGCTTTTCGGGCGCCGAGGAGACCGCCGTGGGCGCGGATTTCGTGTCCCGCGAGTACGAGCGGCTGATGGAGAAGAACACGGGCGCGCTGATCTCCTCCTGCTGCCCGTCGGTAAACCTCCTGATCCAGAAATACTACCCCGACATGCTGGACCTGCTGGCCCACACGCTGTCGCCGATGCGCGCCCACTGCCGCGCCATCAAAGCCGCGGACCCGGCGGCCCACGTGATCTTTATCGGCCCCTGCATCTCCAAAAAGTACGAGGCCGACGAGGAGGAGGCCGCCGACGCCTGCCTGACATTTGACGAGCTCCGGCTGATGATGAGCGAGGCGCAGGTGGCCTTTGAGCCCTCGGCGGAGGACGAAAGCGCGCTCTCTGCCCGCACCTATCCCACGGTGGGCGGCATTGTCAAGACCCTCGCCCCCGGCGGATACGAGGCGGTGGCCATCGACGGCGTCACCAACTGCATCGCCGCGCTGGAGGAGCTGCGCGACCGCAAGAATGAGAAGGTGTTTCTCGAGATGAGCGCCTGCGAGGGCAGCTGCATCGGCGGCCCGGTGATCCGCGAGCACGCCTTAAAGCGCGTGACGGGCGCGCTGCGCGTCAATCGGTACGCCGGCGACGCCGCGCCGGACCGGCCCGCGCCCAAGGACATGCGCCTTCCGTTTCCGCGCATGCGGCTGATGCGCGCCCAGCCGGGCGGCGAGGCCATCCAGCAGGTGCTCAACCGCATGGGAAAGACCACCAGGGACAAGGAGCTCAACTGCGGCTCCTGCGGCTACCCCACCTGCCGCGACAAGGCCATCGCCGTGTGCCAGGGCCGGGCGCAGATTGAGATGTGCCTGCCCTTCCTGAAGGAGAAGGCGGAGTCGTTTTCCGACCAGATCATCCAGAACACGCCCAACGCCATCGTGGTGATGGACGAAAACCTGATCGTGCAGCAGCTCAACCGCGCGGCGCTCAAGCTGTTCCGGCTCAAGAGCCCCGAGGACATCCTGCACTCGCCGGCAGTCCGGGTGATGGACCCCACCGACCTCATGCACGCGGTGTCTGCCGGCCAGAACGTGCACGAAAAGCTCTGTTACCTTCCGGAGTACGGCCGCTACGTGGAGGAAACGCTGCTCTACGACCGCCCCTACCGCATCCTGATCGCCATCCTGCGGGATGTCACCGACCGGGAAGTGAAGAAAAACGACGAATCCGCGCTGCGCCGGAAGACCTGCGAGGTCACCGATCAGGTGATCGAAAAGCAGATGCGCGTGGTACAGGAGATCGCCTCGCTGCTGGGCGAAACCACCGCGGAAACCAGGCTGGCGCTGACCCGGCTGAAGGATGCGATGCGCGATGAATGACAACCTGTGCGCCGAAGCCGGCTACGTATCGCTGAACAAGGCGGGCGAAACCCTGTGCGGCGACCGGGTGGAAACGGTGGGTGACGCGGACGATCTGGTGATGGTGCTGGCGGATGGCCTGGGCAGCGGCGTGAAGGCCAACATCCTGGCCACGCTGACGGCCAAGATCCTGGGCACCATGGTGGCCGGCGGCGTGCCGCTGGACGAGTGCGTGGACACGGTGGTCCGCACGCTGCCCGTGTGCCGCGAGCGCGGCATCGCCTATTCCACCTTTACCGTGATCCACACCACCCCCGGGCGCGAAGTGCAGCTGATTCAGTTCGACAACCCGGAGGTCATCGTGCTCCGGGACGGCGCGCCCTGGGCCTATCCCTCGCTGAAGCGGGAGATCGCGGGGCGCTCCATTCTGGAGAGCCGCTTTGCCGGACGGGAGGGCGACGTGTACCTGACGCTGTCCGACGGGGCCACCTACGCCGGCGCGGGGCGCGAGCGCAACTACGGCTGGCAGCGGGAGAACATCGCCGCCTATGCCCAGGGGCTCTACCGGCCCGACCGCTCCGCCAAGGCCTACGCCACCGCCATCGCCGACGCCTGCCTGAGCCTCTACGCCGGCCAGCCCGGCGACGACACCACCGTGGCGGCGCTGCGCCTCAGGGCCCGGCGCGCCGTGAACGTGGCCTTTGGCCCGCCCGCCTCCAAGGCGGAGGACACCGCCATGATGAACCTGCTCTTTGGCAAGGAGGGCATGAAGATCGTCTGCGGCGGCACCACCGCCGCCATCGCCGCCCGCTACCTGCGCGCGCCGCTGACGCCGCTGGGCGCCTACGAGGACCCGGACGTGCCGCCCGTCAGCCGCATCGCGGGGGTGGATCTGGTCACCGAGGGCGCGCTGACCGTCGCCCGGGCGCTCACCTACCTGGAAAAGGCCCAGGGCGGCGGGGAAATCGCCTCCGACTGGTACGAGCGCAAAGACGGCGCGTCGCTCCTCGCCCGATCGCTCCTCGACGATGCGACGGACGTCAACTTTCTGGTGGGGGGCGCGATCAACCCGGCCAACGAGGGCGGCGCGGGCGCGCTCGTCAAGGCCCATCTGGTGCAATCCATGGCCGCGTGCCTGGAAAAGATGGGCAAGCGCGTGAAAATCAGCTACTTCTAAAATGAAACGCGGGGAGGAAATCGCATGCAGCATCAGGCCGTGTTTGAAGGCGCGGTGAAGGCCCAGGGGGCGAGACCCGGGGCACTGATCGCCATTCTTCAGGACATTCAGGAGCAGCTCCACTACCTGCCCCGGGAATGCTTTCCCTACCTGGCCGCAGCGCTGGGCGTGGGCGAGGCCGCCATCTACTCGGTGGCCACGTTCTACGAAAACTTTTCGCTGGAGCCCAAGGGAAAGTACGTGCTGCGCGTGTGCGACGGCACCGCCTGCCACGTGCGCCGCTCAATTCCCATTCTGGAGCGGCTGCGCGAGGAACTGGGCCTCTCCGACGCAAAAAAGACCACGGACGACAACCTGTTCACCGTCGAAACCGTGTCCTGCCTGGGGGCCTGCGGCCTTGCGCCGGTTCTGACCGTCAACGACCGGGTACACCCCGCCATGACGCCCGACAAGGCGTCGGATCTGATCAGGACGCTGAAGGAGGAGGCCGCCCATGACGCTGAAAAACCGGTCTGACCTTGTTGCCGCCCGATCCGCACTCCGCCGCGCCCTCGACGCCCAGACGCGCAAGATTCTGGTCTGCGCAGGCACGGGCTGCGTGGCGGGCGGCGCGCTGGAGATCTACGCCGAGTTGGAGCGGCGGATCGGGGAAGCGGGCATTCCCCTCACGGTGGAGCTGGCGGAGGAGCCCCACGGCGAAAACGCGGGCCTCAAAAAAAGCGGCTGCCACGGCTTTTGCGAAATGGGCCCGCTGGTGCGGATCGAGCCGGAGGGCTGGCTGTATACCCGGGTGACGGTGGACGACTGCGCCGAGATCGTCGCGGAAACCGTCGGCGGCGGCCGGCCGGTGGAGCGCCTGGCCTACCAACAGGAGGGCAAAATCTACCTGAAGCAGCAGGACATCCCCTTCTACCGCCGCCAGATGCGCAAGGTGCTGGAGCACTGCGGCGCCACCGACGCCACCTCCATCCGCGAATACCTGGCCCACGGCGGCTACCGGGCGCTGGAGACGGCGCTGTTTGACAGGACGCCGGAGGAGATTGTGGACGAAGTGTCAAAGTCCGGCCTCCGGGGCCGGGGCGGCGGCGGCTTTCCCGCCGGACGCAAGTGGGCCCAGGTGCTCCGGCAGGACGCGCCCGTCAAGTACGTGGTCTGCAACGGCGACGAAGGAGACCCCGGCGCCTTCATGGACCGCAGCATCATGGAGGGCGACCCCCACCGCATGCTGGAGGGCATGATGATCGCCGCCCGGGCCACCGGCGCCTCGGAGGGCTACATCTACGTGCGCGCGGAGTACCCGCTGGCGGTGGAGCGGCTCAGGACCGCCATCCGCGAGGCGGGCGAATGGGGCCTTTTGGGCGAGGACGTGCTGGGCAGCGGCTTTTGCTTTTCCATCCACATCAACCGGGGCGCGGGCGCCTTTGTGTGCGGCGAGGGCAGCGCGCTGACCGCCTCCATCGAGGGCAAGCGCGGCATGCCCCGGGTCAAGCCCCCGCGCACCGTGGAGCAGGGCCTCTACGGCATGCCCACCTGCCTCAACAACGTGGAAACCTTTGCCAACGTGCCCATGATCGTGGAATCCGGCGCGGCGGAATACCGCAAAACCGGCACCGAAAACTCCCCCGGCACCAAGGCCTTCGCGCTGACCGGCAAAATCCGGAACACCGGCCTGATCGAGGTGCCCATGGTCGCGACGCTCCGGGAGGTCATCTTCGACATCGGCGGCGGCATGCGCGGCGGCGCGGCCTTCAAGGCCGTGCAGATCGGCGGCCCCTCCGGCGGCTGCCTGACGGAGAAGGACCTGGATTTGCCGCTGGACTTCGATTCCCTCAAAAAGGCGGGGGCCATGATCGGCTCCGGCGGCCTCGTGGTCATGGACGAGCACACCTGCATGGTAGAGGTGGCCCGGTACTTCATGAACTTCACCCAGAACGAGTCCTGCGGCAAGTGCGTGCCCTGCCGCGAGGGCACGGGGCGCATGCTGGAGATCCTGGAGCGCATCGTGTCCGGAGAGGGCGAGGAGGGGGATATCGAGCTTCTGCTGGATTTGGCGGATACCATCTCCGCCACGGCCCTTTGCGGCCTGGGCAAGACCGCGCCGCTGCCGGTGGTGTCCACCATCGCGGGATTCCGGAGCGAATACGAGGCCCACATCCGGGAAAAGCGCTGCCCCGCCGGCGCGTGCAAGAAGCTGAAGCGCTTTTCCATCGACCCGGCCGCCTGCCGCGGCTGCTCAAAGTGCGCGCGGATCTGCCCCGCCGGGGCCATCGAGGGCAAGCCCCGGGAGCCCTTCCGGATCGACGGGCAAAAGTGCGTGCGCTGCGGCGCGTGCGCTTCGGCCTGCCCATTCCACGCGGTAAAGGAGGCGTAACGGATGAACGCGCAGATGATGTACGTGGACGGCGTGCCGGTGCCCATCGAGGGCGAGGCCAACCTTTTGCAGCTCACCCGCAAGGCGGGCGTGGAGCTGCCCACCTTCTGCTACCACTCGGAGCTTTCGGTCTACGGCGCGTGCCGCATGTGCATGGTGGAGGACGCGCGGGGGAACCTCCACGCCGCCTGCTCCACGCCGCCCAGGGCCGGCATGGAGATCTTTACCACCACCCCCAGGCTCCGCAAATACCGGAAAACCATCCTGGAGCTTCTGCTCTCCAACCACTGTCGGGACTGCACCGCCTGCCCCAAGAACGGGCGCTGCCGCCTGCAGGAATTGGCCGCCCGCTTCGGCGTGCGGGAGATCCGCTTTGAAAACCGCAAGCTGGAGCCGATGCGCGACCGCTCCAGCGACTCCATCGTCATCGACCGCAGCAAGTGCATCCTGTGCGGCGACTGCGTGCGCATGTGCGGCGAAGTGCAGGGCGTGGGCGCCATCGACTTCATGCACCGCGGCTCCAAAATGGCGATTTCCACCGCCTTTGACCAGCCCATCGCCACCTCCGGGTGCGTGTCCTGCGGCCAGTGCGCCGCCATCTGCCCCACCGGCGCGATCCTGATCAAGAGCGATAAGGCACCCGTGTGGGCGGCGCTGGCCGATCAATCCGTCAAGGTGATCGCCCAGGTGGCCCCGGCGGTGCGCGTGGCGGTGGCGAAGGAATTTGGCATGCCCGAGGGCGAGAACAACATGGGCCGCATCGTGGCGGCGCTGCGCCGCCTGGGCTTTGACGAGGTGTACGACACCGCCACCGGCGCGGACCTGACGGTTATGGAGGAATCCGCGGAGCTGATCGCCCACCTGGAAACGGGCGGGGGGCCGCTGTTCACCTCCTGCTGCCCCGCCTGGGTGGAATACGTCCGCACGCGCCATCCGGAGCTGATGGACAGTGTATCCTCCTGCAAGTCGCCCATGGGCATGCTGTCGGCGGTGATCAAGGCCCACAACGCGCCCTCCAGCCGCGACGCCGTGACCGTGGCGGTCATGCCCTGCACCGCGAAGAAGCACGAAGCGGCCCAGGCAGCCGACACCGACTACGTGATCACCACCTACGAGCTGGTGGCGATGATCCGCGAGGCGGGCATCGTGTTCCGGGAACTGGAGCCCGAGGCGGTGGATTCCGCCTTCTCCGCCTCCACCGGCGCGGGGCTCATCTTCGGCGCCTCCGGCGGGGTGACCGAGGCGGTGCTCCGGCGGCTGGCGGCCGACAAATCCGCCCGGGCGCTGAACGCGCTGGCCATCTCCGGCGTGCGCGACGAGGACGGCATCCGCGTTCTGACGGTGGAGATGCCCGGTCGCGCGCTCCGCGTGGCCGTGGTCAGTGGCCTGGCCAACGCGGAAAAGCTGATCGCGCGCGTCAAGGCGGGCGAGGCCTTCGACTTTGTGGAGGTCATGGCCTGCCCCGGCGGCTGCGTGGGCGGCGCGGGCCAGCCGCTGGGCGAAACCGGCGAAATTCCCCGGCGCGCCCGGGGGCTCTACGCCGCCGACCGCATGACCAGCGTCAAGCGGTCCGAGGAAAACCCGCTGATCCTGAGCCTGTATTCCGGCGTGCTGCGCGGGCGGGTGCGCGAACTTCTGCACGTCCATCGGGGAGGCGACGCCCATGGTTGAAGTCAAGGTGTGCGTGGGCACCAGCTGCCATCTGAAGGGTTCCTACAACGTGCTCAGCCGGTTTATTGAGCTGGTGGAGCAGCGCGGCCTTCACGACCGGGTCAGCCTGCAGGCCGCCTTCTGCATGGGCAACTGCGGCCGGGGCGTGTGCGTGGATGTGGACGGCGAGAAGTACATCGTATCCCCCGGCGGCGAGCGCGTCTTTTTTGACGAGCGCATCGCGCCCCGCCTGGCGTGATCCGAACACAGAAGGGGCCCGGCCGCATGCGGCCGGGCCCCTGATCCATTCCGGAATTACGCGGCTTCCGGCGCGTCGTAGCGCCGCGTGGCCAGGTAGCCGTACAGCGCGATGACCATCAGCGCCGCGCCGGAGTAGAGAAACCATTTGTCCACGCCGATGGCGTCGCTCAGCGGCCCGGACACCACCAGGCCCAGCGGTGCGGCCAGCGACATCAGCGACATCATCAGCGAAAACACCTTGCCCATCTGCTCCGGCGGCACGGTGGACTGCACGTAGGCGTTCAGCGGCACCATGAGGAACGTGCCGGTGGCGCCCATCGGGAAGCAGATCAGCGCGAACAGCCAGAAGGCCTCCGGCGGCAGCGCGCCGGAGAGGAGCGACGTCAGCCCCAGCGCCGCGATGGAGAGGGAGATCATCAGAAACCGCTTCCTGGACCCGCCCCACAGCCCCATCACCAGCGAGGACGCCGTCATGCCCGCCGCAAAGGAGAACTCCACCACGCCGTTATGCCACGCCTCGCCCATGAAGTGGGCGCTGACCAGCAGCGGATACAGCGCCGCCAGCGGCATGTACGCCAGCGCCGCCAGCACCATGGGCAGCATCACCGCGCTGAGCGGCCGGTTGGCCCGGATCGCGCGGAAGCCGTCGAGAAGATCCTGGAGCACCCGGGGCCGCTCCGCCGCCGCCGGAATGTCCGGGATGCGCACAAACAGCAGCGCGCCGATGGCGAACACCGCGCCCAGGATGTCCACCAGCATGATCGGCGCGATGGGCAGGACCGTCATCAGAAACGCGCCCAGCACCGGCCCCAGCAGCGTGCCGCCGGAGACGATCAGGTTGCCCCAGCCGCCGGCCTTCATCAGCATGTCCTCGGGCACCAGCATCGGGATCGCCGCCTGCATGGCGGGGGAGTGAAAGGTGCTGCCCAGCCCGCGCACAAACAGCGCGCCGTACACCATCCACATCGGCGGCGTGTCCATCATGAAAAACGCCACGCCGATCAGCGCGCTGGACAGTGCCACCAGGCCGTCGGCGGCGATCATCACGGTCTTGCGGTTGTACCGGTCCACCACCACCCCGGCGAAGGGGCTGAGGAAGATGCCCGGCAGAAACCCCGCGATCATCGCGTAGGACAGCACGTTGCCGGAGTCGAATTTCTTTGTCAGCCACCATACGATGGCGAACTGCACCGCGGAGGAACCCAGAATCGACAGCGCCTGCCCCGCGTAAATCGTGTAGAATTGCCGTTTCCAGCCGGATTTCGCCATAAAAACCTCCTCGAATCTGTTGCGCGAGGAAACCATTGTATCATAGCTACCCCGCCGCGCGCAACCCAATCGCCTTTACCAGGACTTGACGCGTCGGAGGTGTTGCGGCGGCGCGCCGCCGGTGTATACTATCCGTTGGAAGCCATGATGATGGAGGAACAAAATGGACGAAAGAAATACCGGCTGCGGCTGCGGACACGACCACGGCGCCCATGAGGGCTGCGGCTGCGGACACGACCACGGCGCCCACCGCGGGCCCGACTACGACAACGGCCTCACCATCGCGGAAAACAACGTGCTGATGGCGCTGATGGAGCGTGGCGCGCTGCCCGTGGCGCGCTTTTGCCTCACCTCGTCCCGGGCGCAGGGCGCCTACGCGGTGGCGATGGAGCCCGTGTACATCGCGCGGCCGGAGGACTCCCTTGCGGACATCCGGGAATACGGCGCACTGTTTGCCGCCCTGGAGGACAAGGGCCTGATCGACATCGACTACGACTTTCCGCTGCCCGGCTACCCCTACCAGGAGTACCGGGACTCCGACGCGTGGCGGCGCTTTCAGGAAACCGCCGCCGAGGCCAGGGGCCGCGGCTTTACCTACGACACGCCGGGCCTCGAGGTGGGCGCCGTTGCGCTGACCGGGCGGGGCCAGGAAACCCTCGATAAAATGCTGGCGTAAGCTCCGCGGGACGGGAAAACCGGGCCGGGCAAATGCCCGGCCCGGTTTTCAGATCAGGTGACAGGCCACCTGGTGGCCCGGGGAAACTTCCGTAAGGGAGGGCACCTTTTCGCGGCACACGGGCATCGCGTGGGGGCAGCGGGTGACGAAGGGGCAGCCCGCGGGCATCCGGGACGGGCTGGGCACGTCGCCGGTAAGGGCAATGCGCCGCACCTGGCGGGCGCGCTTCGGGTCCGGAATGGGGATGGCGGAGAGCAGCGCCCGGGTATAGGGGTGCAGCGGGTTTTTGTACAGCTCCCTCGATGGGGAGATCTCCACCATATGCCCCAGGTACATCACGCCGATGCGCCGGGAGATGTGCCGGACCATCGAAAGATCGTGGGCCACGAAGAGGTACGTAAGCCCCATCTCCGCCTGCAGATCTTCCAGCATGTTGACCACCTGGGCCTGGATGGACACGTCCAGCGCGGAAATGGGCTCGTCGCACAATACGAATTCCGGCTTCACCACCAGCGCCCGGGCGATGCCAATGCGCTGGCGCTGGCCGCCGGAGAACTCGTGGGGGTACTTCTCCAGCGCCGTCTCGTCCAGCCCCACCCTTTCCAGCATGCCCAGGATTCGGGCCCGCCGGTCGGCGCGGCCCAGCTTTTCCCGGAGGTCCAGCGGCTCGCCCACCAGCTCCTCCACGTTCATGAAGGGGTTCAGCGACGAATACGGGTCCTGGAAGATGATCTGCATCCGCTGCCGGTAGGGCGCCAGCGCCCGGCCGCGAAGGCGGGTGATGTCGTGGCCCTCAAAGGACAGCGTGCCGTCGGTCACGTCGTAGAGGCGGATCATCGTGCGGCCCAGGGTGGTCTTGCCGCAGCCGGATTCCCCCACCAGCCCGAAGGTTTCGCCCTTTTCGATGGCGAGGCTCACGCCGTCCACCGCCTTCAGCACCCGCGCGCCGCCCATGGCGCCGCGGATGGTGAAGTATTTTTTCAGGTTCACCGCCGTCAAAAGCGCGCTCATGGCCTCGCCTCCCCGGCGGTCACCGGGCAGCGCGCGCGCCGGCCCTCGCCATAATCGATGAAATCCGGGACCGCCGCCTCGCACTCGGGCCGCCGCAGCGGGCAGCGGGGCGCGAAGGGGCAGCCCGGGGGCGGATCGATCAGCGAGGGCGCCTGGCCGTCAATGGGGACGAGCCGGCTGTCCTCCTCGCTGTCGATGGCGGGCACCGAGCGCAGAAGCGCCCGGGTGTAGGGGTGCATCGGGCGGTAGAAGATGTCCTCCACCGTGCCGGTTTCCAGAATCAGCCCGCCGTACATCACCATCAGCCGCTGGCACAGGCTGGCCACGATGCCCAGATCGTGGGTGATCAGCACCACGGCCATGCCGGTCTTCTGCTGCAATTTGCGGATCAGGTCCAGGATTTGGGCCTGAATGGTCACGTCCAGGGCGGTGGTGGGCTCGTCGGCAATCAGCAGCTTGGGCTTTGCGGCCAGCGCCATGGCGATCAGCACCCGCTGGCGCATGCCGCCGGAGAACTCGTGGGGGTACTGACGCACGCGCTCCTCCGGGGAGGGCACGCCCACCATGCCCAGCATGTCCACCGCCTGGCGCCAGGCTTCGGCGCGGCCCGCGCCGCTGTGGCGCATGATGACCTCCACGATGTGGTCGCCCACCCGCCGGAGCGGGTTCAGCGAGGTCATGGGGTCCTGAAAGATCATGGAGATTCGGTTGCCGCGCACGCCCTGCATCTGCTTTTCGGTCAGGCCCATCAGATCGGTCCCGTCAAAGCGCAGCGCGTCGGCGGTCATACGGGCGCTCTCGGGCAGCATGCGGATGATGGACTTCATCGTGACGGACTTGCCGCTGCCGCTCTCGCCCACCAGGCCCACGATCTCCCCGGAATCGATGGCAAGGTCCACGCCCCGCACGGCCTCAATCGTCCTGGCATGGATGCGGAAGGCGACCTTCAGGGCCCGGACTTCCAGTAATTTTTCCGGCATACTTCCTCCTGGCGCTAGCGCTCGATGGCCCTGGGCTCCGCGAACACGCGGATCAGGTCCCCCAGCTTGTTGAACGAAAACACGGTGATGATGATCATGATCCCGGGCAGGATGGCCATGTAGGGCGCCTTGCCCAGCACCTCCTGGGCGCGGCTGAGCATGGAGCCCCAGGAGGACATGGGCTGCTGCACGCCCAGGCCCAGAAAGCTCAGCGCCGATTCCATCATGATGGCGTTGGCGATGCCGGTGGTGGCCGCCACGATGATCGTGGGCAGCACCGAGGGGATCACATGCCGGAGGATGATGAAAAGGTGCGACTGATTGATGGAGTCCGCGTACAAAACGTACTCCCGTTCCTTGACCGAAAGCGTCTCCGCCCGCACCAGCCGCGCGATGTTCATCCACTGGAAAAGGCCGATCACCAGGATGATTGCCTGCAGTCCCGGCTTCATGTAGATGGAAATGACCGTTACCAGGATCATCCACGGAATGGACAAAAGCACGTCCACAATGCGCATCAGGATGCTGTCCACCAGGCCGCCGAAGTAGCCGCTGACGGTGCCCACCACCACGCCGATCAGCGTGGAGATCAGCATCGCCACCACGCCCACGATCAGCGAGATCCGGCCGCCGTAGAGCACGCGGGTCAGGTAGTCGCGGCCCAGGTCGTCGGTGCCGAACCAGTGGGCGGCGCTGGGGCCCTGGAGCCGGGCGGTCATGTCCAGCGCGTCCGGGTCGTAGGGCGAAAGAAACGCGAAGATTGACAAAAGCGCCACCAGCGCCAGCGCCGCCGCCGCCACCAGGATGCCGCGGTTGTATTTGAGCTCGCTTTTCAGCTGGCTGACGCGCCGTTTCGATAGGGCCATGGGATCACCTCATCGCCTTGATTCTGGGGTCCACCAGGCAGTACAGAATGTCGCCCACCAGGTTTCCCAGGATGACCATGGTGCTCGACAGCAGCAGTACCGCCATGATGACCGGGTAGTCGAAGCCCTTGATGGCGCTGAGAAAGTAGGTGCCCACGCCCGGCCAGGAAAAGATGGATTCCGTGATGAACGCGCCGGTCACCAGCGTGGGCAGCGCGATGGCCACCAGCGTGATCACCGGGAACAGCACGTTCTTTATCACATGCTTGAAAAGAATATGGGCGCGGCTGGCGCCGAACGCCTTTTGAACCATTACGTAGTCCTCCTTGTACTGGCTGATGGTGGAGGAGCGCACGTAGCGGATGGTTTCGGGGAGAAAGGAGATGGTGAGCACCGTACAGGGCAGGATCATGTGGGCGATCAGGTCGCGGAGGTTTTTCTCCTGGCCCATGGTGTGCATGCCCAGCACCGGCAGAAGGTTCAGCTTGTAGGCGAATACGTACAGGATGATCATCGCGATCCAGAAGGTGGGCGTGGCCAGGCCGATGGAGCACAGCGCGTCGATGGCGCGGTCGGCCTTCCCACCCCGGTTGGAGCCCGCCACCAGCCCCAGCACGATCGCCAGAATGACGGCCAGAAGGTAGCTTGGCAGCACCAGCAGCCCCGTGGTGGGCAGCCGCGCGCCCAGCGCCTCCGTCACCGCCTGATGGGTGACCAGCGAGAAGCCAAAGTTGCCCTGGAGCGTATTCAAAAGCCATCGCCAGTACTGGATGTAGGCGGGCTGGTCCAGCCCGAAGCGCGCCTTGAGGGCGGCCACCACCTCCGGCGCCATGTCCGGCGTCACAAAGGTGTCGATGGCGTCGTAGGGCGCCAGCTGGATCAGCGCAAAGCAGATCACCGAGATGACAAAGAGCAGCGGAATCGCCTGCAGGATGCGCTTGACGATGTATCTGAGCATGGAGGCTCTCCTCTTGGCGTTAATGGGCGGGGCGGAATGCGCGGATGGCGCCACCAGCACGCGCACTGATGGCGCCATCCGGTTCCCGGCGGACGCGCCGCCGGGAACCGCGGATCAAGGGGCTTCGGACGGGTTGTGCCCCGCTTACTTGAAGTAGAGCTTGGACATGTCCTCAAAGGTGTAGATGGGCACCAGGCGCGCGTCCTCGACGCCGCCCACGTCGTTCGTGACGGCCAGGAGGCGGCTGTTGGTGACGATGGGGAAGAAGATGGCGTCGTCGGCCAGCCGCTGCTGAGCCTTCAGGTAGATTTCGGCGCGCTTGGCGTCGTCGGTCTCCACAGAGCCCTGGCGGAACAGCTCGTCCAGCTCGGGGTCGGACATGTGGGCGTAGTTGGAGGCGGAGCCGGTGGTGAACAGCGAGGCGTAGTTGTTGGGATCCACGCCCATGATGTAGCCGCCCAGGAACAGGTCAAACTCGTCGGTGCCCTTTTGCAGCTTGTCGTAAAGGGCGGTGGAGTCCATGGCGCTCAGCTCGCAGGAGACGCCGATGGCCTTCAGGTTCTGCTGGATGACCATGGCCTGCACTTCCTGCTGCACGTTGTTGGCGGTGTAGGCCAGGCGCAGCGTGGGCACCTCGCCGGTGACTTTGGAAAGGTATTCCTTGGCGGTATCCAGGTTCTGCTGGTAGGTTTCCACGCCTTCGGTGTTGTAGAAGGCCGCCGCGTAGGGCAGGAAGGTGGCCGCGTCGGTGTAGAAGTCCTTGGACAGGTACGCGCCCACGTTCATCTCGTCGCGGTTGAGGGCGAAGAAGCAGGCCTTGCGCAGGTTTTCGTCCGCCACGCGGGGGGAACCCATGTGGAAGGACAGGTAGCCCACCCGGTCCTCGGGATAGGCGTGGATGGTGACATCGGTGCCCTCATAGTCCTCCGCGGCGGAATTGGCGATGACCAGCATGTTGATCTCGCCCTTTTTCAGCGCAAGCGCCGCCGAAGACATGTCGGACACGATCTGGAAGATCACGGTACCCACCTTGGGCGCCTCGCCGTAGTAGTTGGGGTTGGCCTTGAACTTCACATACTGGCCGGCCACGTACTCCTCGAGGGTATAGGGGCCGGTGCCTACGGGGGTCTGGTTCTTCACGTTGTTGTCCAGCGTGGCGTCGCCCTCGTAGATGTGCTTGGGCATGATGTAGTGCTCGGCGCTCAGGGACTCCATAAAGCCCGCGGCCATCACCGGCAGTTTGAAAGTGACGGTATAATCGTCCACCTTGGTGATCTCGACGGGCTCGCCGTCGTACACAAAGGCGTCGTGGCCGTTGGCGTAGTCAAACTCGATGATCTTGCCATAGGTGAAGAGCACGTCGTCCGCGGTGAAGGGTTCGCCGTCGGACCACTTCACATTCTGGCGCAGCTTCACGGTGTAGGTCATCTTGTCCTCGGACACCTCGACGCTCTCCGCCAGGTTGTAGGTGATGTCGTCGGGCCCGTAATAATTGTACAAGGTGGAATAGAGCATGCGCTCGGTCATCAGGTCGTACCGGCCCGCGGTGGTGATGGTGTTGATGTCGTTGCCGGGATCGCCTTCGATGCCGTAGATCAGCGTGTCATTGGCCTTGTCCGCCATCGCGGGCACGGCGCCAAGCGACAGCGCCAGCACCAGGGCAAGGGTCTTTTTCATCGCGATTCTCCTCCCTGACCAGAACAGTTTTTTTACCGGGAATACAATTTATTATACCGGTGAATCCGCACGTTTGCAATCCCCCGGCGCGCCTCATTCGGGTTTTGGCGGCGGTCGGCGCCGGTTATTTTTCCGTTTCCCCCGGTGCTGCGAAGATCGGCACGCGGGGGACCGGGGCCGGTCAGGCGGGGTAGACGACGCGGAAGGTTTCAAAGGCCACCGGCAGCTTTTCGTGGAAGGCGTAGCCCAGGCGCGCGCCCTCGCGGCTGAAAAAGCCCCGGTGGTTTTTCCGCCAGGATTCGATATGCCCGTCCTCGCCCTCCAGCGCGGCCCGCTCGAAGGGGATTTCGTCAAAGGGCAGCACCATCACCGACTCGGTTTCGATCACGCAGCAGGGGTTGCCCGCCCAGTCGGTGACCACGGAGAGATCCCCCTGCCGGGGCGGGCGCTGGCCCGACAGGCGGCAGCCGTCGACGCTGCCGCTGGTGGCCCGCTTTTTGCCGGAGAGCACCAGACCGAGCAGCTCGTTCGCGCTCTCCTCGCTGACTGAAAAGCTGAAGACCTCGTAGGGCGCAAGGGCCTCCGCCCGCCCCGTCTCCCGCAGAAATTTTTGCCAGTAGGCCCGCGTCCGCCCGTCCATCGCCGCTTCCCCCGTTTTCTTTTTCCTCATGATAGACGATGTCCGCGCCTGCGTCAACCGCGGCGCAAAAAGCCCCCGGCGTGCGCCGGGGGCCTGGGTCGTTCCAGTAGTCCACGAAGTCTAAGAACCGATGATAGGGCGCAGAGATTTTTCTGCCCGGCACGGAGCCGGAGCGCAGGCGTAGCAGCGCTACGTCAAGCGGAGAGCGACACAGCCGGACAGGAAAAGATCCAGCCATAGCGCGGGAATTAGGCTTCGCGGACGACTAATGCTTGTGACAGGCGTCGCTCGATCCGCAATGTCCGCAGTCGCAGCCGCAGCTTCCGCCCTTTTTCCGGTCCTTGATCACCTTCCACGCCGCCAGAGCGATGATGGCCAGCACGATAACCGCCACGATGATGTTGCCCAGCATTATGCCGTCACTCCTTTGAGGGTCCTAGGGTTCTTGTCGTAGGGATTGCCGCGGACGAGCAGGTAGATGCCCGCCGCGAGAAGCGCCAGCGCGATCAGCGTGGCGAAGGTAAAGCCCTGGGTGAACATCAGCCCGATCTGGTAGACGGTGAAGGCCACCACGTAGGCGTACACCGTCAGGTAGCCGATGGCGATCCAGGTCCACTTGGCGGAATTCATCTCGCGCCGGATGGCGCCGATGGCCGCGAAGCAGGGGGCGCACAGAAGGTTAAACAGCAGGAAGCTGAAGGCCGACAGCTGCGTGAAGTGTGCCGCAATGGGCGCCAGGCCCGAATACATCGCGGACTCCACCATCGCCATCGCGTCTCCGTGCACGCCGTACAGCACGCCGAACACGCCCACAACCTCTTCCTTGGCCACCAGGCCCATCACCGTCGCCACCGTGGACTGCCAGGTGCCAAAGCCCAGCGGCGCGAAAATCGGCGCGACGGCGCTGCCCACGCGGGCCAGCATGGAGTGGTCCATGTCCTCCACCATGCCGAACACCCCGTCCACCCAGCCGAAGCCCGAGGTGAACCAGATGAATACGCTCGCCAGCAGGATGATCGTGCCCGCGCGCTTAATGAAGGACCAGCCGCGCTCCCAGGTGGAGCGGAGCACGTTGCCCGCGGAGGGTACGTGGTAGGCGGGCAGCTCCATCACGAAGGGGGCGGGCTCGCCGGCAAAGGCCTTGGTCTTTTTCAGGATCACGCCGGAGATGATGATCGACGCCACGCCGATGAAGTAGGCGCTGGGCGCCACCCACCACGCCCCACCGAACAGCGCGCCCGCGATCAGCCCCACGATGGGCATTTTCGCGCCGCAGGGAATGAAGGAGGTGGTCATGATGGTCATGCGCCGGTCGCGCTCGTTTTCAATGGTCCGGGAGGCCATGATGCCCGGCACCGAGCAGCCCGAACCGATCAGCATCGGGATGAAGCTCTTGCCCGACAGGCCGAAGCGACGGAAGATGCGGTCCATGATGAAGGCCACGCGGGCCATGTAGCCGATGTCTTCCAGGATCGCCAGCATGAAGAACAAAATCAGCATCTGGGGCACGAAGCCCAGCACCGCGCCCACGCCGCCGACAATGCCGTTGAGGATCAGGCTCTCGAGCCAGGGAGCCGTGCCCGCGGCGTCCAGCCAGCCCTCTACGATCACCGGCACGCCGGGCACCCACACGCCGTAGGCGGCGGGGTCGGGCTCCTCGGCGCCGGTGAACGCCGGCTCCTCTTCGAGAACGCCTTCCTCGAATTGCGCATAGGCGGCCTGGTAGGCTTCGTCGGCCTCCATCGACTCTTCATACGCGCCGACGGCCTCCTCGTACTGGGAAGCCCCGATCCCGAGGAGATGCCAGCCGTCGCCGAAGACGCCGTCGTTGGCCCAGTCGGTGGCGACGCCGCCGACGGTGGTGATGGCGATGAAGT
>JARKQG010000020.1 GCA_029974035.1 Eubacteriales bacterium | reverse complement strand
TTCCTGACCGCCGCGGTTCAAAACATGAAGAGGCTCGCCAGGCCCTTCTTCCTTCCGTTTTTCTTCCTCCCTCCAGCCTTCTTGCAAACAGCCACTCTCCGGTCGTCCCGGAAAGTGGCCGTTTGTTGATGGTCTGAGGGGAAGGCGAAGCCTTCCCCTTTATTCAGCACAGGATGAATTCGACGGCCAGCACTACCGCGCAGGAAACCATCGACACGGCAAAGAGGCTCTTCCCCCGCCACGCGAGAATCCCGCCCGCCGCCAACGCCGCCGCGCCGGCGACCGGGGTCTGGGTGGCGTCCAGGATGGCCGGAAAGGTCATCGCCGCCAGCGTCACATAGGGCACATAGTAAAGGAAGGAGCGGACGTACCGGTTTTTGATCTCCCGGCGGATCAGGGTCAGCGGCAGCACGCGGATCAGGTAGGTCACCGCAGCCATCAGAAAAATGCTCAAATAGACGTCATGTCGCATCGCGCTTCGCCTCCCTCACCGGAAAAAGCGCCGCCGCGCCGCCGGAAACCAGCACCGTGAGCAGGATGATCCGGACCCCAGGTGACAAAAACTGAAAGACCGCAAGCTTTGTCAGCGCGTAGCTCAGCGCCATCGAAAGCGCGATCAGCGCCGCCAGCAGCCGGTCCCGCCGGGCGGGCGGCACGATGACCGCGATAAACATGCCGTAGAGCGCCACGCTGAGGGCGCTGACGATGCGAAGAGGCAGCACGTTGCCCATCACCACACCCATTAGCGTGCCCAGCGACCAGCCCGGGATGGCCACGGCCATCGCGCCGAAGGGATACCAGGGGCTGAGCCGCCCCTCCACCGCGATGGAAATGCCAAAGATCTCGTCCGTCACGTCGTAGCCGATGATCAGCCGGTGAAGAAGCGGCGTCTTCGGGTCCAGCTTCTGACTGAGGGCGCAGGACATCAGAAGGTACCGGGCGTTGGCCACCGCCTCCATCAGCGCGATTTCAAAATAGCCGGCCCCTGCGGCGATCAGCGTGAAACCCACGTACTCGCCGGCGGAAGCGTTCAGCGTCAGGCTGGCCAGTGTGGCCTCGAGGGCGGTAAAGCCCGCGTTCCGGGCGGTAATCCCCAGCGTAAAGGCGACGGCCAGGTACCCCAGCGCGATCGGAAGGCCGTCCCTGACCCCCTTGAAAAACCAGGCGCTCCTCGATTGCATGATATCACAACACCCTTTTATCCCTTCGGCCATGGTGCCGGGGGCGCGCCCCGGCAATGCCCGCGTTGGTATTTTGCCTAAAGCTTCCGCGCCGCGCCTGTGCAAGCGCACATCCCGCGGGCGCGCAAAAGGCGCTTCCCGGCCCGCGCCGGAAAGCGCCTCGGGTCTGTGGATTTGATTCAGCCCGCCTTGGCCACCTTTTCCGCCCGCTTCTCGGCCTTTTTTCTCGCCTTCCGGGCTTTGCGCAGGTAGATGGGCTCGGTTTCGTAGTTGACGTTCTCCGGCGGCACCTCCATGAGGCTGGGGTCGCGGAAGTACTTTTGCATCACCGCGAAGGCGCGGGCGTAGCTGGCGCCGCCGCAGATGCGCTCGTCGGTCACCACGCCGATGGGCAGCTGGTTTTTGTACCCCACTTTGCCGCCGCCCAGCGGCCTCAGCGCCCGTTCAATCTTGCCGAGGCCCAGGAAGATCGAGGTGGTGCCGAAGTTGTACAGGTGGTGATACAGGTAGGTCATGTTGATGGAGGCCATGTTGGTAATGAACATGGAGGTGTGGAAGGGGCTGGCCTTATAGACGATGCCGGGGATCAGCCCGTAGCGGTCCAGCAGCTTGACAAGGCCCACCACCACGGTGGTGAGGCCCGGAACCGCCAGAAGCGTCCGCGCGAAGAGGTCGGTGAGGTTGGTGTTCTTGTCCTCGCGGCCCTGGCCGACGGCCTCATCGATCTTGCGGCTCACGTCAAATACGGTGTCGGTGGCTTCAAATTCCACCTTCGCCAGCGATTCCATGATGCTGTCGTCCGCGCGGCGCCTGAGCACCACAAAGGAC
This sequence comes from Eubacteriales bacterium, assembly GCA_029974035.1. The sequence goes on along the minus strand of JARKQG010000020.1, from coordinate 2,088 downwards.
ACCGAGATGCGGTTGCGGGCATAGATCTGCTTGTTCATGATGAAGCGGTTGAGCTCCGGGCACTGGGACACAGTGCGCACGAACGCGGCGATCACGATGGACATGAACGTCAGGTTATGCCCCTTTTCATGGCCCGCCTTGATGTAGTCGGCCAGCACGTCGTAGTCCAGCGTCTGCCGGCAAAAGTTCTGCGCGTCGGCGCGCGTGGGCATGATGTAGGGCGTGAATTGGATGATGGGGTCGATGTCCTTCATCAGGCGCCTTCCATCCGGTCGGAAGCCAAACACATGCGATCCATCCCTTCGTATGTTTGGATGAAACGGGGTTATCCGCGGGGCCTGTCGCCCACAAAGAACAGCGCGATGGTGCCGGGACCCGAGTGGCAGCCGATGACCGGGTTGACGTAGTTGATGATTTTCGCCCCCACGCCCCACCGCTCGCGGATCAGCTTTTCGACGTAGCGCGCATCCTCCAGCGCGTCGCCGTGGGAGATCATCACCGGGTGCTTCACGGGGTCCTTGCAGTTGTCCTGCATATGGTCCACCAGCGCCTTCAGCGCGCGCTTTCTGCCCTGCTGCTTTTCCTTGGGGATCAGGTGGCCCGCGTCGTCCACGTTGAGCACCGGCTTGATGGACAGCATTGTGCCCAGAAACGCGGCCGCGCCTGAAACCCGCCCGCCCCGGCGGAGAAAGTTGAGGTCGTCCACCGTGAACCAGTGGTGAATCTTGAGCTTCGTCTCCTCGACGAAGGCGGCCACCTCGTCGATGGAGCGCCCGGCCTCCATCTGCTCCACCGCCATGTAGACCATAAGGCCCTCGCCCAGCGAGGCGCTGAGCGTATCCACCACGATCACCCTGCGCTCCGGAAATGCCTCGCGCAGGATGTCCCGCGCCACCATGCCGCTCTCGCAGGTGCCGCTCAGGCCCGACGAAAACGCCAGGTACAGCACGTCCTGCCCCGCCTCCAGGTAGGGCCGCATCATGGAAACAATCTTTTCCGCGCTGGCCTGGGCCGACTTGGCGACGGCCCCGGCGCGCAGCCGCTGGTAGAACATGCCGGGTTCGATGCAGCCGGGCGCGGTGGGGTCCGCCGCGAGGGTATAGTCCTCCCCGTCGATCAGAACGCTCAGCGGGATGACCTCCAGGCCGTGGGCATTCACATAGTCGAGGGGCAGGTCGCCCATCACGTCCGTAAACAGTTTATACACCGAAGCCCTCCTCCATATCGCTCGTCTGTGGTTTTGTCCATTATACCATCGATGGGCGCGGGACACAAGCGCGCATTATAACGAGATTGCCGTTGACAGCCGGACGCCCTTGGGGAATAATGGAGCGCGTGAGGTGCTTTGGATGCGAGCGGACGAACTGATCGACTGGATACACGGCGCGCGGCGCTTCGGCGAAAAAAAGGGGCTCTCCAACATGGAGGCGCTGCTGGGCGCGCTGGGGCATCCGGAGGCGGCGCTTCGTTGCGTGCACATCGCGGGCACCAACGCCAAGGGCAGCGTCGCGGCGCTGATCGAATCGGCGCTGCGCCAAAACGGCTGCGCCACGGGGCTGTACACCTCCCCGTTTCTGATCCGCTACGCCGAGCGCATCCGCATGGACGGCCGCCCGGTGGACGACGGTCTTTTTGAGTGGGCGGCGGGCCGCGTATACGAGGCGGCGGCGCGCCTTGCGGGCATCGCGCCCACATCCTTTGAACTGGGCACCGCCGTCGCGCTCACCGCCTTCGCGCGGCGCGGGGTGGACGCGGCGGTGATCGAGACGGGCATCGGCGGGCGGCTGGACCCCACCAACGTGATCACGCCGGAGGTCAGCGTCATCGCCAACCTCGGCCTGGACCACATGGACCAGCTGGGCGGCACCATCGAGGAAATCGCCTTCGAGAAGGCGGGCATCATCAAGCCCGGCCGGCCGGTGGCGCTCTACCCGCAGAAAGACCCCACCGCCTCGGCGGTGGTGGCGCGCGCCTGCCGGGAACGGGGTGCGCCCCTTTTGCGGGCGGAGGACCTTCCCCTCGAGATCCGCTCCATCGACCGCTTCGGCGCGTCCTTTGTGGCGGACGCGCCGACCATCGGCCGGGTAT
>JARKQG010000019.1 GCA_029974035.1 Eubacteriales bacterium | reverse complement strand
TTCCTGACCGCCGCGGTTCAAAACATGAAGAGGCTCGCCAGGCCCTTCTTCCTTCCGTTTTTCTTCCTCCCTCCAGCCTTCTTGCAAACAGCCACTCTCCGGTCGTCCCGGAAAGTGGCCGTTTGTTGATGGTCTGAGGGGGCCCGCGGCGAAAGCCGCGGGCCCCCTTCAACTTTTCAGGACAGCCGCCCCGTGAAGTCCCCGTAGCCGAATGTCCGAAGGAGGCGGCAGTCGCCCCCCACCCCCACTATGGCGAAGGCGGGGAGCGGCACGCCGTTGAAGGTGTTGTTTTTGACCATGGTGTAGATGGCCATGTCGCCAAATTCCAGGATATCGCCGGGGGAAAGCGGCGCGTCGAAGGAATAGTCGCCGATCACGTCGCCCGCCAGGCACGTGGGCCCGGCCAGCCGGTAGACATGCGCCTTTTCGCCGGGCTGCCCGGCCATGGCCCCGCCGCCGGAGAAGTCCGCCGGGGCCGAAGGGTCAAAAAGCGGCGGCCGATAGGGCATTTCAATCACGTCGGGCATGTGGCAGGCGGCGGAGGCGTCCAAAATGGCGATATCGACGCCGTTTCGCACCGTGTCCAGCACCCGAGCCCGCAAAACGCCCGCGCCGAGGGCCACCGCCTCGCCGGGTTCGAGGTATACGTCAAGGCCGTACCCGGACCGCATCCCGCGGATGCATTTTTCCAGCCGGGGGATGTCGTAGCCCGCCCGGGTGATGTGGTGGCCGCCGCCGAAGTTGATCCACTTCACCCGCCGGAGCCAGGGCCCGAATTTCCGGACGACGGCGCCAAGCGTTTCCTCCAGCGCGTCGGCGTCCTGCTCGCACAGCGTGTGGAAGTGCAGCCCGGCTACGCCCTCCGGCAGCTCCGGCAGCGGCTGCGCCGCCGGCACGCCCAGCCGCGACCCGGCGGCGCAGGGGTCGTACAGGGCATGATCCTGCGTGGAACAGCCGGGGTTCACGCGAAGGCCGATCTCCGCCCCCGCCGCCCGCGCCCGCGGGCCGAATTTTTCCAGCTGCGCCAGCGAATTGAACACCACGTGGTCGGACAGCGCGGCAATTTCGTCAAACTGGTCGTCCCGGAAGGCGGGGGAAAAGGTGTGGTTCTCCCCCGGCATGTGCTCGCGGGCCAGCCGCGCCTCGAAAAGCCCGCTGGAGGCCGCGCCGGAGAGGTATTCCCCGATCATGGGATACAGCGAAAACATCGAAAACGCCTTCTGCGCCAGCAGCACGCGGCACCCGGTGCGCGCCGATACGCCGCGCAGAATTTCCAGGTTGCGCCGGAGCGCGGCCTCGCTCACCAGGTAGCAGGGCGTGGGCAGATCGCTTCGCCGCACGTCAGTCCACCGGCACGGGGTGCTCGTCCACCGTCCAGGGCAGCCCCCACTCGTTCAGCGCGTCCATGAAGGGATCGGGGTCGAACTCCTCCACATTGTAAACGCCCGGCCGACGCCAGCGCCCGTCCATCACCAGCATGGCCCCGATCATCGCGGGCACGCCGGTGGTGTAGGCCACCGCCTGGGAGCCCACCTCCCGGTAGCACGCCTCGTGGTCGCACACGTTGTAGACGTAGAGCGATTTCTCCCGGCCGTCCTTGAGGCCGGTGAAGATGCAGCCGATGTTGGTCTTTCCACGGGTGCGCGGGCCCAGCGACGATGGGTCCGGCAGCACGGCCTTGAGGAACTGGAGCGGAACGATTTCCCTTCCCTCGAACGCGATGGGCTTGATGGAGGTCATGCCCACGTTTTCAAGGCACTTGAGGTGGGTGAGGTAGCTCTGGCCGAAGGTCATGAAAAAGCGGATGCGCCGGACGCCCGGCACGTTCTTGGCCAGCGATTCGATCTCCTCGTGATGCAGAAGGTACATGTCCCGCCGGCCCACCCCGGCGAAGTCATAGCTCCGCTTGACGGCCATGGGCTCCGTTTCCACCCAGCGGCCGTCCTCCCAGTAGGCGCCCTTGGCGCTGACCTCGCGGATGTTGATCTCCGGGTTGAAGTTGGTGGCGAAGGGGTAGCCGTGGTCGCCGCCGTTGCAGTCCAGAATGTCGATGGTGCGGATCTCGTCAAAGTGGTGCTTGAGCGCCCAGGCGGTGAACACGCCCGTCACCCCCGGGTCAAACCCGCTGCCCAGGAGCGCCGTCAGCCCGGCCTTTTCAAACCGATCGCGGTAGGCCCACTGCCAGGAGTATTCAAACTTCGCGGTGTCCTCCGGCTCGTAGTTGGCGGTGTCGATGTAGTGAGCCCCCGCCTTGAGGCAGGCGTCCATGATGGCGAGGTCCTGGTAGGGCAGCGCCAGGTTCAAAACCGCGTCCGGCCCGAAGGCGCGGATCCACTCCGCGAGGGCGGGCGCATCGGCGGCGTCCACCTGCGCCGTTTGGATGCGCACCCGGGTCTTGCCGGAGAGCGCGGCCTTCAGCGCGTCGCACTTGGAAAGGGTGCGGCTGGCGATCAGAAGATCGGTAAAGAAGCCGTCGTTCTGGCACACCTTGTGGACGGCCACGGAGGCGACGCCGCCGCAGCCGACGATCATCAGCTTTTTCATGGAAGAACCTCCTTATGACGCGGGTTTTTTGCACAGGGCCAGCAACAGCTCGCGGGTGAGCTTGCAGGCGGCCACGGCGGACACGCCGGAGACATCGAGGGCCGGCGCCAATTCCGTAAGGTCGCAGCCCACGACGCGGGCGCCCTTCGCCACGGCCACCGCCGCGCGCATCAGCTGGAGAAAGCCGACGCCGCCCGGCTCCGGCGTGCCGGTGCCCGGGAAGGCGGAAGGGTCTATGACGTCGAGGTCCACGCTCAGATACACCGGCCGGCCGGCGAGGGCGGCGAGGGCGGAATCCAGCCCCTCAAAGTCAAACCGCCGCATCACCGTGTGCCCCGCAGCGGCGAAGGAAAATTCCGCCCGGTCGCCGGAGCGGATGCCGAACTGGAAGATGCGCCCGTCGCCGAGAAGATCCCAGATTCTGCGCATCACCGACGCGTGGGAGAGCTTCACGCCCAGGTAGTCCTCCCGGAGGTCGGCGTGGGCGTCGAAGTGGACGACGGCCAGGTCCGGGTACCGCTCGCAGGCGGCGCGGACGGCGCCCAGGGTCACCAGGTGCTCGCCGCCCAGCAAAAAGGGCAGCTTGCCGTCCGCCAGGATGCCTTCGGCCCGGCGGCGGACGGCCTGAAGCGCGGCTTCGGTATCGCCGATGGGGATGTCCACGTCGCCGGAATCCAGCGCGGCCACCTCGTCCAGGTCCCGGTCCTGGTAGGGGCTGTAGGTTTCGATGCCGTAGGATTCGGCCCGGACGGCCCGGGGGCCGAAGCGCGCGCCGGGGCGGTAGGATGCGGTGCCGTCGAAGGGTGCGCCGTAGAGCACGATGTCCGCGCGGGCATAGTCCGCGTCGCAGCCCAGAAAGCACTCAATGTTCCTGTTCAACACTTCGCAGCATCTCCTCCACATAGGCCGGGAGCGCAAACGCGCCCACGTGCAGGTTGGTGGTGTAGTAGCGGGTGGAAAGGCCCAGAAGGCCCCACCGGGCGGCGGCGAGGTCCCGCACCGGGTGGTACTTTTTGGATGCGAAGCCAAAGAGCCAATGCCCCGAGGGGTAGGTGGGGATGTGGGCCTGGTAGACGCGGCTGATGGGGAAGCTCTCCACGATGCGCTTGTGGGCGCGGCGGCAGGCGGCGGCGTCCTGGTCGTAAAAGGGGCTCTCGTGCTGGTTGACCATGATGCCGTCGTCCCGGAGGGCGTTAAAGCAGTTGCCGTAGAACTCCCGGGTGAACAGGCCCTCGCCGGGGCCGAAGGGGTCCGTGGAGTCCACGATGATGAGGTCGTAGGCGTCCTTCCGGGTGCGCACGTACTTGAGCCCGTCCTCGTAGAAGATGGTCAGCCGGGGGTCATCCAGCCGGCAGGCGGTCTGGGGCAGGTATTTTCTGCACACGTCCACCACCAGCGGGTCGATCTCCACCATGTCGATCCGCTGGACGGATTCGTAGCGGGTCAGCTCCCGGACCACGCCGCCGTCCCCCGCGCCGATCACCAGCACGCTCTGCGCGTCCGGGTGCACCGCCATGGGCACGTGGGTGATCATCTCGTGGTAGATGAATTCGTCCTTTTCGGTGAGCATCATGTAGCCGTCCAGCGTCAGAAACCGGCCGAACTCCCTGGAATCGAACACGTCGATGCGCTGAAAGTCGCTCCGGCCGGAATAGAGCTGCCGGTCCACCTTGATGGAGAGCTGCACGCTGGGCGTATGCCGCTCGGAAAACCACAGTTCCATGGATCAGTCCTCCTTCAGCACGTTCAGGCGTTCGATGGACGGGTCTTCCGGCCCGGTCATGGAGGAGCCCTTCGCCCTGGCATAGCGGATGTAATCCAAAATGCGGGGCGTGATTTTTTCACCCGGGGCGAGAACCGGAATGCCCGGGGGGTAGCACATCACAAACTCCCCGGCCACGCGGCCGGCGCATTCGTCCAGGGGCAGCGACTGGCGCGGCGCGTAGAAGGCCCTCTGGGGCGTGAGGGCCACCTCCGGCTCGATGTACTCCTGCCGGAACAGGCCCTTCGGGTCGCGCCGGCGGCGGCGGCGGATCTCCGACAGCGCGCCGATGAACCGCTCAATGTCCTGCCGCCGGTCGCCCAGCGACACGTAGGCCAGAATGTTGCCCATGTCGCCGAATTCGATCTGGATGTCGTACTCGTCCCGCAGGACGTCGTACACCTCGATGCCGGCCAGGCCCACCCCCAGCGTGTTGACCGCCAGCTTGGTTCGGTCAAAATCAAACACGCTGTCGCCGTTTATGATCTCCCGGCCGAAGGCGCGGTAGCCCTCCAGGCGGTTGATCTCGTCCCGGGCGTAGTCGGTCAGTTCCGTCACCCGGCGGAACACCTCCGCGCCCCGCGTCGCCAGGTTGCGTCGGGAAATGTCCAGGCTCGCCATGAGCAGGTAGGAGCCGCTGGTGGTCTGGGTGAGGTTCACAATCTGCCGCAGGTAGCCCTCCGACACCCGCGGCCCCGCCAGCAGAAAGGAGCTCTGGGTCAGGCTGCCGCCGGACTTGTGCATGCTGACCGCCGCCAGATCAAAGCCCGCGTCCATGGCGGAGCGCGGCAGATCCTCGCCGAAGGAGAAGTGGGCGCCGTGGGCCTCGTCCGCCAGCGCCAGCATGCCGGCCTCATGGGCCATCTTCGCGATGGCGGCGGCGTCCGAGCACACGCCGTAGTAGGTGGGGTTGTTGATGAGGACGGCCCGGGCGTCCGGATGGCGGCGGATGGCGTCGCGGACCGCCGCGCGGCGCATGCCCAAAGGGATGCCCAGCGCCCCGTCGATCTCCGGCGACACGTAGACCGGTTCGCCGCCGCACAGCACCAGCGCGGCCATCACGCTGCGGTGTACGTTGCGGGGCAGGATGATCTTGTCCCCCTTTTTGAGGGCATAGAGGATCATGCTCTGGACGGCGGCGGTGGTGCCGCCCACGATCAAAAGCGCGTGGGCCGCGCGGAAGGCCTCCGCGGCCAGCGCCTCAGCCTCCCGGATCACCGACACCGGGTGGCACAGGTTGTCCAGCGGCTTCATGGAGTTCACGTCAAGGGACAGGCACTTTTCGCCCAGAAGCGCCTCCAGTTCCGGGTTGCCGCGGCCGCGCTTGTGGCCCGGCACGTCCAGCGGCACCAGCCGCATGGCGCGCATGTCCTCCAGCGCCCGGGCGATGGGCGCGTCCGCCTGGGATCGGGGCATCTCGTCGCCTCCCTTCGCGCTCAGAAGATGTTGCGTCCGCTGAAGATTTCGATCATTTCGCGGCGGAGGCTGCCGGTGATGTCCAGGCGCGTCCTGGGGGGCAGCTCGTATACGTCCACGTTGAAAAGGTAGTTTTTGAGGTCCAGCTCCTTGATCAGCATCTTGGTGTGGAACAGGTTGGCCTCGTAGACGTTGACGTCCACCGCGTCGTACCGGCGCAGGATGCCCGCGTCGATGTAGTCCTGGATGGAGGTGACGGCGTGGTCGATGAAGAGCTTTTTTCCGGTAACGTCCCGGGTGAAACCGCGCACGCGGTAGTCCATGGTGATGATGTCTGAATCAAAGGAGCCGATCAGGTAATCCAGCGTGGACAGCGGGGTGATCTCGCCGCAGGTGGCCACGTCGATGTCCACCCGGAAGGTGGCGAGAAACGTATCCGGGTGGTACTCCGGGTAGGTGTGCACGGTCACGTGGCTCTTGTCCAGGTGGGCCACCACGGCGTTCTCGGCGGGGGTCATGGAACCGTCGGCGATCAAGAGCGTCACCGATGCGCCCTGGGGATCGTAATCCTGCCGGGAAATGTGCAGCACGCGGGCGCCGATCATGTCCACCACGTGGGTCAGGATGCCCGTCAGGCGCTCGGAGTTGTACTGCTCGCCCACGTAGGCGATGTAGTCCTTCTGCTCCCGGGGCGTCTTGGCGTAGCAGACGTCGTAAATGTTGAAGCTCAGCGACTTTGTGAGGTTGTTGAACCCGTACAGCTTCAGCTTGCCCTCCATGGGCATCCCTCCCCGCAACAAGAGTTTCTCCCGGTTCCTTTCCGCGCACGCCGGGCGGACAAAAAAACAAGTGACGAGCCTTTTGCCCATCACTTGCGCAAGTCCGCTTTTCAGCCCCGGAGCGCGCGCTCCGGGCCGGGGGGGCCCGCGGGCCGCCCTGAAGACAGATTCCGGGTTTAGAGTCTATATAGCAAATAATTACTTTTACTACTCTTATTGACCGTTTCACAAGTTGATGCGCCGCGAGGCGCCGGTTATAAAGTAACCAACTTATAAAATTTGAGCTCTTCGCTCCGTCAATGAGGCGGCGCCCCGCCGCC
>JARKQG010000018.1 GCA_029974035.1 Eubacteriales bacterium | reverse complement strand
GGGCAGCCGCCGCGGCTGTTCCGTTTCACCACATAATGTAGAGGAGGAACCCCCATGGCCAAGAAAGTCACAGCAATGATCAAGCTGCAGGTCAACGCCGGCAAGGCGACGCCCGCGCCGCCGATCGGCCCGGCGCTGGGTCAGCACGGCGTGAACATCCCCGGCTTTTGCAAGGAGTTCAACGACCGCACCGCCAAGCAGGTCGGCCTGATCATCCCGGTGGTCATCACCGTGTATCAGGATCGCTCCTTCACCTTCATCACCAAGACGCCGCCCGCCGCGGTGCTGATCAAGAAGGCCTGCGGCCTTGAGAGCGCCTCCGGCCGCCCCAACCGCGACAAGGTGGCCAACATCACCAAGGCGCAGGTCCGCGAAATCGCGGAGCTCAAAATGCCGGACCTCAACGCAGCCTCCGTCGAGGCCGCGATGAGCATGGTGGCCGGCACCGCGCGCTCGATGGGCGTCGTCGTCGTCGACTGATTCCAGCCGAAATACTGTGGGAGGACATAGCGCCGCTAACACCACAAGGAGGATATTCATGAAGCAGGGCAAAAAGTATTCCGACAGCATGAAGCTGATCGACCGCCTCAAGCAGTACGACCCCGAAGAGGCCGTGTCGCTCGTGAAGCAGACCGCCAAGGCCAAGTTTGACGAAACGGTCGAGCTCCACGTCCGCCTGGGCGTCGATCCGCGCCACGCCGACCAGCAGGTGCGCGGCACCGTCGTGCTGCCCCACGGCACCGGCCGGACCAAGAGCGTCCTGGTCATCTGCAAGGCCGATAAGGCCAAGGAAGCCGAGGCCGCCGGCGCGGACTTTGTCGGCGCCGAGGACATGATCGCCAAGATTCAGGGCGGCTGGTTCGGTTTTGACGTGATGGTCGCCACCCCCGACATGATGGGCATGGTCGGCCGTCTGGGCCGCGTGCTGGGCCCCAAGGGCCTCATGCCCAACCCGAAGACCGGCACCGTCACCATGGACATCGCCCGCGCCATCACCGAGATCAAGGCCGGCAAGGTGGAGTACCGCGTCGACAAGACGGCCATCATCCACTGCCCCGTGGGCAAGGCGTCCTTTGAGGAGGCCAAGCTGGGCGAGAACCTCAAGACGCTGATGGAGGCCATCATCAAGGCCAAGCCCTCCACCGCCAAGGGCACCTACATCCGCTCCGCGGTGCTGTCGAGCACCATGGGCCCGGGCATCAAGCTGAACGCGCTGAAGTTCTAAGCGCGCCGGACGCCGGGAGGCCGCCATCGCGGCCCCCGGCGTTTTTTGCGCCCGTCGCCCGGGCTTGAGGGCCAGATTTAACTTGACAGAACACGGGCCCGATGGTATATTGATCGAGTGCTTAGAAATTGAGCCGTGCCATAGACAGCGAGTGCAGACGCATAAGGCCCCCGGGCCGCTCGCCGAGGCGCAGCCGGAACGACATGTGTGTCGCCGTTTGCGCGTTTGGCGCAAGGGCGATTTTTTTAGGCGTCCGAGACGGGACGAGAAGCGAGGTGTAATGAATGTCCAATAATTTGGAGCTCAAAAAGGCAGTCGTCCAAGACATCCGTGCGAAGTTTGAAAAGGCCCATTCCGTGGTGCTCATCGACTATCGCGGCCTGACGGTCGCGGAGGTGACGGAGCTGCGCAACCAGTGCCGCGCCGCGGGCGTAGAGTACGTCGTGCTCAAGAACACGATGGTGCGCCTCGCCGCCCAGGAGCTAGGCATCGAGGGCCTGGATCCCTTCCTGAACGGCCCCACCGCCCTCGCCTTCGGCATGAAGGACGCGGTGGCCCCCGCGAAGGTGATCACCGACTTCATCAAGAAGGTCAAGAAGACCACCGTCAAGTGCGGCGTGGTCGACCGGGCCACCATCGACGTGGCGGGCGTGCAGGCGCTCAGCGAGCTGCCGCCGAAGGAAGTCCTGATCGCCAAGATGATGGGCAGCCTGAACGCGCCGATCACCGGCCTTGTGGGCGTGCTCAGCGCGACGCTGCGTTCGCTGGTCTACGCCATCGACGCCGTGCGCAAGCAGAAAGCCGGGGAATGATCCCCAGTCCAATTCCAGCCATTATTTGAGGAGGATATCATCATGAACCGTGAAGAACTCATTTCCGCCATCGAGTCGATGACCGTTCTGGAGCTCGCCGAGCTCGTGAAGGCCTTGGAAGAGAAGTTTGGCGTGTCCGCCGCCGCGCCGATGGCCGTCGCCGCCGCCGCCCCCGCCGCCGCCGCCCCCGCGGAAGCCGCCGAGGAGAAGACCGAGTTTGACGTCGTGCTGAAGGACGTCGGCTCCGAGAAGATCAAGGTCATCAAGGTCGTCCGCGAAGTCGTGTCGGGCCTGGGCCTCAAGGAAGCCAAGGACCTGGTGGACGGCGCCCCCAAGACCCTCAAGGAAGGCGTCAACAAGGAAGAGGCCGAGAAGATCAAGAAGGCGTTTGCCGAAGTCGGCGCCACCGTCGAAATCAAGTAAATTTCCCGGAGATCCGTCAAAGCGCCGCATGGTCCCGCGGCGCTTTTTCGCGCCCGTTCGCCGCGTCTGGGCGGCGTTTGCACGCGTGTTAACGCATTTTCACGAAGCGCGGCTTGCGCAATCGGCAAAAATCTGTATAATGGAACCATTCGGGCGCCCGATATCCGCCCCGCGGGTTGCGCGCGGCCCCGTCGGCATGGGCGCGCCATCCGGAGCCGCAAAAAAGGAAGTTTTGCATGAACGACCGGGATACCACGCTGGGGACGCTGAAGGACGCGGTGCACGCGCTCTGCCTGCGCAAGGGCTGGGGCGTGGACGGCGTGCAGAACCCGCAGCACGTGGCAATGGCGATGACCGTCGAGATGAGCGAACTGCTCGAGCATTTCCAATGGTTGGGCGACGACGAGGTTCGCGCGCTGATGCGCGGCGAGGATCCCGCCCGCATCGAAATGATCGCAGAGGAATTTGCCGATGTGATGATGTACGGCCTGCAGCTGACGCGCACGCTGGGCATCGACATAACCGGAGCGATCCTGCGCAAAATAGAGATTGTCAACGCCCGGCGCAACAGCCGATGGGACCGGGAGGGCGCAAGGCATGAGTAACATGATTCTGGTGCTGGACCTTGGCGACGGCCGCGGCAGCGCCGTGGCCCGACGGGTGCGCAGCGAGCAGGTGTACAGCGAGGTGCTGCCCGCGTCCGCGCCCATCGAGATGATCCGCGCGGCCGCGCCGATGGGCGTGATCATCGCGGGTGACGGCGGTGCCGCGCCGGACATTTCCGGCCTGGTCGCGCTGGGCGTGCCCGTATTGGCGATGGGGGCCGGCGCGCGGCTTTTGCTGGACGCGCTGGGCGGGTCTTCCGCGCCCACCGCATTGGCCAATGGCACCGCGCAGGTGCGCTTTGACGAGGTGCCGCTCTTCGCGGGCCTGGGGGAGAGCGAGCGCTACTTTGACCGGCTGGACGCGCTGGAACTGCCCGAGGGCGCCCGCGCCATCGCCGCCACCGAGGATGGACGCGCCGCCGCCTTTTCGGCGGAGGATCGCCTCTTTGGTCTCCAATTTTACACCGAGCAGAACGATCCGGACGGTTTCCGCATCCTGCGCAATTTTGCGCGGGATGTGTGCAGGTGCGAACCGGTCTGGAACTTTGACCGCTTCATTGAGGAGACGCTGCAGCAGATTCAGAGCCTGGCCCAGGGGGGACGGGTGCTTCTGGCGGTGTCGGGCGGCGTGGATTCCGTGGTGTGCGCCGCGCTGATGTTCCGCGCGCTGGGCGAGCAGCTCAGCTGCGTCCACGTGGACACCGGTCTCATGCGCAAGGGCGATCTGGACCTCACCCGCAAGAGCCTGGAGCCCCAGGGCATCCGCCTCCGGGTGATCGACACCCGCGCGCGCTTCATTGAGCGGCTGGCGGGCATTTCCGGCACCGACCGCAAGACCGGGCTGGTGGACCGGGAGATTCTCCGGGTGCTGGAGGAGGAAGCCCGGAGCGTGGGCGCCCGCGCGCTGGGCCTGGGCGTCACCTATACCGACGTGGTGGGCGGCTCCGCGCTGATGGACCGGACACTGTCCGCCGATTCGCCCTTCAAGGCGCTGATTCAGCCGGTGCGCCGCCTCTTCAAGGAGGAAGTCCGCCAGGTGGCGGACCAGTTGGGTCTGCCCGGCGAGCTGGCGCAGCGCCCGCCCTTTCCCACGGCGGGGCTGGCCGTGCGCATGATGGGCCCGGCGACGCCGGAGCGGCTGGAGATGCTCCGCGAGGCCGACGCCATCTTCTGCGAGGAGATCCAAAAAGCCGGGCTGGACAAGCGCATTCGCCAGTATTTTGCGCTTTTGCCCGGGGTGGCCACCCGCAGCGCCTCCGGTGGCATGGGCCGCACGCTGGCGCTTCGGGCCATGAACGGCGCCAACGCGTTTCGCCTGCCCTATGACCTGATGGAGCGCGTGGTCGAGCGGGTGACGGCCGAGGTGGAGGGCATCAGCCGCGTCGTCTACGACGTGACCGGGCAACCGCCTTCGCTGGTGGAGTGGGAGGACGACTGAGGCGCCTATCACGGAGGAAGCATGGAAGCATGAAGATACGGTACGCCGACGCGGCCCCTGGGCTCGACGTCGAAAATGCGTTTGTCGCGCTGGACGATCTGGAAACCAAAATTGGCGAGGCCAGCGTGCAGGGGAGCATGGTGCCCGCGCTGTGCCCGGAACGGCCCCACCAGATTCTGGTGCGCGCCAGCTGCGAGGCGGCGGCGGAGGACGCGCTGCTGGGCGCGGCCACGACCCGCGCGCTGGTCATCGCCCGGCAAAAGCCGGGCGTGCCCGCGCTGGTCTACGCCGAGTGCGCGCCGGGGGACGCCGCCCGCATGGGCGCGCTGATGGCGCTGGGGTACCGCGACGAGGACGGCCTGGTGCGCACCGTGCGGGCGCTGCGCCACGGCCCCATCTACCGGCACCTGCCCCAGGGCTGCACCATCGTCCGGGATTATCTGGCCGACGAAAACGAGAGCAAGTACTTTCTCGAGCGCTACAACGCCATGTTCGGCCGCAGCCGAGACATGGCCTGGCTCAAGGGCCTGAAAAAACTGCCGGACTTTGCGCGGCTTCTGATGATCGCGCCCACGGGCCTGGCGGGCGAGATGGTGGTCTGGTCGGATTCGGGGCGCGGCGTCGTCGGCATCGCGCTGACCAGCCCGGCCTGGCAGAGAAAGGGCGTCGCCAGCTATCTGATGGACCTGGCGCGGCTGTACTTTCTGGATCGGGGGCTTACCGAGGCCTATTTCGACGTCCGGACCCGGCTCATCGCCGCGGCGCGGCTGGCGGCCACGTCGGGCTTTCGCCCGGCGCAGATGCTGATGCGCTATCCGGCCATTGAGGTGGAGTAGGGCCTGAACGCGTCCGGCGCGGCCGGAATACTGTGGGGATACGGGGGGAACGAAGCGTGAAGTACCGTGCGGGCATTGTCGGGGCGACGGGCATGGTGGGGCAGCGGTTTGTATCGATTCTGGCGGAGCATCCGTGGTTTGACGTGGCCGTGGTGGCCGCCAGCGCGCGCTCGGCCGGGCAGAAATACATCGACGCGGTGGGCGGGCGCTGGGCCTTTGAGTGGCCGGTGCCGGAGGCCGTCCGCGAAATGACGGTGCAGGACGCCGCCGACGTGGAAAAGATCGCGGACCAGGTGGACTTCATCTTCTGCGCGGTCGACATGCCCAAGGACCAGATCCGCGCGCTGGAAACCGCCTATGCCCGGGCGGAAACGCCGGTGGTGTCCAATAATTCCGCCTTCCGCATGGCGGAGGATGTGCCCATGATGATCCCGGAGATCAATTCCGATCACATGGCCGTCATCGAGGCGCAGCGCACCCGACTGGGCACCCGGGTGGGCTTTGTCGCCTGCAAGCCCAACTGCTCTATCCAGGGCTACGTGCCCGCGCTGGAGCCGCTCCGAGAATTCGGGCTCGAGAAGGTGATGGTCGCCACCTATCAGGCGATCTCCGGCGCGGGCAAGACCTTTCGTTCCTGGCCGGAGATGGTGGACAACGTCATTCCCTTCATCGGCGGTGAGGAGCAAAAAAGCGAGATCGAGCCGCTGAAGATCTGGGGCCGCGTGGAGGGCGGGCGCATCGTGATGGCGGAAAAGCCGGTCATCAGCGCCCAGTGCTACCGCGTGGCGGCCAGCGACGGCCACATGGCGGCGGTGTCGGTGGGCTTTCGCGTCAAGCCGTCCCGGGACGAGATCCTCGCCCGCTGGGCCGCCTGCGAGGGCCTGCCCCAGAAGTACCGCCTGCCCAGCGCGCCCGAGAAATTCCTTACCTATTTCGAAGAGGAGAACCGCCCGCAGACGCGGCTGGACCGCGATCTCTACGGCGGCATGGGCATCGCCGTGGGCCGGCTGCGGGAGGACGCGATCCTGGACTACAAGTTCGTCGGCCTCTCCCACAACACGCTCCGGGGCGCGGCGGGCGGCGCGGTGCTGACGGCGGAGCTATTGGCCCACGAGGGCTGGATCGTTCACAAATGACGCAAGCCCCCCGGGTCGTTACAGTAGCTTATCGACCTGAGAGGGGGCTTTCCCTATGAAGGCGCTGTTTTCCGGCGTCGGCACGGCGTTGGTCACGCCCTTTGCCGCGGACGATTCCATTGACTTTGACGCCTTCGCGCGCCTGATTGACCGGCAGATCGCTTCCGGCATCCCGGCGCTCGTCGTATGCGGCACCACCGGCGAACCCGCCACCATGACCGAGGCGGAGCAGGACGCGCTGATCGCCTTCGCGGTGGAGCGCGCCCGCGGCCGGGCACTGGTGATCGCGGGGGTGGGCGGCAACGACACCAAGCGGGTGTGCCGCAGGGCGCAGACCGCGCGGGCCCTGGGGGTGGATGCCATCCTCGCCGTCACGCCCTACTACAATAAGACCACTCAGGCCGGGCTGATCGAGCACTTCACCCGCGTGGCGGACGCGGCCGGGATCCCGGTGGTGCTCTACAACGTGCCCGCACGCACGGGGCTGAACCTGATGCCGGAGACGGCGATGCGCCTGGCGGACCACCCGCTGATCTGCGCGCTGAAGGAAGCCGGCACGGACCTCCGGCAGATGAACGAGGACGCGCGGCTGCTTTCGGGCAGGATGGCGATCTACTGCGGCAACGACGATTACGCCTTCTCCTGGCTGGCGCTGGGCGCCGACGGGGCGATTTCGGTGGCCTCCAACCTGGTGCCCGAGGCGGTGAAGGCCGTGTGCGACCGGTTCTTTGCCGGGGACATCGCCGGCAGCCGCGCGCTGCAGATGCGGCTCGGCCCGCTGATTGACGCGCTGTTTCTGGAAGTCAGCCCCATTCCGGTCAAGGAGGCACTCGCCGCCGTGGGACTCGCCAGCGCCAGAACCCGGCCGCCGCTGGTGCCCATGGGCGCGGCCGACCGCGAGCGGCTGCTTTCGGAGCTCACCCATTGGTATCCCGACGCCCTTCGCGCCGCGCCGGCGCCCGCGGGCGATCGAGTATAAATGCACACCAGAAAAAGGAGTCGGAGCATGTACAAAATTGTGGAGAAGCGCAGGCTGAACGACGAAGTCACGCTGATGCGCGTCGAGGCGCCCTTTGCGGCGCGCCGCGCCAAGCCCGGCCAGTTCGTCATGCTGCGCGTCGACGAAAACGGCGAGCGCATCCCGCTGACCATCGCGGGCTACGACCGAGAGGCCGGCACCGTCACGGTGATCTTCCAGAAAGTGGGCGCCACCACGCGCCTTTTGGATCAGCTGAACGAGGGCGAAAGCCTGCAGGATTTTGCGGGCCCGCTGGGCAGGCCATCCGAAACGGAGGGCTACAAAAAGGCGGCGGTCATCGGCGGCGGCCTGGGCGTGGCCATCGCCTATCCCCAGGCCAAGGCGCTCCACGACGCGGGCGTATCGGTGGACCTGATCGTGGGCTTTCGCAACGAGGGGCTCATCATCCTCAAGGATGAGCTGGCCGCCGCCTGCGACGATCTGACCATCATGACCGACGACGGGTCCAACGGCCACAAGGGCTTCGTCACCCAGGCGCTTGAGCAAAAGCTGAAGGCGGGCGTAACCTACGATGTGGTCATCGCCATCGGCCCCTTGATGATGATGAAGGCCGTTTCGGAGATGACCCGGCCCTACGGCATCAAGACCATCGTCAGCCTCAACTCCGTCATGATCGACGGCACCGGCATGTGCGGCGGCTGCCGCGTGATCGTGGGCGGGGAGACGAAGTTTGCCTGCGTCGACGGGCCGGACTTTGACGGCCATCAGGTGGACTTTGATTCCGCCGTGACCCGCGGCCGGATGTACATGGATCAGGAAAAGCTGGCGAAGGAGACCCATCTCTGCCGCCTGACGGGAGAGGTGCGCTGATGGCCAACATGCAAAAGAACAAAACCCCCATGCCCGAGCAGGACCCGAAAGTCCGCGGCGGAAACTTTCAGGAGGTCGCGCTGGGCTACACCGACGAAATGGCCCGGCAGGAGGCCGAGCGCTGCCTGGGCTGCAAGAACAAGCCCTGCGTCAACGGCTGCCCCGTGGGGGTGAAGATTCCCGAATTCATCGGCTGCGTCAAGGAGGGCGACCTGGACAGGGCCTACGAGATCCTCAGCGGATGCAATTCGCTGCCCGCGGTGTGCGGCCGAGTCTGTCCGCAGGAAACCCAGTGCGAGCAGGTGTGCGTGCGCGGCATCAAGGGCGATCCGGTGGGCATCGGCCGGCTGGAGCGCTATGTGGCCGACTGGGCGATGGCCCGGGGCAAAAAGCCCGGAAAGCCCGCCCCCGACAACGGCCACAAGGTGGCGGTGGTGGGTTCCGGCCCCGCGGGCCTGTCCTGCGCCGGCGCGCTGCGGGCGCTGGGCTATGATGTGACCATCTTCGAGGCGCTGCACACCCCCGGCGGCGTTCTGATGTACGGCATTCCCGAATTCCGCCTGCCCAAGGCGCTGGTGCAGCAGGAGATCGACAACCTGCGCGAGATGGGCGTCAAGATTCTGACCAACGTGATCGTGGGCCGCAGCATCCTCCTGGACGAGCTGCTCGAGCAGGAGGGATTTGACGCCGTGTTCGTCGGCAGCGGCGCGGGGCTGCCCCGCTTTCAGGGCATCGAGGGCGAGGCGCTGTGCGGCGTGTATTCCGCCAACGAATTCCTGACCCGCATCAACCTGATGAAGGCCTACGACTTCCCCAACCACCTGACGCCCGTCAAAGTGGGCCGGAAGGTGGCGGTGATCGGCGGCGGCAACGTGGCCATGGACGCGGCCCGGAGCGCCCTTCGGATGGGCGCGGAGAAGGTCTACATCGTCTACCGCCGCGGCGAGGCGGAAATGCCCGCCCGGCTGGAGGAGATCCACCACGCCAAGGAAGAGGGCATCGAGTTCCATCTGCTCACCAACCCCACCCGCATTCTGGACGACGGCAAGGGCAACGTGGCCGGCATGGAGTGCGTGCGCATGACACTGGGCGAGCCGGATGCCTCCGGTCGCCGCCGCCCGGTGCCCGAGAAGGGCAGCGAATACGTCATGGATGTGGAGACGGTGGTGGTGGCCATCGGCAATTCGCCCAACCCGCTGATCGTATCCACCACCGAGGGCCTCGCGGCCCAGAAGTGGGGCGGCATCGTGGTGGACGAGGACACCTGCAAGACATCCAAGGAGGCCGTCTACGCCGGCGGCGACGCGGTCACCGGCGCGGCCACCGTGATCCTGGCGATGGGCGCGGGCAAGCAGGCCGCCGCCGCCATCGACGAATCCATCCGCGGCAAGGCCGGTAAGTGACGCCCCGGGGGAGGGCATGGAATAAAAAAGGCCGCCCCGCGCTTACGCAGGGCGGCCCCTTGTCCCGGAGGGTTACAGGTTCAGCTGGCGGATGGATTCGTTCATCAGCGCGTTGACGATGGCAACCGCCGCGCCGGTGCCGCCGCGCTTTCCGCGCACGACGATCGCGGGCAGATTGCTCTCCCAGATGCGCTCCTTGAGCTGCACCACGCTGGCAAAGCCCGTGGGCGCGGCCAGCACCACCAGGTCGCTCAGTTCCTCGATCTGATGGCGTCGGAGCAGCCGGTCCAGCGCGGTGGGCGCGCTGCCCACCACGATCAGCTTTGTGCCGGGCTGGGAAAGCGCAAAGTCCAGCGCCACCTCGGCGCGGGTGGTGCGGCGCTGCTCCGCCAATGCCAGAACCTGCGGGTCATCAATGTAGCAGATCGTCGAAACGCCCAACCTTCGGGCGCTCTGCTTGTCGATGTCGGAGAGCGCCAGCGCCGTATCCGCGACGATTTGCCCCCCGGTCATCATGACGCGGCGGACCAGTGTCAGCGCGGTTGGGCTGAAGTGTATTCCCTGGGCCAGCGCCTCATCGCCCGTGTCGGCCTTGACATGCTCCATGATCGCCGCCATTTCGCTGGTGACGTAGGGCATGGCCGTGTTGTGCCGGGCTTTCAGCGCCGATTTTCTCTGCATGTGCGCGTACCTTCCTTGTGTGGCAAGAGTATAGGCTCCCCGGATGCGGACAAGCTGAACCTTTCGGATGCGATAAAGGCATGAAATCGTGCTTATCGTCAATATTTCCTGCCTTCGGGCACATCAAATCCGTTGTCGCGCCGAGCGACTCCGAACCCTTGTTCAAAGTCTGCGCCGGACGCGACAACGGTCTCATTCGTCTTCCGCAATTCGATTCTAGCAAAACACCGCGGTCGTTGTCAAGTCAACACATCGAAGCCAAGAAAACTGTGCTAAAACATAACTTAAACGAAATAATACCGGCGGTTTTTACGAAACCGAAATTGCAAATTCATCGCCGGAAACATCCACGGTCAGGTGGCTGCGGGGCGGCGCCTGGTCCGCAATGATCATGCGGCTGATGGGCGTCTCCACGCGGCGCTGCAGCATGCGCTTCAGGGGCCGCGCGCCGAACACCGGGTCGTAGCCGATCTCCGCGATCAGCGCCTTGGCGGCGGGGGTGAGGGACACCGTCAGCTGCCGGTCGGCCAGCCGCTGGTTGAGCTCCGCCATCATCAGGTCGATGATCTTGCCGATCTCGTCGCGGGTCAGCGGCTTGTAGAACACGATCTCATCCAGCCGGTTCAAAAACTCCGGGCGGAACTGGGTCTTCAGAAGCCTCTCCACGGCCTCGCGGGCCTCTTTGGTGATCTGCCCGCTGTGGTCGATGCCCTCGAGGATGAAGTTGGAGCCCAGGTTCGAGGTCAGGATGATGATGGTGTTCTTGAAGTCCACCGTGCGGCCCTGGGAGTCGGTGATGCGGCCATCGTCCAGCACCTGCAAAAGGATGTTGAACACGTCCGGATGGGCCTTCTCCACCTCGTCAAACAGCACCACGCAATAGGGCTTGCGTCGAACCGCTTCGGTCAGCTGACCGCCCTCCTCGTAGCCCACGTATCCCGGAGGCGCCCCGACCAGGCGCGACACGGAGAACTTCTCCATGTACTCGCTCATGTCAATGCGCACCAGGTTGTGCTCGTCGTCAAACAGCGCCTGGGCGAGGGCCTTGGCCAATTCCGTCTTGCCCACGCCGGTGGGCCCCAGGAACAGGAACGAGCCGATGGGCTTGTCGGGGTCCGCGATGCCGGCCCGGGAGCGAAGGATGGCCTGGCTGACCAGCGTCACCGCCTCGTCCTGGCCGATCACCCGCTGGTGCAGGATCTCCTCCAGGCGGAGCAGCTTCTCCCGCTCGCCCTCCATCAGCCTGGTCACCGGGATGCCCGTCCACCGGGCCACGATGCGGGCGATTTCGTCCTCGGTCACCTTGTCGCGCAGCAGCGTGGGCGCGGTGTCCTTGTTCTTTTCGGCCAGCGCCTCTTCCTCTTCCAGCTTTTTGGTCAGCTGCGGCAGCTTGCCGTACTTGAGCTCCGCAGCCTTGTTCAGGTCGTACTGGCGTTGGGCCAGCTCGATCTCCGCGTTGACCTTTTCGATCTCCTCGCGGATCTTCTGTACGCTGCCGATGGCGCCCTTTTCCCGTTCCCAGCGGGCCTTCATTTCTTTGAACTGCTCGCGCATGTCGGCGAGCTCCTTCTGGATCTCGGCCAGGTGTTCTCTGGCCAGCGCGTCCGTCTCCTTTTTGAGGGCGGCTTCCTCGATCTCGTGCTGCATGATCTTTCGGGAGATCTCGTCCAGCTCGGAGGGCATGGAGTCGATCTCGGTGCGGATCATCGCACAGGCCTCATCCACCAGGTCGATGGCCTTGTCCGGGAGGAAGCGGTCGGTGACGTAGCGGTTGCTGAGGGTGGCCGCGGCGATCAGTGCCTGATCGGTGATCTTGACGCCGTGGAACACCTCGTAGCGCTCCTTGAGGCCCCTGAGGATGGAGATGGTGTCCTCCACGGTGGGCTCGCCCACCACCACCGGCTGGAACCGCCGCTCGAGGGCCGCGTCCTTTTCGATGTACTTGCGGTACTCGTCCAGCGTGGTCGCGCCGATGCAGTGCAGCTCGCCCCGGGCCAGCATGGGCTTGAGCAGGTTGCCCGCGTCCATGGAGCCCTCGGTCTTGCCCGCGCCGACGATCAGGTGCAATTCGTCGATGAACAGGATGATCTTGCCCTCGGACTTCTTGATCTCCGCCAGCACGGCCTTGAGCCGCTCCTCAAACTCGCCGCGGAATTTTGCGCCCGCGATCAGCGCGCCCATGTCCAGCGCAAAGATCTGCCGGTCCTTCAGGGAATCGGGCACGTCGCCCCGGACGATCCGCTGGGCCAGCCCCTCTGCGATGGCCGTCTTGCCCACGCCGGGTTCGCCGATGAGAACGGGGTTGTTCTTGGTCTTTCGGGACAGGATGCGCACCACGTTGCGGATCTCGCTGTCCCGGCCGATCACCGGGTCCAGCTTCTGCTTTCGGGCCAGGTCCACCAGGTCCTGGCCGTATTTTTTCAGCGCGTCGTAGGTGGCCTCCGGCGCGTCGCTGGTGACCCGCTGGCCGCCGCGCACGCCCTGCAGCGCGGTGAGCAGCGCGTCCTTGCGCAGGCTGAACCGCTGGAACAGCTGCTTCATCGACGGGGACGCAGTGTCCATCAGGGCCAGCAAAATGTGCTCCACCGACACGTATTCGTCGGTCATGCGCTCGGCGGTCTGCTCCGCCTCCACCAGCGTTCTGTCCAGATCCTGGGATACGTACACGGTGCCCTGGGCCCTTCCGCCGCCGGTGACCTTGGGAATGCGCGCGATCAACTGCTCGCAGGCCTGAATGACCTGCGCGGGATCGGCGTTCAGTTTTTTGAGCAGCTCGGGGATGAGCCCGCCCTCCTGATCCGCCAGCGCGTACAAAAGATGGGGCTGATCCACCTGCTGATTTTGATATTGGATGGCGATGTTTTGCGCCTGCTGGATCGCCTCCAGCGATTTTTGCGTGAATTTCTGCGCGTTCATGGGAAAACCCCCTCTGCTTCCGGTTACTGATCTTCTTTGACCATTATAGGTGCCCGGAGGGAGAATGTCAAATTACGTTTGGGTTAATTTGCCGGAGCCTCCGCCCAAAAGCCGTACATTGTCCGCCGGAATTCGATAAATTTTCCGGGAAAACCCGGAGGGGGGTTGAACGCGGGGCCAAAAAAAGGTATAGTGGAAGGGCACGAATTTGGGCCCTTCCGAGGGCATGGAGGAACGCGCCATGATTGATTTTCGCACCATCCGCGCGGCCGATCCGGAGACGGCCGAGGCCATGCAGCTGGAACTGACGCGCCAGCGCCAACACATTGAACTGATCGCGTCGGAAAACTTTGTCAGCCCGGCGGTGCTTGCGGCGATGGGGTCGCACCTGACCAACAAATACGCCGAAGGCTACCCCGGAAAGCGCTACTACGGCGGTTGCGAGTGCGTGGACATTGTCGAAAACCTGGCCCGCGACCGGGCCTGCGGTCTCTTTGGCGCGGACCACGCCAACGTGCAGCCCCATTCGGGCGCCCAGGCGAATCTGGCGGTGTATTTTGCGCTTCTGGAGCCCGGCGACACGGTGCTGGGCATGAACCTGTCCCACGGCGGACACCTGACCCACGGCAGCCCCGTCAACATGAGCGGAAAGCTGTACAACTTCGTCCCCTACGGCGTCCGCGAGGACGACGAGGTGATCGACTACGACGCGCTGAAGAAGCAGGCGATGGAGGTCAAGCCCAAGCTGATCGTGGCCGGCGCCAGCGCCTACCCCCGCGCCATCGACTTTAAGGCCTTCCGGGAAATCGCCGATGCCGCGGGCGCGCTTTTGATGGTGGACATGGCACACATCGCGGGCCTGGTGGCCGCGGGCGAGCACATGAGCCCCGTGCCCTACGCCGACGTGGTGACCACCACCACCCACAAGACGCTGCGCGGCCCCCGCGGCGGCATGATCCTGTGCCGCGAGGCGTACGCGAAGGCCATTGATAAGGCCATCTTCCCCGGCACCCAGGGTGGCCCGCTGATGCACGTGATCGCCGCCAAGGCGGTATGCTTCAGGGAGGCGGCGGGGGAGGACTTCCGGGCCTATCAGCGCCAGATCGTGAAAAACGCGAAGGCGTTGGCCGCGTCTTTGACGGCGAAGGGCCTGCGCCTCGTGTCCGGCGGCACGGACAACCACATGATGCTGATCAACCTCACCGGCACCGGGCGCACGGGCAAGGAGCTGGAAAATCTGTTGGTGCGCGCCAACGTGACCGTCAACAAAAACACCGTGCCCTTCGAAACCCTCAGCCCCTTCGTCACCAGCGGCATCCGCGTGGGCACGCCCGCTGTCACCAGCCGCGGCATGAAGGAGCCGGAGATGGAGAAGATCGCGTCCTTCGTCGCGCGGTTGGCGGAAAAGGGCGAGGCGGTCATCCCCGAAGTGAAGAAAGAAGTCGTTGCCCTGTGCGAAAAATTCCCGCTGTACGAGGGCGACACCATCGGCTAAAGCGCGGAAAAGCGCATGGACGCATAGAATCAAGCGCGGCGCGGGCATAGGCCCTCGCCGCGCTTGATTTGCCTGCCTTCAGGTCAGGGCAGCGTCACCTCGCCGGCGTAGTTGGTGGCGAACATTTGCCGCACCTCGCCGAGATCGTCCGTCCGCCCCAGCGCCCACTTGAGCTTGGTGACCGCCGCCTCGGTGGTCATGTCGTAGCACTGGATCACGCCGGCGTCCAGCGCCTTGCGCCCCGTCTGGTACAGCGAAAAGTCGCTGCGCTCGTAGAGGCATTGGCTCGACACCGCCACCGCCATGCCGCCCTTCACCAGCGCCTCCAGCGGCTCCACCAGGTTGCGGCGGATGAAGTGCAGCCCGCCCGCGCCAAAGGCCTCAATGACCACGCCGCGCGTGCGCATCGCGCCCAGGCTTTCCAGAAACTCCGGCTGAAAGCCGGGGGTCAGCTTCAGGAGGAACACGTCGTTGCACAGATCGTCCTCCAGCGCAAAGGGCCCTTCGGGCCGCGGGATCAGTTCCCGGCGCAGCGTGAGGCCCTCGCCGTCCACCAGGCCCACCGGTGGCAGGTTGACGCTCTCAAAGGCCCGGAAGCCGGTGGTGCGCACCTTGACCGCGCGGCAGCCCAGCATGATCAGCCGGTCAAAGGCGATATAGACGCCCGGCGCGCCGGAGGCGGCCATCGCAAACGCGCAGCGGAGGTTCTCCACCGCGTCGGTCAGCGGATGGGAGGCCGGGAGCTGCGAGCCGGTGAGCACCACGGGCACGTTCAGCCCCCGGAGCATGAAGGAGAGCGCCGAGGCGGTGTAGGCCATGGTGTCCGTGCCGTGGGTAATGACGACCCCCGCGTGGCCCGCGGCCCGCTCAAACACGCAGCGCGCGATGGCGCGCCACTCCTCCGGCTGCATGTTGGCGCTGTCCATGCTGAACAGCGGCACGTGCTCGATCCGGTAGCGCCCGCCCAGCATGTGGAGCACCTGCGGCAGCGCGCCGCCGCGCGCGTCCGGCGCCAGGCCCTCGGGCGTGGGCACGGCGGCGATCGTGCCGCCGGTGGTGATCAGCAGAATGTTCATCGGTTCAACCATCCGTTCCGATCAAGATAAACCCCTGGCGCGGCGGAGCGCCTCCCGGGGGTTCGCCGCGTCGCGCAGACGGCAAAAGGCCACCCGCTCCGTCAGAAGCCCCGGATAGGCGGCCATGTACAGGCAGCGCACGTCCTGGCGGAGCACCGTCAGCCGCTTCAGAAAGGCGGCGTCGACGCCGCAGCCCAGGACCAGGCCGTACTCGCGCCGGCCGATTCTCTCGCAGGCTTCCCCCTCGCGGATGAACCCCGAAAGGTAGAGGCCCAGGCTGCGCATCGCGCCCCGAAGCTTTGCGCCCGGAAGACGGCGGGACTCGGAGAGCGACACCACGACCACCGCGCGGGGGCCGCCGGCCCCGCCGCGGTCGGCCTCGCGGATCAGCCAGGCCCGGGCGCGGCCGTCCAAAAGCGCGCGCCCCGCCAGCCAGGCGCCCAAAACCGCCAGCACGGCCAGCGCGAGGTACAAAAGAACCGGAAGCGCCGGCTGCGCGCCTCCGCCAAACCCGCCCTGCGCGAGAAGAAGCCCCCAAACACCGGGCACATCGGCGCCCGCGAAGAAAAGTGTGCCCATGTGCTCTGGCGTCCGGGCCCGCGAAGGCGGGCCGCCCTGTGCGGACGACGCTCCTCATTGTGTATTTTCCGAAAACAGTATAAAGTCGCGCGTGCGTATTGTCAACGCGGCTGGGGCTTCAATCCCCCGCCGCGCAGACACTTTATCAAAACTTCGCTTATTTTGTCGGAAAGTCCTCCGGCGGACGGTCCACCACCACGCGCAGCTTGTCGACGCGCACGCCGTCCATCTTCTCCACGGTCACATGCAGCCGGTCAAAGTCAAAGCTGCGGCCGGCCTCCGGCTGCGCGTCCAGCATTTCCACCGCCCAGCCGCCCAGCGTGGTGTACTCGCTGTCGCAGGCCCGACCGTCGTAATCGATCTCGTCAAAGAATTCGTGCAGGCCCATCAGGCCGCTGCACTCGTACTCGTTTTCGCGCACCTCGACGCAGGGCTCCACGATGTCGTCGTTCTCGTCCCAGATCTCGCCCACCAGCTGCTCCAGCAGGTCCTCCAGCGTGATGATGCCCATCGTGCCGCCGTATTCGTCGGCCACGACGGCGATGTGGGTGCGCGCGCGCTGGAGCATTTTCAGCGCGTCGTCCAGCTTGAGGGCCTTGTGCAGGATCAGCGGCGGCGTCACCAGCCTGCGCAGGTCAATGGTGGCCTTCCGGTCCATCTCCCGAAGAAAAAGATTGACGTGCAGGATGCCGATGACGTTGTCGATGGTGTCCTCGTAGACGGGGATGCGGGAGTACTGGGACTCAATGACCACGCGCAGCACATCGTCCAGCGCGTCGTCGGCCTCGACGGCCACCATGTCGATGCGGGGGGTCAGCACCTGGGCGATGGTCAGGTCGTCAAATTCCAGTGCGGACTGCACCAGATCGGTGCGCTCCTCGTCGATGACGCCCTCGTCCTCGGCGGTTTCGAGGATCGCCGTCAGTTCTTCCTCGGTCATGGCGGGGCCTGCCTTCTCGCCCGCGCCCAGCACCCGCGCCAGCGCGTCCACGATGAAAAGGGATGCCTTGACCGCTGGCCGAAGCGCCAGCATGATCACCCGGAGCGGGTAAGCGGTCTTGCGCGCAAAGGCGTCCGGGTCGCGCTTGGCGAGGATCTTCGGGGTGATTTCGCACAGCAGCACGATGATCACCGTCATGGCGGCCGACGCGAGGCCCGCCCCGGCCTCGCCGGCGATGCCGATGGCCACCACCGTCGCCAGCGACGATGAGGCGATGTTTACCAGGTTGTTGCCGATCAGGATGGCCGACAGCGCGTCGTCAAACTGGTCGTAGATGCGGATCGCCAGCGCGCTCGATTTGTCCCCCTCGTCGGCGGCGCGGCGCATCCGGCGCGCGTTGATGGACGTAAAGGCGATTTCGTCGGCTGAAAAAAACGCCGAAACCAGCAGCAGCAGCAGGATGGCCACGAGGTTGAGAAGCGTCATGGCGGCCACCTCACAGCGCCGCGGCGGGCTCGGCCGCCGGGTCGCTCTCGTCGTAGATTTCGCCCACCAGTTCCTCCAGGATGTCCTCCATCGTGACGATGCCCAGCGCCTTGCCGTTCTCGTCCGCGATCAGCGCCATGTGGCCCCGGTGTTGGTTCATCTGGGTCATCAGGTCGTCGATGTGCATGTCGCCGCGGTAGGAGCGGATGGGGATCATCAGCGCCTTCAGGCGCGTGTAGGTGCCGGTCAGCCGCGCGGTCAGGAAGCGGTTGACCTGGAGGATGCCGACCACGCGGCCGCGGCGCTCATCCCACACCGGAAAGCGCGAATACTTGTAGGCGGAGATCTTCGCGGCAATCTGGTCCTGGGTGGACTGGGCGTCGATCATGACCACTTTTTCCATCGGGATCAGGATGTCCGCGGCGGAAATCGCGCCGAATTCAAAGGCGGACTGCACCAGTTCCTGCTGTTCGGGCTCCAACAGGCCCTCGTCCTCGATGGACTCGATGATGTCGTGCAGCTCGTCCTCCGTGAAGGAAGGGTCCCCGGGCGCGGGGAAGCGGCGCGCAATCATCTCGCCCCACTTGGTGAACAAAAAGGCGAAGGGCTTCATCACGCGGATGAGGAACAGAAGCGTCCCGGACGTCTTCATCGCGATCTGGTCCGCCCTGCGCCGCGCCACGGTCTTGGGCAGCATTTCGGCGAGGATGTAGAACACCACCGTCAGCACAAGGGTACCCCAGGCCACGGCGCCCGCGCCCCAAAGCCGCGTAACGAGCACCGTCATCAGCGAGGCCGAGGCGATGCTCAATATGTTGTTGACGATCAGGATGGTGGTCAGCGCTTCTTCAAAGCGGGAAAGAATGACGAGCGCGCGGCGGGCATTTCTGTCTCCCTCTTCCGCGCTGTTCTTGACGCGAACGCGGTTGAGCGCGTTGAAGCTCATCTCGATGGCTGAGGTCAGGCCGCTCAGCGCAATGGTGGTTACCAGCATCAGTGCTATAGGCCAACTGTCCGGGTCCATGGACTTAAAATCAACTCCCTGTGATGCATACTATGCCCAGTATAGCACCTCGCGCGTTAAAAAACAAGACCCGAGGACGCAAAAATGTGCCGGGGGCTTGCGCAAAAGGCGCCGCTGTGGTATAATGACCGTTGCCACACGGGTGATGACGGTTGGGTCCTGTGCGGCGTCATGCCGCGAATCTTGTCAGGGCCGGAAGGCAGCAGCAATAAGCGGAAGTTGGCGCGCGCCGCGGGAAAGCCTGGCCTGAACCCTGTGGTTTTTTGCGCGAAAGCCCCGAAGCCGGGGCGCTTTTTATGCCTCCGCGGTCTTGCGGCGCTTGTCCTCGTACATCCGCGCGTCCACCCGCTTCAAAAGCGCCTCCGCCGTCAGGCGCTCCTCAAAATCGTAGACCGCGTGCCCCATGCTGAAGGACAGCGGGCAGGGCAGCGTGCCGGCCTGCTTTAGCGCGTTCAGCGCGCTTCGGATGCGTTCGTTCACCCGCGCGACGCCCGCCTCGGAGGAAACGTCCAGGATCAGGCAGAATTCGTCTCCGCCGTACCGGGTCACGTAGTCGCTCGCCCGCACGCAGCGTTTCAAAAGGCTCGCCGCGGTCTTCAGCACCTGGTCGCCGGCCTCGTGGCCCAGCGTGTCGTTGATTTGCTTGAAGTGGTCGATGTCCAGCATGACGAAGGAAAACGTCCGGCGGGGCGAGCTTTTTGCGATCTTCTCCCTGAGCACCGCCTCCAGCTTCTTCCGATTGCCGACGCCTGTGAGAAAATCGGTGTAGATGCTGTCGTCCTGGGCGTAGAGCAGCACCACCAGAAGCGACAGCACCGAGGCCAGCAGCGCGAAGGCATAGCCGTAGAACACCAGTTGCAGCACGATGCCCAGGGTGGACGGCACCGGAAAGAACAAAAGCGAGAACAGCACTTTTTTGTCGATGTTGTGGCGGTTTCTGATCGTTACGCAGTACGCCCAGCCGATCATGACGACCGTGATCAGGTGCGAGAGCGGGTAGGCGGGCCCGCGGTGGTAGACGTTGGCCGCGTCGATCACATAGTACCAGCCGGTGAACTGCGTGGCAATAACCATGAATGTGTTCAGCGCGTTCAGCGCGATCAGCGCGGCGTGAACACCGGCGCGCGCGCCGTCCTTCCCCGACACCTGGAGGTACACGTACTCGACCCAGAGCGACGGAAGCGCCGGCGCCAGCAGGTACAGCGCGAGGTTGCCGCACCAGTTGAGCGCCGGGAACAGCGGGGCGGACAGCCCGTCAAAGCGCGAGAGAATGTCGGCGGTCATCGTTGCCATCGTGGAGACCAGCATCACGGCGTACAGTTTCCGCTGCGGGGATTTGCCGCACGCGCCGCCCAGCGTGTACGCCAGCAGCACCGCCATCAGCGCCACCGCGTAGACGCCTATCACGACGTTCGCCATCGAATTCATGGCATTCTCCCTTCGGGGCCCGCCGGGGGCTCGGGGCAGGGGCCCGGTGCGCATGAAACCACGACAGCATTGTATGGCACCGCGTGCCGCCTGTCAAGGGTGGAGGGCCGGAAGTGGTTTTGTGCCCCGCGGGGCTTTGGCGGGCTCACTTCCTGTCGAAGTAGACCGACTTGCGGGAGGCGGACAGCGGCACCGCCATGATGACCTTCACCCGCTCGTCCATCATCCCGAGGGTCAGCGCCGCGCGGCCCGCGGAGTAGAAGATGCGGTTGTCGATGCGGCAGTCCGCCGCGACGGACACCGCCGAGCCCAGCGCGATGCCCTGATCCAGCGGGTCGTAGGCGCAGGTGGCGCCGGCCTCGCCGCAGCCCCTGCAGGTGGGAAAGCCGCAGTAGCCGCAGTTGAGGCCGCGCTGGGTCAGCCGGGTGCCGATCAGCACCACCGCAAGGCTGTCCCGGACGTTCCGGGCGTCGCGGATAAAGGAGGGCGCGCCCAGCGCCGCGCCCAGGCGGTCCATCTCGGCGGCCAGCGCGTCCTTTTCATCGCCGGTGACGACCATCGTTTCGATGTCATCCAGTCCCCGCGCCTTGGGCGCAGTTCGGGCGGCGGCGCACATCCGCCGGGCGGTGTCCATCACGGCGGCCTCCTCGCAGGTTCTCTCATCGTACAGCATGGCTAGACCTCCTTGATCTCGTAGTCGCAGGCGACGGAGGAAACGCGCACCTCGTGCATCCGCCGCTTGACGGGCAGGTGCGCCGGGTGCTGCTGATAGGCGTTCAGCGCGGCGCGGTCGCGAAAGACGGTATTCAGGGCCACGTCGTAACTGCGCTCACTGCCCAGGAAGTCCGCGCCGGCCTCCAGGCTGACGAGGCCGTCGATCTTGCCGACCATCGAATAGAAGCCCTCCACGATGGACGGGATCTCCGGCCGGAACTCCGGCTTGATCTTGAAAAGGACAATGTGACGAACCATGCGTATCCCTCCCTTGCATATTCCGCCGCCGGATCAGACCGGCCGGCCCGTTTGCTTCATGAGCGCGCCCACCAGGTACAGGGAGCCGCAGGCCACCACCACGCCGCCCCGGGCCGCGCGGCGCGCCCAAACCAGCGCCTCGGCGGGCGACAAAACCGCTTGGGCGGCGACGCCGCGGGCGCGGTAGACCGCCGCCAGATCTTCCGCGGGGAGCGCCCGGGGCTCCGCCACCTGCGTGGCGCAGACGCAATCGGCCAGCGGGGCCATGACGTCGGCCAGGGCGCCCGGCTGCTTGTCCCGCATCATGGCCGTCAGCAGCACAATTTTGCGGCCGGGCAGGAATTCCTCCAGGTACGCCCTGAGCGCGCGGGCCGCCTGGGGGTTGTGGGCGCCGTCCAGCAGCAGGTCGTCGGCCGCCCAGTCCAGCCGGCCGGGCCAGCGGGCGTCGGAAAACCCCTGTGCGATCCTGTCCGCCGACAGCGCCCAGCCCCGCCGCGCAATGAGTGAAAGCGCCGCCAGCGCCAGGCGCGCGTTTTCCACCTGATGCCGCCCGGCCAGGTTGATGCGGGCGGATACCCGGCCGATGGTCGGCGCGTCCGCCACAAAGGACGCGCCGAAGCGGTCGATGGAGCGGATCTCGAGGGGAAGGTCCTCCGCCCGCAAAAGGGGCGCACCCCGTTCCCGGCAGGCGCGCGCCACCACCGCCGAGGCGG
>JARKQG010000001.1 GCA_029974035.1 Eubacteriales bacterium | reverse complement strand
GCTTGGCGCCGGGCCGCTCAATTCAAAGTCTACTTATACAGTCCGTAGGTTCTGCTGACATCCTGCACAAAGAGGATGCCCTTGCCGGGCTCGTCGATTTTCATCTCTCTGCGGATGGAGTCGATGATGGCCTCGGTCTTTTCCGCCTCCGAGAGGATCAGCACCATCTCCTTCTCCGGCTCGATGTCCATGGCGAAGAGCTTGCTGGTTTCATGGATGCCCGAGCCCCGCGCCTTGAGGATGGTGCCGCCCTTGGATCCGGCCTTGACCGCCGCCGCGATGACGTCCTCCGCGCTGCCGCGCTCCACAATGGTGGTGATGGCGTGATACATGTGATTTTCTTCCTTTCCGCTCGTCCGGCATTCCAAGCCCTCGCAGCATTTCGCGCCGATGGCGACGTTCACGCCGGTGGAAAACGCAATGCCGTGGTTGGGCTTTTCAAATTCAAAGTCCCGGTTCAGCTTCTCCATCGCCTCGAAGGCGGTGTTCCGCTCGGCGACCATGAAGACGATCTCCTTGCGGATGTCGGAGAGACCCAGAAATTCCAGCACGCGGCTGTTCACGGTGCCCTTTCCCAGCAGCACGGTGCCGCCGCGTATGCCGTGTGTCTTGGCCTTGTGCAGCACCTTGCTGCCCAGCCCGAAGTTGACGATCACGCAGATTCTCTCCAGCGCGAGGGTCCGGATGCTAGATGTCGCTTCCATCAATGCCTCTCCTTTTGGATTTTCGCTTGAATACCATGCCGAGTATCTGAAGCGCGATCAGCGGCGTCAGCGCCACCATCGCGATCATCCCGAACCCGTCGACAATGACGTCCGCGCCCTCGATGGCGTCCGCGGCGCCCTGGGCAAAGGCCAGGATGAACGTGGCGGTCATCGGACCGGAGGCGACCCCGCCCGAGTCAAAGGCGATGCCGACAAAGAGCTTGGGCACGTAAAAGCTCATGGCCAGCGCAATGGCGTAGCCGGGCAGCAGGTAGTGCCAGAGCCGGATGCCGGGCACCAGGATGCGCAGCATCGAAAGCGCCACGGAAAAGCCGACGCCGATGGCCAGCGTGATCAGCACAACCCTTCTTTGCACGTAGCCGCTGGTGACGTCCTCAATCTGGTGCGTCAGCACGTAGACCGCCGGCTCCGCCAGAATGGTGACGCAGCCCAGGAGAAAACCGATCGCCACCAGCGGCACCTTGCTGTCCAGCGACGCCAGCCTGTTGCCGATGATCCGGCCCACGTCCATGAACCCGCCGTTGACCCCGACGAGAAACAGCACCAGCCCGATAAACGTGAAGCCCCCGCCCACCATGATGCGCCGGACTGTCCTCCGGGGCAGTTTGAGGTACACCGCCTGAAGGATCAGAAACACCGCGAGGATGGGCGCCAGCGCCACAAAGGTTTCACCGGAGATGCTGCGCCAAATGCCGGAGAAGGGGCCCATCAGGGAATCCGCCGCCGCGGGGGCATATTCGAGGCCGGCGGTGACCACGTCCTGCTTGGCGATGATGCTCACGATCATGACCGCCAAAATGGCGCCGGTGGAGGCGATGGCGACCAGCCCGAAGCTGTCCTTTTCGGAGGCCTTGCTGTCCTTTTTCATATCGGAAACGCCCACGGCCAGGGCGAGAATAAACGGAACCGTCAGCGCGCCGGTGGTCGCGCCGGAAGCGTCAAAGGAGATCGCGAGGAATTCCTGCGAGGTAAAGAAGGAGAGCGCGAAGACGCCCAGGTAGATGATCAGCAGCATCTTGTACAGCGGAAAACCGTAAATGGTGCGCCACAGGCCCGCGGCCAGCAGCACCGCGATGCCCACGGAAACCACCACGACCGTGCTCGCCTTGGAAACGAGCCCGTTTGTCACGTCGGACACCTGGCCGGCCAGAATGTGCAGATCCGGCTCCGCCACCGACACGATAAACCCCAGAATCAGCCCGGCAATCAGCACGATCCAGAGCTTGTTTGTCTTTGCAATGCCCGAGCCCAGTTCGTTGCCGATGGGCGTGATGCCGATCTCCACGCCGAACAGGAAAATGGACAAACCCACCGTCACCATCGCCGCGCCGATGAGAAACCGCGCCAGCGACGCGCCCTCAAGGGGCGTCAGCGTGAAGTGCAGGATCAGCACGATGGCGGTGATGGGCAAAACGGACAGCAGCACCTCTTTAATTTTTGACACGAGCACACTCAATCACATCACTGTCCTTTCATTTCTATGCGCTCCGGATAGAATTGGAAGAAACCCCGCATCTCTCCTTCGGGCCGGCGCGCGCGGCGCCCGGACATCCATTTTTACGGTAACACGAAGGCAACGGTTGTGTCAAGAGAAAGCGGGCCGGGCCGCGGGCGGGCGGCCCGGCCCGCGGTCGGCAGGGGGTGCGTCAGGCGGTTTCGATCTTCGCCGCCGCGGCCAGCCCCAAGCGTTCGGTGGCGGCCTCGCGCATCTTGTACTTCTGGATCTTGCCGGCGGCGTTCATCGGGAACTCG
This sequence comes from Eubacteriales bacterium, assembly GCA_029974035.1. The sequence goes on along the minus strand of JARKQG010000001.1, from coordinate 7,380 downwards.
GTCACAAAATCGATGTAGCGGGGGCACTTGTGCTTGGCCATGTGGCCGCGGCAGTAGTCCTTGAGCGCCTCGGCGGTGGCGTTCGCGCCGTCTTTTAAGATGACCTCGGCCAGGATCTCCTCGCCGTACTGCTTGTCCGGCACGCCAATCACCTGCACGTCCTTGACGGCGGGATGGGTGTAGAGGAATTCCTCGATTTCCTTGGGGTAGATGTTCTCGCCGCCGCGGATGATCATGTCCTTGATGCGGCCGGTGATCTTGAAGTTGCCGTCCGGCAGGCGCCGCGCCAGGTCGCCGGAGTGCAGCCAGCCCTCGGCGTCGATGACGGCGGCGGTGGCCTCCGGCATCTTGTAATAGCCCTTCATGATGTTGTAGCCCCGGGCGCAGAATTCGCCGTCGGTGTTGTCGGGCAGCTCCTCGCCGGTTTCCGGGTCCACGATCTTGCATTCCACGGCGAACATGGCGCCGCCCACGGTGGATACGCGGGTCTCCACGGAGTCGGTGGTCTTCGACATCGTGGTGGCGGGGGAGGCCTCGGTCTGGCCGTAGGTGATGCAGATTTCGGACATGTTCATCTTATCGATCACGTCGCGCATCACCTTCACCGGGCAGGGGCTGCCCGCCATGATGCCGGTGCGCACGTGGGAGAAGTCGGTCTTTTCAAAGTCCGGATGCTCCAGCATGGCGATGAACATGGTGGGCACGCCGTGGAACGCGGTAATCCTCTCCCGGTTGACGCACTCCAGCGATACCCGGGGCGAAAAGTAGGGGATGGGGCTCATGGTGGTGCCGTGGGTCATGGCGGCGGTCATGGCCAGCACCATGCCGAAGCAGTGGAACATGGGCACCTGGATCATCAGCCGGTCCTCGGTGGACAGGTCCATGCAGTCGCCGATGGCCTTGCCGTTGTTGACCACGTTGTAGTGGGTCAGCATCACGCCCTTGGGGAAGCCCGTGGTGCCGGAGGTGTACTGCATGTTGCACACGTCGTGCACCCGGAGCGACCGGGCGCGGGCGGTCACTTCCGTGACGGGCACGCTCTCGCCCAGGTCGATGGCCTCGTCCCAGGTGAAGGCGCCGGGCAGGTCGCACTCCACGGTGATGATGTTGCGCAGCCGGGGCAGGCGCCGGGCGTTCAGCGTGCCGGGTTGCGCGGTTTCCAGCTCCGGGCACAGCTCGCGCATGATCCGGACATAGTCGGAATCCTTGTAGCCGGCGATCATCACCAGCGTGTGGGTGTCACTCTGGCGCAGAAGGTACTCCGCCTCGTGGATCTTGTAGGCGGTGTTGACCGTCACCAGCACCGCGCCGATCTTGACCGTCGCCCAGAAGGTAATGAACCACTGGGGCACGTTGGTGGCCCAGATGGCCACGTGGTCGCCCTTTTCCACGCCCATGGCGATGAGAGACCTTGCGAAGGCGTCCACATCGTCCCGGAACTGGGCGTAGGTGCGGGTGTAGTAGTGGGTGGTGTAACGGAAGGCGTACTGGTCCGGGAACTCCCGCACCATGCGGTCCAGCACCTCCGGAAAGGTCAGCTCGATCAGGCGCTCCTTCTTCCACACGTACTTGCCGGTGCCGCGGGCGCTCAGCTGCAGCATGTGGTCCTCGAAGTAGACCTGCATGTACTGGGCGAAGTGGGGAAACACGATGCCCGGATCGGTCAGGTCCGGCGCCCAGCGCTTGACCCATTCCAGCGACACGTAGCCGTCGTAGCCGGCGTCCTTGAGGGCGTCCAGCATCCCGTAGACGGGCAGGTCGCCCTCGCCCATCATGCGGTAGCGCACATGGCCGTCCTCCATCACGGAGTCCTTGGTATGGGTGTAGCGGATGCGGCCGCCCAGGTTTGCCACGGTGTCGCGGGGCGCCTCGCCCATGAAACGGTAGGGGTGGTGCATGTCCCACAGCGCCGCCACAAAGGGGCTGTCCACGGCATCAAGGAGCTTTGCCAGCCGCTTCGTATCCGCATAGACGCCGTTGGTTTCCACCAGAAGCGTCACCCCCGCGGGCGCGGCCATCGCCGCCAGCGCCCGGAGAAGGCCCGCCACGTACGCGTCGTCCACGTCGCCCGCGGGCGCGGGGTCCTGATCGCCCAGCACGCGGATGAAGGGCGTCCCCAGCCGGACCGCCAGGTCGATGTACTGGCGGATCTCCTCGATCACCTCGCCCCGCTTCTCCGGGTACTTCAGGCAGCATCCGGAAGACAGGCAGGGAATCTCCAGGCGCAGCGAGAGAAGCTTCGCGCGGGTCTTGTCGATCTGACGCTCGGTGAACGGCGAGGCGGTGACGGCCAGAATATTCTGGCCCAGGCCGCGAATCTCGATGCCGTCGAAGTGGAAGTCCTTGGCCATGGCGTAGATGTCCATCCAGCCAAAGTCCGGGCATCCCAGGGTGGAAAACGCGATCTTCATGAGTAGGCCCTCCCGCAGTTTTTTCAAGCCCTGGGAAAAGAAAAACTCCGTCTTTCCCATGAAAGACGGAGGCTTGCATCCGCGGTACCACTTTCGTTACCGCCCGTGGGGGCGGTCCCTCTGGCGCAGCCGGAAAACCCGAGTGCGCGTCCCTGTAACGGGGGAAGCCGGCACGGCCTACTTGGGCCCGGGGGAGAAACGCCCCCTCGGCCGCGGTTCAGCCTGCTGCTGGCGGGGAGAGCAGATGCCGTTTCTTCTGCCGCCTTTCAGCACCCGCGGCTCTCTGTGAGAAGAAATCCGGCGTCATCGGCCCCGCTCCTGACGCATTTGAAAATAAAACTGTGACACCTATTCTAGCGGATTTTTCCGCCCCTGGCAAGCCGGATAAAAGTTAATTTTCACTTCACTACATGCGCCACACGCCCTGGTGGGTGGTGGACACGGCCACCGCCCCCGCGGTGAGCGCCTCGATGACTTCCGATTTTTCCTCGATCAGCCCGCCCGCAATCACCGGAATGCCGGTCAGTTCCGCGGCGACGCGCAATACCCGGGGGATCAGCCCCGGCATGATTTCGACAAAGTCCGGCTTGCCGGTCTCCGACAGATTTTTGAGGTTGGCCACGGACTTGGAATCGATGGCGAACACCCGCTGCACGGTGGTCAGCCCCAGCTGGTGGGCGCGCCGGAGCAGCGGCGGGCGGGTGGAGATCACGCCATCGGGCGCGGCCAGGCCCTTCAGCGCGTCGATCACCACCTCCCGCCCGGAAAAGCCGTCGATGAGATCGACGTGCACGAAGGCGCGCTTGCCCGCGGAGCGCACCCGCGCCACCTGGTGCGCGATGGTGATCACGGAGCCGATCAAAAGGAAAACCACCTCGCAGTCGCTTTTAAGCGCGGCTTCCAGCCCCTCGTCGGAGTTGACGGCGGCGATGACCGGGTTATCCCGCAGGCTTTCGATCATGCTCTTCATGGCACCCTCGCGCGTTTTGATTCGCGTTCACTATACACGATGGCGCGGGCGCGTGTCAACCGCGTAAAAAGCGCCCCGGGCCATTTGGCCGGGGGCGCTGGGTTTGAGGGGGATCAGATCCGGGCCACGCCGGAATCCCGGGCGGCCTTGGCGACGGCCTTGGCCACGGTGTCGCGGACGCTCGGATCAAAGGGCGCGGGAATGATGTACTCCGGGTTCAGGTCCTTCTCCTCGATGAGGCCCGCCAGCGCGTAGGCGGCGGCCAGCTTCATCTGGTCGTTGATGTCCGAGGCGCGCACGTCAAAGGTGCCGCGGAACACGCCGGGGAAGGCCAGGACGTTGTTGATCTGGTTGGGGTAGTCGCTGCGGCCGGTGGCGATGACCTTCGCGCCGCCCGCCTTGGCCTCGTCGGGGAAGATCTCCGGCGTGGGGTTGGCGCAGGCGAATACGATGGCGTCCTTCGCCATGGCCGTGACCATTTCGGTGGTGACCATCTTGGGGGCGGACACGCCGATGAACACGTCCGCGCCCTTGAGCGCGTCGGCCAGGGAGCCCTTGACCTTTTTGAGGTTGGTGACCTTGGCCATTTCCTCCTTGATGGCGTTCATGCCTTCCGGGCGGCCTTCGTAGATGATGCCCTTGCGGTCGCAGAGGACGACGTCTTTGAAGCCGTCGGACAGCAGCAGCTTCGTGATCGAGATGGCCGCGGCGCCCGCGCCGTTGATCACCAGCTTGACGTCCTCCTTCTTTTTGCCCACCACGCGCAGCGCGTTGACCAGGCCCGCCAGCGTGACGATGGCGGTGCCGTGCTGGTCGTCGTGGAAGATCGGGATGTCACACTTTTCCTTCAGCTTCTTCTCGATCTCAAAGCAGCGCGGCGCGGAGATGTCCTCCAGGTTGATGCCGCCGAAGGAGCCGGAGAGCAGGTACACGGTGTTGACGATGTCGTCCACGTCCTTGGACTTGATGCAAAGCGGGAAGGCGTCCACATCGCCGAAGGCCTTGAACAGTACGCATTTGCCCTCCATGACCGGCATGCCGGCCTCGGGGCCGATGTCGCCAAGCCCAAGAACCGCGGTGCCGTCGGTGACGACCGCGCACATGTTCCAGCGGCGGGTGAGTTCATAGCTCAGGTCGACGTCTTTCTGGATCTCCAGGCAAGGCTGCGCGACGCCCGGGGTGTAGGCCAGCGACAGGTCCTGTTTCGTGGCGGTGGGAACGCGGGTCACGACTTCGATTTTGCCTTTCCATTCGCCGTGCAGGCGCAGGGACTCCTTTGCATAATCCATGGTAACGCACCTCTTTATATTTTTGGTACTATTTTTCGAAGGAGAACTTGTAGGGGAGACCCAGCTTGTCGCGGATGGCGATGATCTCCTTCTGCACCGGCTCGGAGACGGGCACACCCTTGTCCTTGCGCTCCAGCCACACCAGGTATTCCTTCTCGCCGGCGGTGTAGATGCGCTCCTCGCCGGGCGCCTTGGCGGAGGCGCGCAGCTCGCGCAGGATGTCGCCGCAGGTCTTCCGGAAGGACTCGAGGCCCATGAACGCCTCGGGGTCGATGACCAGGAACCAGTGCCCCAGGTGATAGGGCATCTTCTTGCCGTCCTTGTCAAGGCCGTTGAGCGTCTTGAGGAAGGAACCCGCCTGCAGCGCGGCGGACAGCACCTCGACCACCGTCGCGTAGCCGTAGCCCTTGTAGCCGGCCAGGTCTTCGCCGATGCCGCCCAGCGGCGCCAGCGCGGCGTGGCCGCTGGTCAGATCCTTCAGAATCTGCTTGCTGTCGGTCATGGCGCTGCCGTCCCGGCCGATGACCATGCCCGCCGGGGTGTCCTTGCCAACGCGGGCGTAGTATTCAATCTTGCCGCGCTGGGTGATGGAGGTGGCGCAGTCCAGCATAAAGGGGAATTCCTCATCCGTCGGGAAGCCCACGGTGAGGGGGTTGGTGCCCAGCATGTTCTCCACGCCGAAGGTCGGCGCGAGGGAGGGGCGCGCGTTGGTGCCGGTCATGCCGATCATGCCGGCCTTGGTGGCCATCGTCGCCCAGTAGCCGGCGATGCCGTAGTGGGTGGAGTTGCGGACGGCCACCATCGCCATGCCGTACTTCTTCGCCTTTTCGATGGCCATCTCCATGGCCTTGTGGCTGGCCACCATGCCCATGCCGTCGTTCGCGTCCAGCACGGCGGTGGTGGCGGTTTCCTTCAGAATGTCGATCTTTGTGACGGGATTCTGGATGCCGTCCACGATGCGGTCAATGTAGATGGGCTTAAAGCGGTTGCAGCCGTGGCTTTCGATGCCGCGGCGGTCACTTTCGAGCAGCACGTCCGCGCAGATGGCGGCGTCGGCTTCCGGGACTCCGTAGCCTTTGAAGGCGTCGATCAGAAAGCTGTTCATCAGTTCCCAGGACACGTAGGGTCTGGTTTCCATGAGCGTTCCTCCTTCGATCGTATGGTTCCGGTCACAGAGAAAAAGACGGTCAACAACGAAACCTGTCGTTGCATCCCGTCTCAAAATCTCTGGAAGCAGATCAGCACAGCCACCAGTATAAACGGCGCCTACGGGTCTGTCAACGACAATTGCGTAAACTCCCGTTAAATCGTTCGCGTGGTATTATGCGCTGAGTTGCGAGGTGCAATGCGGGCAGCGCGTGGCGGCCGGGTCGACCTCGCTCATGCAGTAGGGGCACTTGCGCGCCGGGGCAGCGGGCGCGGCCGGCTCGGGCTTTTTGAGCTTGTTGATGAATTTGACGAACAGGAAGATGCACAGCGCCATCAGAATAAAGTCGATCACCGATTGGATGAAGAGGCCGTAGTTGAGCGAAGCGGCACCGTCGCCTTCACCAAACTTCACGGCCAGCGTCGAAAAGTCGATCTTGCCGGTGATCAGCGACAGGATGGGCGTGAAGATATCGTTGACCAGCGACGATACGATTTTGCCAAATGCCGCGCCAATCATCACGCCGACCGCCAGATCCACTACGTTGCCCTTGAAGGCGAATTCCTTGAACTCCTTCCACATGGGTAACTCCCCCTTGCGCTTTTGTTTCCTGCAGGCATATTATACCAGAAAACGGTGGGAAATAAAACGGTGCGATGTGTTTTTCACCCGCTTCATGTCACTTCAATCACGCGCCGCACCACCGGGAACGATTTGTGGTATAATCATGCTGTCGCGCGGGCAGCCGCGTGCGTTCGGGAGGTGTGTGCATGCTGGATACCCTCTGTGCGATCGGGAAGGCGCTGGACGGCGGAGGCATTCTGTGGGCGGTGGGGGCTTCGCTTCTTCTTGCCCAATATGGGCTGGCGGATGATCCCCGGGACATCGACATTCTTGTGAGCCTCCGGGACGCTGAGAAGGCGGAGAAACTGCTCGCGGCGCTGGGGCAGACCATCCCCTGCGAGGCCTCCGGCCGCTACGCCACGAAGCATTTTCGGAGGTTTTGCGTCTGCGGCACGGATGTGGACATGCTGTCGGGGTTCACGGTCGTCCACGAGGAAGGTTGTTATGAATATCCTTTCGACGGGCTGTCCGTTCCGGACTTCCGCTGGATCAACGGCACGCGCATCCCGCTGGCGGCGCTGGAGGACTGGTACGTTGTCTACCAGCTGATCCCGGAGAAGGCGGGCAAGGCTACGCGGATCGAGGTGCACTTTCTTCAGGAAGGCGTCAAAAACCCGCGGCTCCTTGAGAGAGCGCTTGCGCAAGGCCTGCCCGAGGCCGTCAGAGGAAGGGTCAAAGCCCTTTTGCGGGGAGGATCATCACGGGCAAAAGGATCGGCATTAAAAATTTGAAAAAAGGCGCGCCTGGATCGGGCGATGCGAAAAAACGAGTTGCGCCTTGTGCTCACGGACGCCTTGCGCGGCCGCGGCGGCTATGGCGTCGCCGCGCGCCATTTCAGGATGATGCGGCATGGTCCATATGCGCAGCGAAAGCGCGGCAAAACATCCCCGGAGGCTAGGCTAAAGGACAGGGAATACATTTTATGAGCACCATAAAGCC
>JARKQG010000136.1 GCA_029974035.1 Eubacteriales bacterium | reverse complement strand
GCACGCGCAGGCCCATCTCCCTGGCGCTGGCGATGGCGCCCAGCGCCAGCATGTCGGACACGCACAAGAGCGCCGTGGGCCTGTCGGGCAACCCCATCAGCGCCGTCGCCGAGTCGAAGCCGCTTTTGAAGCTGTAATCCGCGGCGCCCCGGCGGACGTAGTCCTCCCGGACGGGCAGGCCCGCCTCCTCCAGCGCGTCCCGGTAGCCCTTCAGGCGCAGCACCGTGGAGATGTACTGGTTGTCGCTGGACACCAGCGCGACGCGCTCGTGGCCCAGCCAGATCAGGTGGGCCATCGCCTCCCGCGTCGCCGCGTAGTTGTCGATGGACACCCTGGGCAGGTTCAATTGGGGGTCGTATTCGGAGCACTCCACCAGCGGGTACTTCTCGGCGTAGGGGCGCAGCCAGCCGCTCTCGCGCTCCGTGGCCAGGAGGATCGCCCCGTCCGCCTGGCGGCGCACCAGCATGTCCAGCACCTTTTCCGTCTGGGCCCGCCCGCCGCCGGTGTCGCAGAGGAACGCGCTGTAGCCCATGCGGTGCGCGGCCTTGCCGATGCCCGAGAGGATGTGCGTGTAGTAGGGGTTGGTGATGTTGGGCGCGACAATCAGGATGATGCGGCTTTCGTTGAGGCGAAGATTCCGCGCCGACACATTGGGCGCGTAGGCCAGGGCCTCCACCGCCGAAAGCACCCGCCGCGCCGTCGCCTCGCTGACCTGACCCTTGCCGTTGAGCACCCGCGAGACCGTCGCCACCGACACCCCCGCCGCCTTGGAGACATCCAGGATTGTGGACATCCGCCCCTCCGATTTTCCGGGCGGGGCGCCGCGCCGTCCGCCGGCCGCGGACAACCCGCAGTAATCGTTTACATCAATCTACCACGAAACTTGCGAACTGTCAATGCATGATTTGGATGTTCAGACTGAAATATGAAGTTCGTTGGCTGATTTTTTTGAAACGCGCGGGGTGCCGCAGCCGGAGGACCCCGGTTTCCGCCAGGAGGTTAAGTTGTCGTGAACCGTTGATTTTTGGGCCGCGGCTTTCTATAATAGAACTGCAAATGCGAATCATGAGCAATAACCCCGCGGGGCGCGGGGTGCGCGCGGAGAGCGACGGGGGTGGATGCATGAAATTTTGGAGGATGCGCCTTTTGACGGGGCTTCTGGCCGCGATGCTGGCGCTGGGCGCGCTGGCCGGCTGCGCCGAGGAGAAGCCGGGGCTTGACGTGGTGGCCAGCTTCTACCCGATGGCGGATTTTGCGGAGAAGATCGGCGGCGACCGGGTGAACGTGACGACGATGGTGCCCTCGGGCGCGGAGCCCCACGACTGGGAGCCTTCGCCTTCGGACATCGTGACGCTGACCCGGGCGGACGTATTCGTCTACAATGGCGCGGGGATGGAGCACTGGGCGGAGGACGTGCTGAATTCGTTGAACCGGCCCGACCTGATCCGCGCGGAGGCCTCCCGCGGCGTGACGCTGCTGGAAGGCCACGGGGACGGGGCGGAGGGCGGCGCTCACGCCGGGGACCCCCACGTGTGGCTGGATCCGATGAACGCCAAGACCGAGATGGCCAACATTCGGGACGCCTTCGTCGGGGCCGATCCCGAGGGCGAGGCCGTCTACGACGCCAACTATGAAAAGTACGCCGCGGCGCTGGACGCGCTGGACGCGGAGTACCGTGCCCAGCTGGGCGGGCTTGAAAACCGGGATGTGGTGGTGGCCCACGCGGCCTTCGGCTACCTGTGCCACGCCTACAACCTGAACCAGGTGGCCATCGAGGGGCTGACGCCCGACTCCGAGCCGGATCCCGCCCGGGTGGCCGGGATCATCGACTTTGCAAAGGAGCACGCCGTCAGGGTCATCTTCTTTGAGGAACTGGTCAGCCCGAAGGTGGCCCAGTCCATCGCGGCCCAGGCGGGCGCCTCCACGGACGTGCTCAGCCCCATCGAGGGCCTTTCGGACGAAGAAGCCGCAGCCGGGGGCGACTACTTTTCGGTGATGCGGAAAAATCTCAAGGCGCTGGTCGCGGCGCTGGAATAGGGGAAGCATGGAAACGGTCATCGAGGCGGAGAACCTGGGGTTCTCCTATGGCGGGGAAAAGGTGTTCTCCGGCGTGAACTTTGCGGTGCGCGGGGGCGACTTCGTGGCGCTGATCGGCTCAAACGGCGCGGGCAAGTCCACGCTGATGCGGCTCCTCCTGGGCGAACTGACGCCCGGGGAGGGCCGCGTGCGGCTGTTTGGGCAGGATGTGTCCGCCTTTCGGCAATGGCCCCGGATCGGCTACGTGCCGCAGAACGCGGCCCGGGCGGGGCAGGACTTTCCCGCGTCGGTGCGGGAGATCGTGGAAGCCAACCTCTACGCGGAGGCGGGCCTCTTCCGCCGGCCGGGGCGCGCGCTCCGGGCGCGGGCGGCCGAGGCGCTCCGGCAGGTGGACATGGCGGGCTTTGAAAAGCGCGCCATCGGCGAGCTGTCCGGCGGGCAGCAGCAGCGGGTGATGCTGGCGCGGGTGCTGGCCGGCCATCCGGAGGCGATGCTGCTGGACGAGCCCACCAGCGGCGTGGATTCCCCCACGGTGGAGGCGCTCTACGCGCTTCTGACCCGGCTCAACCGCGAAGGGCTCACCATCCTGATGGTGACCCACGACGTGGCCCGCGCTTCCCAGATCGCGTCCCGGGTGCTTTGTCTGGAGGAGGGCTCCCTGGTGGAGCTGCCGCCCCAGCAGGTGAAGGAGGAGCTCCGGCACCGGCACAAGCATCCTCAGGGAGAGGAGGGCGCCCATGGACATCTTGCAGTATGACTTCATGCGCCGGGCGTTTGTGGTGGGGCTGCTCCTGTCGGTGATCGTGCCCTGCGTGGGCGTGGTGGTGGTGCTCAAGCGGCTCTCGATGATCGGCGACGCCCTGTCCCACACGTCGCTGGCGGGGGTGGCGGCGGGGCTTCTGATGGGGGTGAACCCCGTTCTGGGCGCGGTGGTGATGACCACGGCGGCGGCGCTCTCCATCGAGTTCATCCGAAGGAAGATGCCCCGCTACCAGGAGATGTCCATCGCCATCATCATGTCGGCGGGCATCGGCCTTGCGGGCGTACTGTCCGGGTTTGTGTCGGGCGGCGCCAACTTCAACAGCTTCCTGTTCGGCTCCATCGTGGCCATTGACAACTTCGAGCTGTGGATGGTGGTGGGCATCAGCTGCCTGGTGATGGCCTGTTTTCTGATCTTCTACCGCGAGCTGTTCTTCATTGCCCTGGATGAGCGCGCCGCCCGCCTTTCGGGGGTGCCGGTGGGCGCGGTCAACTTCGCCTTCACGATTCTGACGGCGGTCACCGTGTCGGTGGCGGCGAGGACGGTGGGCGCCCTCATCGTATCATCGATGATGGTGGTGCCGGTGGCCTGCGCGATGCGCTTTGCCCGGAGCTACCGCCAGACGGTGATCTATTCCGTGGGCTTCGCGGTGGTGTTCATGATCGTGGGCCTCTTCGCCGCCTTCTACCTGGGGCTTCGCCCCGGCGGCGCGGTGGTGCTGACGGGGATCGTGTGCCTGGTGGCGCTGATGCTGGCGGGCGGCCGCCGCGCCGCGGCGGCGGGGAGGTGACGAGTATGGCGGATTTTGAATGGCCCCGCGGCCTCAAGCGCACCCGGCAGCGCGAGCGGGTGCTGGAGGCGCTGATGGATTCCCAGACGCCGATGAGCGCCATGGACATCGCGCTGAAGATCGAGCGCGACGGCGGCGGCGCGTGGCTCTCCACCGTGTACCGCGCGCTGGAAAGCTTTGTGGAAAAGGGCGTGGTGGTGAAGATCGACATCTCCGGCAGCGATGTGGCGCTGTACGAGCCGCGCCGCCCCGGCCACAAGCACTACGCCGTGTGCGTGGACTGCCACCGCATCATCCCCATGAGCTCCTGCCCCGTGGGCCATTTTCAGCCGGACCTTCCGGAGGACGGCTTCACCGTCACCGGCCACAACCTGGAAATCTTCGGCCACTGCAGAAACTGCCAGAAGCGCGGAAAATAGCCGCGCCCCGGGCGGCGGAGGCAGGACTGTTAAATGAAAGAACACGCGGATGAAGGGCGGGATCGGATGGGCGGACCAAAGCGGGTTGTGGCGATCCACGACATCTCCTGCCTCGGAAAGTGCTCGCTGACGGTGGCGCTGCCGGTGATCTCCGCCATGGGGATTGAGGTCTGCCCGATTCCGACGGCGATCCTGTCCACCCATACGGGCTTTCCGGGCGCAACCTACCGCGACCTGACGGACGACATCCTGCCCGTCGCGCGCCACTGGCAGGCACTGGGCGCGGGCTGCGACGCCGTCTACACCGGCTATATGGGCTCCCTGCGGCAGATCGACCGGGTGCTGGAGGCGATCGGCACGCTGAAATCGCCGGGCACGCGGGTGGTGGTGGACCCGGTGATGGCCGACGACGGCCGCCTCTACGCGCGCATCCCGCCGGACTTTCCGGCGGGCATGCGAAAGCTCGCCGCGGCGGCGGACCTGATCCTCCCCAACCGGACGGAGGCGGCGCTGTTGCTGGACGAGCCCTTTGAGGACGGCCCCTGTGACATGGACCGCCTTTTCGCGCTCCTTGCGCGGCTGGCCGCGCTGGGGCCCCGGATGGTGGTGCTGACCGGCGTGTGGTTTGACGGGGACGCGCTGGGCGCGGCCTATTTCGACGCGGCCTCCGGCCGCGCGGGCGTCCGGCTGGCCGCCCGGGTGGAGGGGCGCTATCACGGCACGGGGGACCTCTTCGCCAGCGTCCTCACCGGCGCGCTGACGGCCGGCGCCGGCCTTGCGCGCGCGGTGGACCTCGCGACGGACTTCACCGCCCGGGCCATCCGCCGCACCCGCGACGCGGGCACGGACCCCCGCTTCGGCGTGGCCTTCGAGGCGGAGCTGCCCGCGCTGGCCCGGGCGCTGGAAGCGCAGCTTCAGCGCACCTCGATGCCGGAGAGCGCCTCCCCGATGGACCCCTGAATGAACAGGTCCGCCCGCTGGCTGCCGATGGGCGTGCGGTTGATCACCGCCAGGCGCCGGCCGCGGAAGTCGTCCACCAGCCCCGCCGCCGGGTAGACCACGAGGGACGTGCCGCCGATGATCAGAAGATCCGCCGCGCGGATGGCGGCGATCGCCCGCTCAATCACCTCCGGGTCCAGGCCCTCTCCGTAGAGCACCACGTCCGGCTTCACCGCGCCGCCGCAGGGGCACGCGGGCGCGCCGGGCGCGTTTTTTATGTAGGCGGCGTCAAAGGCGCGCCCGCACTTCAGGCAGTGGTTGCGGTGGACGCTGCCATGCAGCTCGATCACGTTTTTGGAGCCCGCCGCCTGGTGCAATCCGTCGATGTTCTGAGTGATGACCGCCCGGAGCTTGCCCGCCGCCTCCATCTCCGCCAGCTTCCGGTGGGCGGCGTTGGGCCGGGCCGACAGCGCCAGCACCCGGTCGCGGTAAAACCGGAAGAACTCCGCCCGGTGGCTGAAGAAATAGCTCCGGCTCAGGATCTCCTCCGGCGGGTCGTCGTACTTCTGGCTGTACAGCCCGTCCGCGCTGCGAAAGTCCGGAATGCCGCTCTCGGTGGATACGCCTGCGCCGCCGAAGAACGCAATGTTGTCGGCCTGGTCGACGTAGTCCTGCAAACGCGCGATGCCCTCCATGCCGCCCGCCTCCGCTGCCTTATGAAATGCCATACTGATTATACCACATCCGCCCGCGCTGGAAAATCATCCCGAAGGCCGGCGCGTGGAACAGGACGTAGAGCGTGAGGCAATTGAAAAGCTACTAGTGATTTGACACTATTATAATTTAGGATAAAGCCATTTGAGCTTGTCCCTAGCGGCGTCGGTCGTGAAGTGCCAGTCAACGGATTTTGAAGCGGCATTTCTGTGTAGCTCCCAGGGAGCGAGTTGGGATTGCAGG
>JARKQG010000085.1 GCA_029974035.1 Eubacteriales bacterium | reverse complement strand
GGTGGCGGTGGCGGTGGGCGAGGCGATCGCTCGTGCGGCACCTTCCACAGCTCGACACACGACGAGAGAACCCTCACGCATCGCGCCCCTTCATGTCGGCCGCCCGCCCCACGAGGACGGGAAGGGCGCGCGAGCGAAGCGGAGGAGGCCATGCAAGCCCGCGTGCACACACCATGCAGTTCCAGGTTGCCGTTGATGCGAAGAAGCGCGTTGGCCATGCCCGCGCCCGCTGCGAGCACGTGGCGAGCGGTCATGTCGGGCGCGCCTGTCGGCCCGAAGGCGATGCTGGCCTCACTGGCGAGCGCAAGGCCGTCCGCTGCGAGCGAGGCGCCACTCAGCGCAAGGCCGTCCTCTGAGAGCGAAACCCCAGTCAGCGCAAGGCCGTCCGCTGCAAGCGAGGCGCCAGTGAGCGTGAGTGCCGTCTGCGCCACAGGGGCGGCCGCGTCATGCGAGGAGAAGGCAGTGCGGGAAGAGGGAAAACGCGGTCGAGTTGGACCCGCAGCATCCAAAGGCCCACGCTCAAGCAAACGAGCACGCGCCGAGCGGGCGGACACCGCGGTGCATGCGAGAAGCCGTGCCCTCACCCGCGCCCGGACCGCGGTGAACGAGGCACCGCTGCCAATGGCGACTCCGCTCGCCGAGAGCGAGGCCGCGCCCGCGCCCAGCGTGACACGCTGGTTTGTGATCGAGGCGCCGCCAGCCAGGGCGAGGCACGTCGCATTCAGAATGGCGACTCCGGGCACGGCGAGGCCGTTCGAATCCAGGGTCGCCACCCCGTTCACCACGAGGCCCGAGCTGCACACAACACCAAAAAGGCAGAAAGAGCCGCGCGCAATGTGGGGTTCGAACCAATGCGCGCTAGCTCCATTTCTCGAAGTTCCGCCCTCGAACAATCCCCTTGGGATCCGCTTGGCCATCCATCCAAGCGCGACTCAGCCCCATTTTGCACACAGACCCGGTGAGCGCAGCGTCGGTCAGAGTGAGCGCAGCGGGGGTCAAATGAGAGCCGCCCACCATCGACATGTCAGCGACCCCGCGAAGCGAGGCCCCCGAAAGGTCGATGGCGGCCGCGTCGGTGACGGTCAGAGTGGATGTCGGGAGAGAGCCCGCCAACTGGGGGCCGCCGACGCCGCCGAGGGTGATGGCGCTGGGGACGCGGACATCCGCGGAGATGTCGAGGACGCCGGAGCTGGCGAGTGGGCGCGGGGAAAACCCGCAGGCGCGCCAAGGGCAC
>JARKQG010000125.1 GCA_029974035.1 Eubacteriales bacterium | reverse complement strand
GCCTATGACAAGATGGAGTCCATCATCCAGGCCCAGGGCGCGGACAAGATCAAGGGCGTCATCTGCGGCAACGACACCATGGCCATGGGCGTCATCGAGGCCTGCCTCAAGGCCGGCATGAAGGACGTCATCGTCTGCGGCTTCGACGGCTCCAACGACGTGCGCGACTCCATCCTGCGCGGCGAGATCAAGGGCACGGGCCTGCAGCCCATCGCCTACATCTCCGAGCAGGCGGTCGTCCAGGCGGACTACTACATCAAGAACGGCAAGCCCATGGTGGCCGAAGAGAAGCAGCTGCTGGACTGCGTGCTGATCAACATCGACAACGCCGCCAAGCTGGACAACTTCACCCTGTCCGAATAACCCCACGTTCCGGGAGGCGGGGCGCGAAAGCCCCGCCTCCTGAAATGCGGGATTATTCGGACAGGGTGAAGTTATCCAGCTTGGCCGCGTTGTCCTTATTGATCAGCACGCAGTCCAGAAGCTGCTTCTCCTCGGCCACCATGGGCTTGCCGTTCTTGATGTAGTAGTCGGCCTGGACCACCGCCTGCTCGGAAATGTAGGCGATGGGCTGGAGGCCCGTGGCCTTGATTTCGCCGCGGAGGATGGAATCGCGCACGTCGTTGGAGCCGTCAAAGCCGCAGACGATGACGTCCTTCATGCCGGCCTTCAGGCAGGCCTCGATGACGCCCATGGCCATGGTGTCGTTGCCGCAGATGACGCCCTTGATCTTGTCCGCGCCCTGGGCCTGGATGATGGATTCCATCTTGTCATAGGCCTCGGTCTGGTCCCAGTTGGCGGTCTGCTGGTCGAGCATCACCATGTCGGGGTACTGGTCGATGATCGAGTGGAAGCCCTCGCTGCGCACGTGGGCGTTGGTGTCGGAGTCCTTGCCGGTCAGCTCCACAAAGCCGCCTTCTTCGTCCATCAGCTCGACGAAGTATTCGGCCACCGCGGTGGCGCCCTGGAAGTTGTTGGACACCATCTGGGCCACGGCGTCACCGGTGGAGTTGATCTCGCGGTCCACCAGGAAGGTGGGGATGCCCGCGGCCTTGGCACTTTGCACCGGGGTGACGGTGGCGTCCGCGCCGGCGTTGTCGCAGATGATTGCCTTGGCGCCCAGCTGGATGGCAGTGTCAAAGGCTTCCTGCTGCTTGACGACGTCATCGTCGTGCTGGATGACCTTGGTCTCGTATCCGAGCTCCGCGGCCTTGGCGGCGGCGGCGTCGGCCACCGTCTTGAAGTAGGGGTTGGAATGGCTGGGCGTAATGATCATGATCAGATCCGCCGCAAAAGCGGTGGAGGCCATGCCAAGGACGAGCAGCAGGGCCAGCGTGAGGGCGACCAGTTTCTTCATGGTGATTCCTCCTCGAATCATTTTATTCCACGCGGCGAGCGCCGCATTGAAACCGCCGCATAACCTTTTTGAAACCAATTTCCGGAAACATCGTAGCATGCGCTGTGAAATATGTCAATAGAATGTTGAAATATTTTAAAGGGAGATTGCGCCGGAAGCCGCGATCTGATATAATGTCTTCAGTAAATTTATTTGATTTCGGGGGTGGCGCGCGGGTGCCGGTTAAAATCAAGGACATCGCGCAGGAATTGGGCCTGTCCAACGCAACGGTTTCCATGGTCATCAACAACAAACCCGGCATCAGCGAGCCCACGCGCAGGCGCGTGCTGAAAAAGCTGGTGGAATCCGGCTATCGTGACGCGCTGATGCAGAAAATGCCCATCGGCGCGCTGCATGAAATTGCCTTCGTCGTGTGCAAAAAACACGGCAAGGTGGTGGGGGACACTCAGTTTTTTTCAAGGATTATCGAGGAAATTGAGCGCGCCTGTCGGGATGCGGGTTATGTTCTTTCGCTCTCATATTTAAATTTTTTAAGTGGACTTCCGGCGGAGGAGCAGCTTTCCCGGGTGGATCGGGGCGCGCAGGGGCTCCTGGTGCTGGCCACGGAACTGGAGGCGGAGGACATGGGCCGCTTCCAGGCGCTGGGTCTTCCGGTGGTAGCGATCGACTCGGCGCTGACCGGCGCGGAGATCAACAAGGTCGGCATCAACAACTTCGAGGGCGCCTTTAAGGCCGCGGAGTACCTGATCGCCATGGGCCACCGCCGCATCGGGCACCTGCGCTCCAGCGACTGGATCAAAAACTTTGACGAGCGGCGGGCCGGCTTTTTGTCCGCCCTCAAGCACCGGGGCATTGAGCCGGACGAGGAAGGATCGGCGGCCCTTCGGGCCAACACGGAGGACGCATACCTGGATATGCTGGCATTCCTCGAAAAAAAACCGCCGTTGCCCACCGCGTTTTTTGTGGACAACGATGTGATCGCGCTGGGGGCGATGCGCGCGCTCAAGGAATACGGCTGCCAGATCCCCGGCGATGTGTCGGTGATCGGCTTTGACGACATTCCCGCCTGCATGGTGATCGAGCCGCCGCTGACCACCATGCGCGTCGAGTGCAAGTGCATCGGCAAGGTGGCGGTGGAGCGGCTGGTGGAACTGATCAAAAACGGCGACGCCTACCGGATCAAACAGGAGATCGACACCGCGCTGATCGAGCGCCAGAGCGTGAAGCGGCTCGGCTGAGCCGCCGGACCGCGCCGCGGGGATGCGGGCACTTTACAAAATCGGCCCCGGGAACGTCGCGCCCGGGGCCGCTTCCTATACCTCGGCCTCGGCCTCGCAGCAGGAGGCCTCCTCCGCATTTGTCAGCCAATCCGGCCCGGCCGGGTCCGCGGTTTCTGCGCCGGGGGCCGCGGCCGGGTCCGTATTGTCGATCACGGTGACGGTGCTGGTGATCATGCCCATCCAGCAGCTGAACCGGAAGCGCCCGGCCTTTTCCGGCGTAAACCGGATGACGTTTGCGCCGGGCTCAAAACTGTGCTCGATGCCGAAGGCGGGCAGGATCATCCGGTTGTTGCAGCCGTTGATCGAGCCCTTGGGCGCGTTGATCGTCCACTCCACCGGAACGCCCGCGGTGACGGTAATGGGTTCGTAGCTTCCGGAGCGAAGGGTGGTGGTCACCCGCTGCACGGCCTCGGCCCGGGCGGCTGTGGGCGCGCCGGCCGTACCCGCGCCGGCCGTCGGAAAACTCGCGCCCGCGAGGTTCATGCCGCTGGACAGCATGGTCAGCCCCAGCGCCGCCACCAGCACTGCGCCCACCGCCATCGCGCGGCGGGAGAACCTGCGGTTCATGATGGAACCCAGCGCGCCGAAGCCGAACATCAGCGGCACGGTGCCCAGGCTGAACACCAGCATCGACAGCGCACCCTTCGCGGGATCTCCGGTGGACAGCGCGTAAATCTGCATCGCCTGCAGCGGCCCGCAGGGCATCAGGCCGTTGATCAGGCCCACGTACAGCGGCCCCATGGAGCGCCCGCGCCCGCCGATTTTTTGCGCTGCGAATTTGGGCATGCGCGGCACCAGGCGCGCCATCCAGGGAAACAGGCCCGTCATGTTCAGCCCCATGATCAGCATGAAAACCCCGGCGACGGCCTGCACCACACCCCTGGCCGTCTGGGAAAAGCTGATCACCGATCCCGCCGCGCCCACCAGCGCACCCACCAGCGTATAGGAAATCACGCGCCCAAGGTTGTAAAGGGCGCTGGGCTTCAGCGCGCCGACTCCGCCCGGGGCGGGCTGCGGTGCGCGCATGCATTGGGAAAGCCCGATGCCGCCGCACATCATCACGCAGTGAACGGAGGTGATCAGGCCGATCACAAACAGCATGCCGTACCCCATGCCCTCCTCCGCCAGCGGCAGAAGGCCGGCCGCCGCGCCGACGCCGAAGCGGCTGAGCAGCAGATACAAAAGTCCGGCGGTGGAAAGGACGGCGGCGATCCGTCCGACGGAGCGCACCCGGCCGCCCGGCGCGCCGCCCGCATCCGATCCGACCCCATACCCTTCGGCTACCACGGCGCGAATCAGATCGCGCCTTTTGACCTTTTCCGGATCATGGACGATCCGCGCCGTCCCGCGCGCCAATTGAACCGTGGCCTTTGAAACCCCCGGCAGCGCCTGAAGCGCCGCCTCGATCTTCTGAACGCACAGGCCGCAGGTCATCCCGGTGATGTGAAGGCGCGTTTCCGTCGTGGCGTTTGACATGGTGGTCCCCCCTTTGTTTTCGGCAGATCCTGCCCCGCCCTTTGGCGGCTCCGCCCGGGATGCTGTCCGGAGGCAGGTTTGTGATAATTATCCTATGTGAATAATAGTAATTAAGCGCATTATACAAGGTTCTTTGCCGCGCGTCAATCCCCTTTGCGTTTTTGCGCCGCGTTTTGGATAAGCGGCGGATCGCGCGCATAGCAATGAAGGGGGAACGGGCGGCCCGTCGGCCGCGCTGGAATGGGTACAAGGAGGGCTGAACGTGGAGCTGGAAAGGCAAACCATAGAAATCGAACGGCTGGTGGCTGCCGAGCGCGCGCAGGCGCTGGTGCGTGCGGAGGCCACGGTTTCCGGCGCGGGACGCGAGGCGGTGGAGCCGCTGATGGAGGAGGCGACGCTCTCGATCGGTACCGTGGAGGTGCAGGAGGGGCGGGTGCTTCTGGACGGCACGGTGCGCTGTCAGGCGGTGTACCGGCAGGGCGAGGAGACGAGCCCGCGCGCGCTCGGTGCCCAGGCGCAGTTCAATCAGTCAATTGAAGCGCCCGGGGTCAAGCCCCGGATGATCGCCGGAGTGACGGGCCAGGTGGAGCACGTGGAGGCGGCCTATGAAAACGGGCGCATGGTGTTTCACGTGTCCGTCAACCTGGCGGTTCGGGTCAGCACGCTGGACGCGCTGAATGTGATCACGCAGGCGGCGGGGATTCCGGCGCTGGAGGCGCAGTTTGTGGAGGTCTGTTCCACAAAGCTCAGCGCCGAGGCGGGGGCGGAGGCGGTGCTCCGGGAGAGCGTGCAGCTTCCGGCGCAGCTGGACGCTCGACTCTCACTGATCGACTGGTCCAGCGCGCGGGTGACCGGCGTCGCGCCGGATCTGGGCGGCGTCCGGGTAAAGGGCGAAGTGCTGACCGAGACGCTGATCGGAACCGGCGTTCCGTCGCGGCCGGCGGCGCTGGTCAAGGTGGCGCTGCCCTTTGACGAACTGGTGGAACTGCCCGAGTGGCTCAGCGGCAATGTGCGCGCGAGCGCGGCCGTCACGAACCTCGTCACCAGCGTGGAACAGGGCGACGGCGAGGAGTCGGCGCTGACGCTGGAAGCAAACCTCGCCATTGCGGTGCGCGCTTACGGACAGGACTGCGCCACCGCCCTTGCCGGGGCGTATACCACCGCCGGCCAGGCCATTGAGGCCCGGTGCGAAACGATTGAGGTGTCCGCCGGCGAAGTCGCGCTGGACGGCGCCCAGGTGTTCCGCGGCACCATGATGCTTCCGGAGGGAGCGCCCGGCGCGGGCTCGGTGCTGGCCGCCCGGGTGCGCCCCGTGGTCAGCGAATGGTCCGGCGAAAACGGACAGACGACGGTGTCCGGCATCCTGGAGTCGGGCGTACTGTACCTGCCCGGCGGCAGCGAGCGGCTGCAGGCCGCGCGGTCCGAAATGCCCTTTACCGTCCGCTGCGAGGGAGAGCTTCCAGAAAACGGCGAGCTGACGGTGGAGGCCACCGGCGCCGAGGCCAGCGCGCTGATGAGCGACCGTCTGGAGATCAAATGTACGCTGCACGTGGCCGGCTCCGCCATCCAAACCCGTCCCATGACCATTGTGGAGGGCGTCGAGGCGGCGGAGGGCGAGGCAGGCGCGGGCGGCATCCTGATCGTATGGCCGCAGGCGGGGGACACCGCCTGGTCCATCGGCCGGCGCCATCGGGTGGCGCAGGCGCGCGTCGGCGCGGTGGAACCGGGCAAGCCCATTGTGCTCCGGGTATAGGCGTGGTATAATGGCCCTCGCGGAGGGCCGTACATGAGGATTGAACGAGAGGCGAACGCCAAGATCAACTGGGCGCTCTGGGTTACGGGCGTCCGTCCGGACGGATACCACGAATTGGATATGCTGATGCAGCCGGTGGCGCTGGCGGATCGCCTGACGTTTGAGGACGCCGACGGGCTGACGCTTGAGGTGGACGGGGCGCCCTCCGGGGATGGGGACAACCTTGTGCTTCGCGCCGCGCGCGCGCTCCGGGAAATGGCCGGGGTGCGCCGCGGCGCACGCATTTCCCTCATCAAGCGCATTCCGGTTCGGGCGGGCCTCGGCGGTGGCAGCGCGGACTGCGCCGCGGCGCTGCGCGGCCTTGCCGCGCTGTGGGGGCTCGAGATTCCAGAGGCCGCGCTGGGCGCGCTGGGCCTGACCCTGGGCGCGGATGTGCCCTATTGCCTGACGGGCGGCTTTTGCCGCGTGCGCGGCATAGGGGAGCGGATTGAGCATCTGGGGCCGGGGCCCGGGCTTCACCTGGCGGTGGCGCGGCTGGGCGGCGGACTTTCGACGCCGGAGGTGTTCCGCGCATGGGACGGCACGCCGGCGCATCCGCCGGCGGATGCCCGGGGCGCGCTGGAAGCGCTCCGAACGAAAGACTTTGACCGGCTTCGCCGCGTTTCGCACAATGCGCTCATCGCGCCGGCGGCGGCGCTGATGCCGGAGATTCCGGAGAGGATCCGGGATCTGTACGCCATGGGCGCGCTTTTCGCACAGATGTCGGGCAGCGGTTCCGCCGTCTACGGCGTGTTCCGGGACGGCGCGGCCGCTCACGCCGCCGCCAAAAAATTGGGAAAAAACGCGATTGTGACTGAAACATTGCCCGCGTAGCCGCATAAATTCGTCAGATTCCGCTCAGGCTAGAGCCATCCGATTCCGCATGATGGGAGTAGAAGGATGGCTCGTTTTTTTGTGGCGCTCGCGATGTGCGCGGCGCTTTTTATCCCGCTTCCGGCCCGGGCGAAGGCGCCCGACCCACTGGGCGGGCTGATTCGCCTCCAGGTGGTCGCCCGGAGCGACGCGCCGGACGATCAGCGGCAAAAGCTCGTCGTCCGCGACCGCGTGCGCGCGCTGGCGGCCGAGATTGTCCGGGGCGCGAAGAATGCCGACGAGGCCTTTGCGCGCCTCCGGGCGCGCCGGGGCGCGCTGGCGCGGGCATCCGGCGGGCGGGTGGAAATCCGGGAGGTGGACTGCCCGCTCCGGGTGTATGGCGATCTCGTGGTGCCGGCGGGGCGCTACCGCGCGGTGCGCGTCGTACTGGGTGGCGGCGCGGGCCGAAACTGGTGGTGTGTGCTCTATCCGGACCTGTGCGGCGCGGACCCGATTTCCGCGGAAGCACTGGAGACGGACCGGCCCGTGGCGTTCTATTCCGAGATCATGCAATGGGTTGCGGCGATGAGGGGGAATGATTCATGAAAAAATTTGCGTACGTCGCGCTGATCCTGTCGCTGGCGGCCTGCTTTGCGCTTTTGCCGGCGCAGGCCGCCGTGGTGCTGGAGGTGGGCTCCAGCGGCAGCAACGTCACCAAGGTGCAGAAGCGGCTGATCCAGTACGATTATCTGGATGGCGTCGCCGACGGCAGGTACGGCGCGGATACCCAGGCCGCGGTGAAGCTGTTCCAGCGGCGCAACGGCCTGACCGTGGACGGCCGGGTCGGCCCGGCGACCGCAGCCGCGCTGGGCGTGACGCTGACCTCCTCCGGCGGCGGCGCGACCACGACGAGTTCAACCTCCGCGTCCATCGTTTCCAGCGACCACCGGCTGCTCTCCAAACTGGTGTACGCCGAGGCCCGGGGCGAGCCCTACAAGGGGCAGGTGGCGGTGGCGGCGGTGGTCTTGAACCGGGTGCGCTCGTCGTCCTTTCCCAACACCATCTCCGGCGTCATCTACCAGAAGAACGCCTTCTCCTGCGTGCCCAACGGCTCCATCAACAATACCCCGGATTCCTCCGCCATCCGCGCCGCCCGCGACGCGATGAACGGCTGGGACCCCACCGGCGGGTGTCTGTACTTCTATAACCCCAGGGCGACCTCGGACAGGTGGATCCGCAGCCGGACGGTCAAGACCGTGATCGGCAACCACTCCTTCTGCCTATGAAGAATGGGTTTCGATGGAGGGGGCGCATCCAGAAAAGGGGCTTTCTGGTCATGCTCGCCGCGCTGGCGCTGGCGCTTTTTCTCACCAGCGTCGCGATGCAAAAGCGCGTTTCGGCGCTGACGCTGCAGGTCAACGCGGCCTATCAAAAGGCGTTTTATGAGACGATCGAGCTGATGAGCGGCATCCAGCTCAACCTGGAAAAGCTGATGGTCACCGGCAGCGCGTCGCAGCGGCAGGCGCTGCTCGCCACCATTGCGCGGCAGGCTGAGGGCGTATCCGGAAACCTCAGTCAGATGCCTCAGGGCGATGCCACGCTGGAGGGCTCGCTGAAGTTTGTCAACCAGACGGCGGACTACGCCCGGGTGCTGGCCGAGCGCATTGGCGCCGGCGGCGCGCTGACCGGGCGGGACTACGAGCAGCTGGGCGATCTCAGAAGCGCCGGCATCCGGCTGAACAATCAGCTGGCCGAGTTGCTGGCGCGCTACGACGAGGGCGAGCCGGTGTTTGGAGACGGCTCGGTGACCCTGAGCGCCACGCAGGCGCCAGACGAGGAAAACGAGCCGGCCGTGGACTACCCGGTGCTGCTCTACGACGGTCCCTTCTCCGATGCCAGCGTGTCCGAGGAGATCGCGCCCGACGGTCCGGAGATTTCCAGCGACGAGGCCGGACGTCTGCTGACCGCGTTTGTGGGCGCGGAGCGGGTGGTGAGCGCCGGCTATACCGGGGATTCGGACATCTTCTCCAGCTGCTATGAGTTCATCCTCACGCTGAAGGACGGCAACACGCTGACGGCGGGCATCACCCGGGCGGGCGGTCACGTGGTGTACATGCTGCCCGACCGGGCAAATTCCGAAGTGGTGCTCACCGAAGGCGACTGCATCGACCAGGGCGCGCGTTTTCTCGCCGTCCACGGCTATGAGGACATGGCGGTCAACTACTGGCGCAGACTGGACGGCATTTTGACGGTCAACTACGCGGCGACGCAGGAGGGCGTGCTCCTCTACCCGGATCTGGTCAAGCTGCAGATCTCGATGAAAGACGGGCAGGTGGTGGGCATCGAGGCAGCCAACTACCTGACCAACCACCGGACGCGCGCCATTGCGCGGCCCGTGATCACGGAGGCAGAAGCCCGCGCCAGCATCAACCCGGCGCTGACCGTGGAGCGCGTGCGGCGCTGCATTATCCCGCTGGACGAAGGAGAGGTGCAGTGCTGGGAGATCACCGCGTCCTTCTCGGACGACGAACAGTACCTCGTCTACGTGGACGTGGCCACCGGCGCCGAAAAGACCATCCTGCGCATCGTGCAGGACGATGAGGGCATCGTGACCCAGTAGCGCCCCCCCAAAAATCAACCGGCCCCCGCGGCATCGCGGGGGCCGGACGCATGCGTCAGGCGAGCTGAAATTCAACCCGGACCGGGTTGTGGTCCGAAAACCGGAAGCCCAGCGGCAGCGTTTCGACGGATTCCAGGCGGAGGTTGGGCGACAGGATGAAGCCGTCGATCACATAGGTCTGAATCTCCGGGTCCGCCGGGTCGTAGGGCCTGTCGTTCAGGCGGCAGGTGGGGGCTTTGTCGTCCACGGCAAAGGTCCAACCCGGCAGGATCGCCGCGTCGACTTCCCCCGGCACGTAGGCGGCTTCGGCCCGGATCGGGTATTTCCGGCGATCAACGCCGGGCAGCCATTGGTTGAAGTCGCCGCCCGCCAGCACGTAATTGCCCTTTTCGTATTCGCCGGTCAAAAACCGCACCAGCGCCTCCGTCTGCGCCGCCTTGCCCTCGCCCGCGTCATAGGCCTCCAGGTGCAGGTTGACCACCACCAGTTCGCTGTCCGCGCCCTCGACGGGGATGCGCGTCGCCAGAAGGCAGCGCTTGAGGTTGCAGGTGGAGAGGGGCCAGGCGAAGGGGCTGGGCAGGCCAATCCGCGCGGCGGCGGACGCGTTCAGGGCAGAAAGGGTCATGAGGCCGCTGTTCACCCTGCCGATGGGATTTGTGACCGGAACCGGCACGAAGGGGCAGAGGAAATTCCGCGCGAAGGCGGTCTGCCCGCCGAGAGCGCCGGAGATGACGGCGGCTTCGTTCACATAGAAGGAGCGCCGCGCGCCCTGGTCCACCTCCTGCAGCAGCGTGAGGTCGCATTTTTGCGCCGAGAGGGTTTCGATGACCCCGGCGAGGTCGCGCTCAATCACGGCCTTCGAGTCGGCGCCGGTGGTCTTGCCGCCGTCGAGAAAGAAGTCGACCTCCGCGGGCAGGCCGCAGTAGCCGATGTTAAAGCTGACCGCCGAGAGCGTATCGCCGGGCCTTGCCGCGCCGGAGGCGCCGCCCGCGAGGGCGACCTGTTCCTCCGCCGCCGGGCGGTATTCCGTCACCGTCAGATAGCCGATGCCCAGCGCCGCCAGAAGGACAACGCCCGCCAGGGCCCAGAGCGCGATTTTTATGAACTGTTTCATGGGGCCTCCCTCGCGGCACCGCCGCCGCTATTTCGGTTGCTGCGCTTCCCGGATGGCCTTGAGCCGCTTCATTACATCGTTTCCGCCGCGGCCAAACCAGTCGTGCAGCTGTGTATACTCCGCGAACAGGCGGTCGTACACCCGGTGGTTTTCCGGCACCGGGCGGTATGCCGCATCCGTCAGGCCGCCCATCTCCCGGGCCGCGTCCCGGATCGAGGCATAGCCTCCGGCCGCGGGCCCCGCCGCCACCGCGCCGAACCTGGACGAACCCAGCGCGGGCGCCTGGGCAGACCGGGCCACGCGGATCTCGCGGCCGGTGACGTCCGCGTAGATCTGCATGAAGAAGGGGTCCTTTCGGGCGATGCCGCCGCAGGCGTAGAGGTTTTTGATGGCGACGCCGTTTTTTTCAAACGCCTCATGGATGGTGCGCGCGCCAAAGGCGGTGGCCTCGACCAGCGCGCGGTAGATCTCCTCGGGCGTCGTGGTCAGCGTAAGCCCCAGGATCAGACCGGACAGGCCGCCGTCCACCAGCACGGAGCGGTTGCCGTTCCACCAGTCCAGTGCCAGAAGGCCGGACTCGCCGGGTGCCAGGCGCGCCGCCCGCTCGCCCATCTGGCGGTGCAGGCCGATGCCCCTTTCCCGGGCGGTCCGGACATCCCGTTCCGGCGCGCAGGTTTTCAAAAACCAGTTCAAATGGTCGCCCGTCACCTGATTGGCCTCGTAGCCCATCAGGCCCGGGATGATGCCGTCCTCCACCACGCCGGAGATGCCCGGCACCGGGCGAAGCGCCCGGTCGACCATCACATGGCAGGTGGAGGTGCCCAGGATCATCAGCATGTCGCCGGGCTCGGTGAGCCCCGCCGCCGGCAGCGACACGTGGGCGTCCACGTTGGCCACCGCCACCGGCGTGCCGGGGCAGAGGCCCGTCCGCGCGGCGGCCTCCGGCGTTACGGCGCCCGCCCGGGCCCCAACCGGACGGACATCCCGCCCCAGCTTTTCGAGCGCACCCTCAAGCCGGGGGTCCAGCGCCCGGAGAAAGCCCCGGGAGGGATAGCCGTCCCGACGGCTCCACAGCGCCTTGTACCCGGCGGCGCAGGCGCTGACGGCCTCTGAGCCCGTCAGGAGCCACACCGCCCAGTCCGCCGCCTCAATGAAGCGGTGGGATGCCCGGTACACCTCCGGCGCTTCGTTCAGAATCTGCCAGATCTTGGGAAACATCCACTCCGACGAGGTCTTTCCGCCGTAGCGGGCGAGGAACACCTCGCCCCGCGCCCGGGCGGCGCGGTTGATCTCGTCCGCCTCGCGCTGGGCGGCGTGGTGCTTCCACAGCTTTGCGTAGGCGTGGGGGTTGCCCGCCCACTCGGGTTTCAGGCACAGCGGGGTAAAAGATTCGTCCACCGGCAGCATCGTGCAGGCGGTAAAATCCAGCCCCACGCCGACGATGTCCTCCGCCAAAACCCCGGCCGTCTTCAGCGCTTCCGGGATGATGCCCAGCGCGTCCATGTAGTCCTGCGGGTGCTGCAGCGCCCAGTCCGGCGGAAGGCGCGTGCCGTCCGGCAGGGCGGTATCCATCACCCGGTGCGGATAGTCCATGACCGCGCCGCCCAGTTCCCGCCCCGTGCCGATTTCCGCCACCAGCGCCCGGGCGGACAGCGTGCCATAGTCGATGCCCAATGCGTACTTACCCAAGTCGTTCCCTCCCAAATCCATAAAAAGATTCGACAGAAGAAGCGAAGATCCCTTCTGTCGAATCTTGAGATTCTGGTGCGATCCTTTGTTATTCGCCCTTGTCCGCCGCCAGGGTCAGAAGCTGGCCGGAGCGCTTGAGGAACGCCACCATGCGCTCGGATTCCAGCGGGCTGCGGGCCATCTCGGCCAGGTCCATGATCTGCTGGGCGATCATCGTGGTGCGCTCGCCCTCCCCGGCGGTCAGAAGATGCCTGACCAGCGGGTGCCGCGCGTTGAGCACCAGCGTCTTCTGCTCGGGCATCTGGAAGCCGCCGCCGAAGGCGCGGCTCATCTCGGAGAAGCGGCGGGACTGCTCCTCCACGGTGATCATGGCCGGCAGGTCCTCGGTTTTGAACTGCTCCAGCTTGACCGGAAGATCGTGTTCGTTCAGCGCCGCGCGGAACAGCGCCTCCAGCT
Organism: Eubacteriales bacterium; assembly: GCA_029974035.1. The sequence continues at coordinate 1,814 of JARKQG010000125.1, read as the reverse complement.
TCTGCCGGTCGCCGTCGTCGCCGCTGGTGTCCGTCAGCCCCTCCATGCCGCCGTCAACGCGTTGGAACTTGAGCCCGTCGCCCACCTTGTATTCGAGGAAGCTGATGAAGTTGTTGTCAATCAGCGTGCCCAGGAGCACCACATCCTTGCCCGCGGCCTCGTAAAGCGCCACCATCTGCGCCTGGCGCTTTTCGTCGCTGGCGTAGAAGACGGTCTTGTCCGTGTCGGTGAAGTTCTTGTCCTTGTACTCCGCGAGGGTCATGTACCGGCCGTCGGCGGTCTTGAAAAGGATCGCGTCCTTCACCCGGTCGTAGAACTTTTCATCCCGAATGCAGCCGTACTTCACGAAGGGGTGGATGTCGTTCCAGTATTTTTCGTAGGTTTCGCGCTTGCCGGTGAATTCCGACACCAGCCGGTCGGCCACCTTGCGGGTAATGTAGGCGGACATCTTTTTGACGTAGCCGTCGTTTTGCAAGAACGAGCGGGATACGTTGAGCGGCAGATCCGGGCAGTCGATGACGCCCTTGAGCAGCATCAGAAACTCCGGAATGACCTCCTTGATGTTGTCCGCCACGAACACCTGCTTGTTGTAGAGCTTGATGACGCCCTCGTTGGCGGAGAACTCGTTTTTCAGCCGCGGGAAGTACAGAATGCCCTTCAAATTGAAAGGATACTCCGCGTTCAGGTGAATCCAGAAGAGCGGCTCCTCGTAATCGTGGAACACCTTGCGGTAAAAGTCCTTGTACTGCGCCTCCGTCACGTCGGCAGGGCGCACGTTCCACAGCGGGTGGGTATCGTTGACGGGCTGCTCCGGCGCCTTTTCGGCGGCGTTTTCGTCGGCCTCGCCGCCCTCGTGATCCTGCTTTGGCGCCTCCTCCGCCTTTTCACTTTCGGGCTTGTCCTCCCGCAGATAGATCGGCACGGGCATGAAGGCACAGTACTTCTCCAGCGTTTCGCGCAGCTTGTGCAGGTGCAGGAATTCGTGCTCCTCCTCGGAGATGGTCAGCGTGATGGTGGTGCCCCGCTCCGCGCGGTCAGAGGGCTCCATCTTGTACTTCATGCCGTCCTCGCTGATCCAGCGCACGGCCTCCGCGCCCGGCTGCCAGGACTTTGTGTCGATGACCACCTTCGAGGACACCATAAACGCCGAGTAGAAGCCCAGGCCGAAATGACCGATGATGCCGCCGTCCTCGCCCTCGGTCTTGTACTGCTTGAGAAATTCCTCCGCGCCGGAGAAGGCCACCTGGGCGATAAAGCGCTTGACTTCGTCGTCGGTCATGCCCACGCCGTTGTCGATGATTTTAAGGGTGCCCCCGGCCTCGCTGACCACCACGTCCACGCGGTAGTCCTCCGCCGCCGGGGCGTCGCCCTTCAGGGCCAGCAGCTTGTACTTGGCGATGGCGTCGGCGCCGTTGGACACCAGTTCCCGCAGGAAGATGTCTTTATCCGAATACAGCCACCGCTTGATGATGGGCATGATGTTCTGCGCGTGGATGGTAATGTTGCCGGTCTTTGCCATGTCGTTTGCCTCCCGATGATTGAGTAGTCTTTACCAATATTTTATGAAGTGGGGCGGCGCATGTCAAGTTAAATTTGGCACTCGATAAACGAGAGTGCTAACAAGCCCGGCGGTGGGGCGCGGGGCATAACCCGGCCCGCCCGGCATACGCTGTTAGTGCGTGAAGGGGGGTGAGGGCGGTGAGGATCCCGTGGGAGCTGGTGGTGTCGTTCGCGCTGGGACTGGGACTTCTGTATGCGATCGGATGGCTTCTGCTGGTGCCAATGCGATTCCTCTGGCGTTTGATCGCGGGCGG
>JARKQG010000055.1 GCA_029974035.1 Eubacteriales bacterium | reverse complement strand
GTCGTGGTCTACCACAACAACCGGTATCTGGGGGTTTGATATGGAGTTATTCGTGTACGACGCGTCCATGACGCTTCTGGGGATTGTGGAGGAGATCACCTCCCTCGTCTGGACGCGGCGGTACTGGGCGTGCGGGGAATTTTCCTTGCTCGTGCCCATGACGGAGAAGCACGCGGAATTGCTCAGGCTTGGGCGGATCCTCGTCCGCCGGGACGCCGACGAGGCCGGGCAGATCCTGTACCGCCACATCGCCAGGGACGCCGACGGTCTGGAGAGCATCGAGGTGCAGGGGAAGTTTCTGACCCACTGGATCGGGAACCGGCTCATCATCCCCATCCTCTCCGCGGAGATGGGCACGCACGAGCTGCTCGCCAAGATTGTAAACGACAACCTCGTCAGTCCAACAGACGCGAGGCGGGCGGTTCCGAATCTCGTGATTGGCGACCTGTCTGGGATTTCGACCGACAGCTATTCCTACACCTCGGAGGAATTCGCCAACGCGCTGGACGTGTGCACCGCCCGGGCGCAGCTGGCGAAGATCGGGTTCAAGATCGCGACCAACCCCAAGACCGGGCTTCACACATTCACCGTATACAAAGGCCTGGACCGCACGTCAAGCCAGTCGGAGAACGCCCTCGGCGTGTTCTCCCCGGACTTTGGCGGCAAAGATTCCCGCGTCAGCAAGCCGGGTCATGTTCCCGTTGATGAGGAAAAGGTCGCCGCCATCCTTGGCGGGGATGCGGTCGAGGTTCTCCAGTTCGCGGATGTCGTTGGCACTCATCCAGCCGTTCTGGCGCGCGATGGAGTAGCCGGTCATGCGGCTCTGATAATCGCCCCGCAGAAGCCCTTCCACGTTGAAGCGCACAAAAAAGCGCTCCTTCTCGGCTTGCGAGAGAAGCGCACGGTAGATGGCCTGTTCCCACCGCGCAATCCATGGCGCGAGCGTGTACTTCACGAATTCCAGCGACTGCTGCTCGATGTTGCTGAACGAGGACTTCTCCAGGTCGCCTACCATGTGCGGCGGCACGCGGAAGATGCGCGCGATCTCGTCGATCTGGAATTTTCGCGTCTCCAGGAACTGTGCCTGCTCCGGGGAGATGGAGATGGGTTTGTAGGCCATCCCTTCCTCCAGCACCGCGACGCGGTGGGCGTTGGCGCTGCCCTGATAGATGGCGTTCCAGGAATCACGGACGCGCTTGGGGTCCTTCACCACACCCGGATGCTCCAGAACGCCGCCCGGCTGCGCGCCGTTATGATAAAAGGACGCGCCGTACTCGTCACAGGCCAGTCCCATGCCGATGGCGTTCTTCGCCATGGCGATGGGGGAGTATCCGACCAGCCCGTCGAAGCCCAAGCCCGGAATGTGGAGCACGTCGGAAGGCGCGAGCCGCACGGTGGACTTGCCGTCCATCGTTCGCGCGTCCCCGTCCGCGCGGGCGTACTCGTAGAAGATGGTGCCCTGGGCGTCCCGATCCACGGTCATGCGGTCGGGCATGAGCGGATACAGCGCCACGATCTCCCCGCGTCCGTTGCGGATCACCTGCGCGTAGCTGTTTCCCCACAGCAGCAGGTGGGTCATGAGGGTTTCGCGGAAGGAGAAGGCCGACATCTCCGGGTTCGGCTCGTCGTGGAGGATGCCGTACAGCGGATGTGTGAGGGCCTTCTCCTTCCCTCCGGAATCGTTGTACTGGTACACGTGCAGCGGGAGCGAGGCGATGGCCTCGGACAGGATGCGCACGCAGGCGTAGACCGCGGTCATCTGCATGGCGCTGCGCTCGTTCACAGCCTTGCCGGAGGTCGTACCCCCAAAGAAGAAAGAATAGGCACCGCCGTTCAACGAATTCTGGGGCAAAGGGTGCCTGCCAGGCTTGTCCCGCGAGCGGAACAGCGCCCCCAAGACGCTCATATAAATAGAAGCCCCCTCTCGTCATAAACAGAACCGGTCGCGCCGCCGTGCCGGATCGCCCTATCTAGCGCCATGATGGTGGCGACCGCGCCGTCGATTTTCTCCGTGGATTTTTCCTTGTCGGCCTTGATGTTGCCGGCTGGGTCGGTGCGGATCGCCACGTTGTCCACCATCCAGCGGAGCACCGGGTGCCCGCCGTGGGCGAGCTTTTGCTCCAACGTCAGCTTCATCAGTTCCTTGGTCGGTGGGGACATGTCCTTGAAACCCTGGCCGAAGGGCACGACGGTGAAGCCCAACCCCTCAAGGTTCTGCGTCATCTGAACCGCACCCCATCGGTCGAAGGCGATTTCCCGGATGTTGTACTTCGTTCCAAGTTCTTCGATGAATTCCTCAATGTAACCGTAATGCACGACATTCCCCTCGGTGGTATACACATGGCCCTGCTTGGCCCAGATGTCGTAGGGGACGTGATCGCGCCGGACTCGGAGTTCGATGTTGTCTTCCGGGAGCCAGAAGAAGGGCAGGATTTCATACTTGCCGTCATCATCTTCTGGAGGAAAGACCAGCACGAACGCCGTGATGTCGGTGGTGGAGGAGAGGTCGAGGCCTCCATAGCATACGCGCCCGCGCAGGCGCTCCGGGTCCACCGGAAACGCGCAGGCGTCCCATTTGTCCATGGGCATCCAGCGGACGGTGGTGCTGGTCCACTGTCATAGGAAAAACTGCCGGAACTGCATTTCTTCGGCGGGGTTCTGCCTCGCGCTTTCGCACGCGGCGCGGTAGAATTCTGGGTCCACCGTCTTTCCCAGCGAGGGGTTGACGCAGTGCCACACCTTCGGATCAGTCCAGTCGGCGTCGGTCGGCGCGCTGAACACGACCGGGTAGAAGGTGGAGTCGTGCTTCCGGCCCTCCAGGATGTCCACGGCCTTGGAGTGCACCTCGTAGCAGATGCTGTTTTTATCGCTACCCGCCGTGGTGATGACGAAATTCAGCGGCTGCTTGCGCGCCGCGCCGGAACCCTTCGTCATCACGTCGAACAGCTTCCGGTTCGGCTGGCCCAGCAGCTCGTCGAAGATGCAGGCGTGGACGTTATAGCCGTATTTGGAGGCAACCTCGGAGGACAGTGCCTGATAGATCGAGCGGGTGGGCGTGTAGACGAGGCGCTTCTGGCTCTCCACGATTTTGATGCGCTTGAGCAGCGCCGGGCTTTGGAGTACCATATCCTTCGCCACATCGAACACGATGCTGGCCTGTGCCCGGTCGTTGGCACAGCCGTAGATTTCCGCGCCTTCTTCCTCGTCGGCGCAGAGCATGTACAGCGCAACGGCGGCGGCCAATTCTGACTTTCCGGCCTTCTTGCAGATTTCCACGAAGGCGGTATTGAATTGCCGGTAGCCGTTCCCCTTGACCACGCCGAACAGGTCGCGGATGATCTTCTCCTGCCAGTCGAACAGCAAAAACGGCTGGCCCGCCCACACGCCCTTGGTATGCTTGAGGCTCTGGATGAAAGCGACGGCGTGATCCGCGCGAGCCTTGTCGTAGTGGGAGGTGGGCAGCATGAACTCCGTGGGTTGGAACCGCTTAGCCCGCGCCATACCTCTTGATAGCTTCCAGCTTCAATTTGTAGGCAAAAGCCCGTTCGCTGGGAAGCAAACTGTCTCTCTGTAGATTACTGTCAACCATGATAATCGTGGCGGCGTCATCATCAAGATCACGGACAATGACCGGCATAGTATCCCTGCCCGCCAACTCACAGCCGCGCTTACGCCGATGCCCGGCCACAAGCTCATACCCACCCTCGGCACAGGGACGCACGATGGCCGGAACAAGTACGCCGTATTTTTCAATACTTTCGGCAGTGTCCCTCATGGCCTCATCGTCCACAACCTTAAACGGATGGTTTTTGAAGGGATGAAGCTCGGACAACGGCAATTCCATGACTTTTTCCCGGTTTGCGTCCGCGCGGGATTCTTCCGTGGAAAAGATTTCATCTACCGAGGTCAGCTTTATGTTTTTGGCGCTGCTTTTCAAGCTTCAACACCTCCTTGGTTAGTTCTCGGTATGCCTCGGCTACTTTGCCGTTCGGGTCGTGAGCATAGATGCTCTTTCCTTCGGCGCTGATTTCGGCGGCTCGGACGGAATGAGGACTGTCTGTACCGAAAACTTTGATTTTACCTCCATAGGTTTCCCGCAGTAGAGCGCTGATCTCTCTGGCGTAATTGGTGCGGGTATCTACCATGGTCAGCAGAATCCCGTCAATCTGGAGCTTGGGGTTGATCTGCCGACGCACTCTGCCCACGGTCTGCAAAAGTTGCTCAAGCCCCTTTGCCGGAAGATACTGTGCCTGTACGGGAATGAGTACGCTGTTTGCGGCGGCCAGCGCGTTGACCGTCAGCATACCCAGCGAGGGCATACAGTCCAGGATAACATGGTCATATTGGCGTTTTACGGTATCCAGGTATTGCCGCAGGATGGTTTCGCGACTCATGGCGTTCACCAGTGAAACTTCCATGCCGGAAAGCTCAATGTTTGCGGGCATCAGGTCAACGCCCTCCGCATGACGAAGGATTCCTTCCTCTGGAGATATAGGTTCTTCGGACAATACCTTGCCCATGACGGTTGCCAACGTTACCGGAAGACTGTCCGGTTGAGAGTATCCCAGGCTGATGGACAGCGAACCTTGTGGATCGCAATCTATCAGCAGCACCTTTTTTCCTTCCTGTGCCAGTCCGATGCCGAGAGTGGCACAGGTGGTGGTCTTGCCCACACCGCCCTTTTGGTTGGCGCAGGCAATTATGTTTGCTGTCAAGTTTATACTCACCTCCTGAAATGAAAAAAGGCGCTCCGCTGCCGGAACGCCCTTAAAAACAACTCTGAAATATTCAGTTTTTAGGGGTAAACACTGCTTCTTGATTGCCCAAAACCCTTGATTTTACGGGCTTTTTTCGATAAATGCTGTAGTACCACTCGCACCAACCGGGAACCGGTGAAAAATGCGCCGGTTCCCGGTTTTTTGTTTGTCTGCATTATATTGCGCTTGATTGTCTTATGCGGACCGGATAAAATGACAGCATGTGTACGAGATATTGGATGGACCTGGAGGGCGAGGAAGCGGAGGAGATTCGCGCGCTGATGGCGGAACTGAACCGCCGCCAAGGGCCGATTGGCGCGGCGGCGAAGCGCGGCGAGATATTCCCTTCTGACCCGGCGGCGGTACTTACTGCGGCCGGGCCCCGGGTGATGCGCTGGGGATTTTCAAAGCCCAGTGGGGCCGCGCTGGTGGTCAACGCCAGGAGCGAGACCGCCGATGAAAAACCCATGTTCCGGGCCGCTCTTCGCTGTCTGGTGCCCGCCGCCCACTACTTTGAATGGGCGCACCGCGGCGCGGACAGGATCAAATACCGCATTGGCGCCGAAAGCGGCCCCCTCTACATGGCGGGGCTGTATCGCGCGGAGGACGGCACGCCATCGTTCGTCGTTCTGACGCGGGCGGCGGATGCGCGGATCGCCTTCATCCACGGCCGGATGCCGCTGATCCTGTCCTCCGGCGCTCGGGCAGCATGGCTTCGCGGCGCGCCCCTTGAAAAAGCGCGCCGCGAGGCGGTACCCCAGCTTTTTTTCGTGCGGGAGGACGGGCAAACGAGCCTGTTCCCCGACTGATGCCCGTCAGACGTCCAGCTTCCAGCCAAAGTCCCCATGGTAGACCATCAGGCGGGTCATGCCGCCGTCGATGACGATGTTTTCGCCGTCGATGAATCCGGCCGCCTCGCTCGTCAGGTACATCACCATTCGCGCGATGTCCCGGGGGTGGCCGACGCGGCCCGCGGGGTGCTGGCGCAGGTCCGCTTCCGCGTAAGCGGGCGCATCCGGCGTCTCGCGCCGGTACGCGGCGGTTTCAATCCAGCCCGGACTGATGGCATTCACCCGAACGCGCCCGGCGAGGGTGGCGCTCATCGCGTGGGTCAGCGCGGCGATGCCGCCCTTGGCGGCGGAGTAACTCTCGGTTTCCGGCTGGGACATGAAGGCGCGGGTGGAGGCGATGTTGACCACGCTGGCACCCGGCGCAAAGTGGGGCACCAGCAGCTTTGTCAGATAAAAGGGCGCCACCACGCCGACCCGGAGCACCCGTTCAAAGTCTTCATACCCGCAGTCGGTCAGCCCGCCCAAAGAGAAGCAGGCGTTGTTGACGAGGGCGTGGATCTCCCCCGCCGCCGCCACCGCCCGCGCGCAAAAGGCTTCCAGCACCGCCTTTTCCGCGATGTCGCCCTCGAAGAACAGCAATTGGTCCGGCGGACAGCGCGCTTCAAGTGCAGCGCCGGAGGCCGCGTCGGTGTCGATCACCAGCGCAAAATCCCCCTGCGTTATAATTTCCTCCACGATCGCGCGACCGATGCCGCCCGCGCCGCCGGTGACGATAAACGCCCGCCTTTTCATGGCTTCCCCCTTCGTTTTTCCGGGAAACCCCGAAAGCCGCGCCGCCCTTCCCCGCCGCGGGCAAAGGTGGCGCGGCCGCAATCGGCTTACGCCAGAATTTCCGTCTTCGTTTCAAAGACTCGATGGCGCACCCGCTGCACGTCCCCGTTGAACTCCACCGTTCCCTCAAGCCGGATGTCCGAGGAGGCGGAACCGATCATCACCGTATGGGCGCCGGGCTCCACCACAAATTCCCCCGCGCGGTTCAGGAACGAGAGCAGCGCCGTATTCACCGTAAAGCGAACGGTCTTTTTCTCGCCCGGCGCCAGCGCGACGCGCGCAAAGCCCTTGAGCTCCATCACCGGGCGGGTCACGTCAAAGGCGCAGTCGTCCCGGATATAGAGCTGGACGACTTCCTCGCCCGCGCGGTCGCCCGTGTTGGTCACGTCGGCCTCGATGGTGATCTCGCCGTCCACCGGCGCGGCGGCGGGCAGCTTCAGGTTGCCGTAGGCAAAGCGGGTGTAGCTCAGGCCGTGACCGAAGGCGTAAAGCGGCAGGTTGCTCTCGTCCACATAGGCGCCCTTCCAATGGGATTCGCCGCCGGAGGGCCGGTGGGCATAGAACACGGGCACCTGCCCCGCCGAGCGCGGGAAGGTGATGGGCAAGCGCCCGGCGGGATTGTTCTCGCCAAAGATCGTCTTTGCAATGGCGGCAGCGCCCTCCTCGCCGGGGAGCCAGGCCTCCAGGATGGCGGAGAGGTTCTGATCCTCCCAGACCAGCGAGAACGGACGCCCGTTCACCAGAACCAGCACCACCGGCACGCCGGTTTCCCGAAGCCGCATGAGCAGTTCCCGCTGCCGCCCGGGCAGGTTCAGCGTGGTGCGGTCGCGGGCCTCGCCGGAGGTGCAGTCCAGAATCAGCCCCGCCTTGTCGCCCATCACCGCCAGCACCAGTTCCGCGCCCCGCGCCGCCTCCACGGCGGCCTCGATTTCCGCATCCCCGCCGCCCTCGACGCCGCAGCCCCGGGCATAGACGAAGTCCACATCCGGCCGGTGCTTTTTGAGGCCGGCAAGCACGCTGTCCATCCGGGGGAGCGCGTCCTTCACGCTGTATTCCCCCTCCGGCGTGGGCGTGGAGGCGAAATTGTCGTCGTTCTGGTCGATCAGCGATTCCACATGGGCCGGGAACGAGTAGTCGCCCAGCATGTTGCGCACGTCGTCCGCGTTGGGACCCACGACGGCGATCCGGCGGATATCCCCGGAAATCGGCAGCACGCCGTCATTTTTCAGAAGCGTCATGGATTTTTCAGCGGCCCTGAGCGCAAAGCCGCGCTGGGCAACGGTGTGGAAGTGGGCTTCCACGCCGTCCTCGTCCGCGAAGGGGTTTTCGAAAAGGCCCAGTTCAAACTTCATGCGCAGCACGCGCAGGACGGCCTCATCCACCTTTTCCTCGGAGACCAGCCCTTCCTGCACGGCCCGGACGAGGGGCGCACCATAGCAGTCCGTGGAGGGCAGTTCCACATCGACGCCCGTTTCCAGCGCCATCCGCGCGGCGCTCTCCACGCTTGATGCCGCCCGATGGCAGTTGTGAATCAGGTTGATCGCGAAGTAATCGCTCACCACGATGCCGTCAAAGCCCCACTTATCCCGCAGGATCTCCCGGATCAGCTGCCGGTTGGTGTGGCAGGGCACGCCGTCCAGCTCGTGGTAACCGGGCATGATGGACTTCAGACCGCCCGCGCGCACCGCCGCCTCAAAGGGGTACAGGTAGGTTTCTTCCAATTCCCGCGGCGGGATGTGGGCGGGCGCCCAGTTCATGCCGCCCTCGCTGGCGCCGTAGCCCACGAAGTGCTTGCCGGTGGCGACGATGCCGCGCTTCGGGTCTTCCCCCTGCAGGCCGCGGATGTACGCTACGCCCATCTGCGCCACGAGGAAAGGGTCCTCGCCGTAGGTTTCCTCGGTGCGGCCCCAGCGGGGGTCGCGGGTCACGTCCATGAGGGGCGCGAGCGCCTGGCGGGAACCCAGCGCGGCCATCTGCTCGCGGATGAAGCCGCCCATCTCTCCGGCGATCTCCGGCGAAAAACTGGCGGCCACGCCCAGTGCCTGCGGAAACACGTCCGCATCCCGGGCCAGAAGGCCCGCGCAACTCTCCTCGTGCACCTGCGCGGGGATGAAGATGCGCATGGTATCCTTCAGAAACCGCTGGATGCGGTTGACCAGCCGCGCGGTGTCCCGGGGCTTCAGGCTGGTGCAGCCGCCGGCCCGGGTGATCTGGCCGATGCCATGGCCCATGCGGTTTTTTGCCTTGGCCTCGTCAAAGACAAAATTGGTGAGCACTTCATACGCCCAGATGCCGCTGAGTTGCGCGACCTTCTCCTCCAGCGTCAGCCGGGAGACGAGGTCCCGGGCGCGAGCCTCCGGGGATGTGCCCGTATCCTGATAGGGATGCATGAAAACCCTCCTGTTCCAAGTGTGCGTTCCCATTTTGCACCAGTATACAATGCCGCCCGCCCAAAATCAACCGGGCGGGTCCAATACGGCGTATGGCGAAAGTGCGCGCGCGTGGCGGATGTAGTTCAGCGAGTATTCGTCCTCGCCGCGAAGGGCCAGCGCCGCCAGCAGGGCCCCCTGTATGACGGGATCGGTGACGTCCAGGATTGCGCTGTCGAGCCCCTGCGCAATGGCCATGGCGAGAAACGCCGCGTTGACCTGCGGGCGGCCGGGCAGGCCGTAGGAAACGTTGGAAATGCCCCCGGTGACGCGGACGGACGGATGCGCTTCCCTTGATAAGGCGCAGGGCGCGCAGGGCCTCCCAGGGCCCGGCATCGCCGACGGACAGCGGTTCCACGATGCAGTCGATGTAAAGACTGTCCGCCGCCACGCCTGCGCCGGTGATCCGCCCGATCATCTCCGACGCAATGGCGGCGCGCTCTGCCGCGTTCCCGGGCGCGCGGCCGCGCATGGGCAGCGCGATGATCCCGGCGCCCATTCCGGCGGCGACGGGCAGCACCGCGTCGATGCGCTCGTCGGCGGTGACGGAATTGAAGATCAGCGGCCGATTTCCGGCCGCCCTCGCCGCACCGATCAACGCCTCCGGATCGGCCGAATCCAGCGCGATGCCGCACCGGGTGTGCCGGACGGCCAGCGCCGTCAGGCGCCGGAGGGCTTCCCCTTCGTCCGGGCACATCGCGGCGTTGAGATCCAGATAATCCGCGCCCGCCGCCTCCTGGGCTTTCATCAGGCGGACAATTTCCCCGTCGTCCCCCTCCGTCATGATTTTGAGGATGGCGGGGGCGGAACTGTTCAGCGTTTCTCCGATGAGGATCATGGCGGCCCTCCTTGTGACATGGAACGGGCCGCGCCCGCCGGCGCGGCCCGAATCGGCGCGGTACCTCGTGTCTACGCCTGCTGCCTGGCGCGCTCGCCGGCCATCATCAGGCCCAGGCCGTTCCGCGTGGCGTCCTTCTGGTCGACGATGCCCATGATCTCGCCCTCGTAGATGACCAGAATGCGGTCGGACATCTCCAGAATTTCATCCAGTTCCGTGGAGACCAGCAGCACCGCGGCGCCGCGGTCGCGCTCCTCCACGATGCGGGCCTGAATGTACTTGGTGGCGCCGATGTCAAGGCCCCGGGACGGATGCACCGCCACCAGCAGGCGGGGCTTCCGATCCAGCTCGCGCCCGACGACAAATTTCTGCTGGTTGCCGCCGGACAGGTTGCCCGCGTACTCGGACACACCGGGAGTCTTGACGCCGTAGCGCGCGCACAGATCCGCGGCGTGCCGGTCGATCCAGCGCCATCTGAGCACGCCCTTTTGGGAGAAGGGGCGCTCGTCATAGCTCATCAGCGTCAGGTTTTCGCGGATGTTCATCCGGGCGACCATGCCCATCTTGTGCCGGTCCTCCGGAATGTGGGAAACGCCGCGCTTCAGGATCGATCGGGGCGGCTTGCCCGCCACGTCCTCCCCATCGATCAGGATCCTGCCCCCGGTGGGCCGGACGAGGCCGCAGACGGCCTTGACCAGCTCCGACTGGCCGTTACCGTCCACGCCGCAGACCGAGAGGATTTCGCCCTCCCGAAGTTCAAAGCACACATCCCGCACCGCCGGCAGGTTGCGCACGCTCAGGCAGGAGAGGTGTTCCACCCTGAGAACGGTTTTCCCGGGCGCGCTCGCGTCCTTGCGGACCATCAGGTCCACGCTCTTGCCCACCATCAGCGCCGCCAGCTGCTGCTTGTCGGTGATCTGGGCGATGGGGATGCCGGAAGCCACGACGCGGCCGAGGCGCAGCACGGTGCAGCGGTCGCAGATGGTCATGATCTCGTTCAGCTTGTGGCTGATGAAGATCACCGTTTTGCCCTCGCGGGTCAGCTGGCGGATCATTTCAAAGAGGCCCTCGACTTCCTGGGGCGTGAGCACGGCTGTGGGTTCGTCCAGTATCAGAAGCTCCACGTTCCGGTACAGCGCCTTCAGGATCTCCAGGCGCTGCTGCTGCCCTACGGACAGCTGCTCCACCTTGCACCAGGGGTCGATGTTCATGTTATAGCGCGCCGCCATCTCGGTAAAGCGCGCCGCCGCGGTCTTCAGATCCAGCACCTCGCGGTTCCCGGCGTAGCCCAACACCACGTTTTCGATGGCGGTCAGCGCGGGAATCAGCATGAAGTGCTGGTGCACCATGCCGATGCCCAGCTCGATGGCCTGTTTCGGGTCGCGGATGCGCACGGGCTTTCCGTTGTAGAGAATCTCGCCCGCGCTCTGGGCGTACATGCCGTAGAGGATGTTCATCAGCGTGGACTTGCCCGCGCCGTTTTCACCCAGGAGCGCATGCACCTCGCCCCGCTCGACGGTGAGGCTCACATCCTCGTTGGCGACGACCGGGCCGAACCGTTTGGTAACGTGACGCATTTCCAGTAGTGCCATGCCGCTCCCTCCTATTCCTTCACGTAGGGGATGGCGCTCGAGGCCGGCTTGTTGCTGCGCCGGATCAGCCCGCAAAGCGCCAGGATCGTGATGATATAGGGCAGCATCACGAGGAACTGCGAGGGGATGCCGGTACTCCACGCCTGCAGCTGGAATTTCAGCGCGTTGCTGGCGCCGAACACCAGCGCCGCGCCCATGACGCCAAAGGGCGTGTAGTTGCCAAAGACCACTGCCGCCAGCGCCATAAATCCGCCGCCGGCGATCATGTTTTCGGTAAAAAAGCTCATCTGCCCCATGGAGACGAAGGCACCGGCAAAGCCCGCCATGAGGCCGGAGTACAATACGCTCATAAAGCGGGTGCGGGCCACGTTGATGCCCACGGTGTCGCAGGCCCGCGGGTTTTCGCCCACGGCGCGCAGCTTGAGGCCCGTATTGGTGCGGAACATCACAAACCAGGCCACCGGCACCAGCAAAAACGCGATGTACACGGGAACGGGCTGGTTGAAAAGCACCTCGCCCGCGACCGGAATCTGTGAAAGCAGCGGGATCGCGGTCTTGCCGAACACGTCGATCCGGGGCGGGCTGGTGGACGCGCCGAACACCGCGCGGTTGACCGTGATCGTGAGCCCCGACGCCAGAATGTTCATGCCGGTGCCGATGACCGTCTGATCCGCCTTGACGACGACGGTGAACAGCGCAAAGATCGCCGCGAAAAGCATCGACACCAGCATCGCGATCAGCGCGCCCAGCCAGACGCTTCCGGTCATCATCGAGCCGATGACCCCCGCCAGCGCGCCCATCAGCATCATCCCCTCGGTGCCGATGTTGACGATGCCCGCCCGCTCGCTGAATACGATGCCCAGCGCCGCGATGAGCGTCGGCGTGGAGAGCATGATCAGGGACGAAAGAAAGCTGATCAGAATGTTCACGCCGACTCACCTCCCGCATTCGCAATGGGCTTGGTCGGGTCGGAGGGCCCCTTCGCGTTGACCGCCCTGGCCCGCTGGCGCCACACGAACATGGAGCGCCCCGCGATAAACAGGATGATCAGCGCCTGCACGACCAGCACCACCGAGGAGGATACGTCGGTGAGCGTCTGCATCTTGAGAGAGCCGTTTTGCAGCCCGCCAAACAGGATGCCCGACAGGAAGATGCCCACGGGGTTGTTGTTGCCCATCAGCGCCACCGCGATGCCCGTAAAGCCGTAGGACACGGTAAAGGATGTCAGCATCAGCCGGGACTGCACCGCGATGATCTCCACACAGCCGCCCAGCCCCGCGAAGCCGCCCGCCAGGAGCATTGACAAAAGGCTGGCCTTGCGGATGCTCATGCCGGCGTAGGCGCCGGCGCTGGGGTTGAGGCCCACCACGCGCATCTCAAAGCCCTTGGTGGTCTTCCACAGGAAGAAATAATAGAACACGATCATCACAACCACCAGCACGAGGCCCCAGTGCAGCCGGGAGCCGAACATCCCGGGCATCGCCGCGCTGGCGTAGATCTGCGCGCTCTGCGGGTAGGAGCTGTTGGCGCTGTCCTTCATCGGCCCGTTGACGCAGAAGTCGATGATCTGCGACGCCACGTAGTTGAGCATGATGGTGGTGATCAATTCACTGGCGCCGAAGCGCACCTTCAGAAGGCCGACGATGAGGCCGTAGACCGCGCCGCCGACAAAGCCCGCCGCCAGTGTCAGCGGCAGGTGCAGGGCCATGGGCAGCCCTTCGAAGTTCACCGCCACCAGCGTCGCCATGAGCGCGCCCACCTTGAACTGGCCCTCCGCGCCCAGGTTGATGATGCCGCAGCGCCGCGCGATGGCGAAGCTGAGCGCTGTAAACATGAACGGAATGGCCTTGATGACGGTCTCGCTCCAGGCGCGCGACGTTCCAAAGGCGCCCTTGAGCATCGCCCGATACGCTTCCATCGGGCTGGACGAGGACGTCAGCAGGATGACGACGCTGCCGATCAGGAGCGATATGACGAGCGCCGCCACCGGATAGTAAATGCTCTTCAGACCGCTCTTTAGCTTGCCGAGCACGCTTGTGGTCATTGAATCCCCTCCCGCATGTGCTGGAGCGGCCCGGCCCGCCGTGGGCCCGATCCGCCGGGAAAACCCGTATGTTGCAAAAGCGCGGCGCACCGCATCGCGCCAGAGCATCGCGCCAAATCCGGTCCGGCCGCACGGGCCGGACCGGACGGTTTGAAGTGCCGCGGGCTTATTCCAGCGTAATGGTAATTTCGCCGGCCGCCAGCTTGGCGTAGATTTCGTTGATCCCGGCCTTCACATCGTCGGAAACTTCGGTGTAGTAATCGCCGATGTAGATGACGCCCTGGGCGGCGCCCATCTTGATGGGCTCGTTGGGGATTTCGCCGGCCAGATAGGCCTTGTAGGCCGCCTCATAGGCG
Source organism: Eubacteriales bacterium (assembly GCA_029974035.1). Next base: position 6,493 of record JARKQG010000055.1, on the reverse strand, counting down.
ATGGAGGTGTCCTTGACCACGGCCGTAACCGCGGCGTCGGGCGCGACGGTCTCCTGGTTGAGGCCGGAGCCAATCGCCTTGCAGGCGCCGCTCTCCTGGGCCGCTTCCATCACGCCCAGCGAGGCCTGGTTGGCCATCGGGGACAGCACGTCCGCACCCTGGCCGATGAAGGACTTGGCCAGTTCCTTGGCGGCGTTGACATCGTCCATACTGCCGGTGTTCTGGGAGAGGATCTTGATCTCAGGATCGACGTAGGCGACGCCCTGCGCAAAGCCCTGGCCGCCATTTTTGATGGGCTGGATCTCAAGGCCGCCGATGAAGCCCACGGTTTTGGACTGGGTGAGCAGCGCGCTCAGCGCGCCCATCAGGAAGCCCTGCTCCGCGTCCTGGATGACAAAGGAGGCGCAATTGGTGTCCACCACGCTGGAATTGATGAAGAAGAACTGGGTTTCCGGATATTCCTTGGCGGTGGCGGCGCCGGCGTCGGCGAAGCTGCTGGTGGCCAGGAAGATCACATCGTAGCCCTCGTCACCGAAGGTGCGGATGGCGTCGGCCACGGAGGAGGCGGGCGTATTCTCGATGTACTTGACCTCCGCGCCCAGCGCCTCAATCTTCATCAGGCCGTTGTAGGCGGTCGCGTTCCAGCTCATGTCGGAAATCGCGCCCTCGAGAATCAGCGCGACCCTGACCTTCTTGTCCGATTCGGCGCCCGCGCCGGCCGCAAGGCCCAGCGTCAGCAGAATCGAAAGAACCAGAGCCACAAACCTCATGCTTTTTTTCATGTTTCCCTTCTCCTTCGGAGTATATTTTTCAAGGCAGTCAGAAAACGACTCCTCTTGAAACGATGGTAGGGCCTGCCGCTCGCGCGCCCGACCGTCCGGGCCGCGAATGCGCACCGCGCGCAAAAATTCCGTCTGTTTTGTTCTGTGGTTTGATTTCAGGGCGCCCTTGCCACCGAAAGGAGTGTACGATGTGTTTTTGTTGTCATTATACCATACCAGTGCCCGATGCAAAGACCTCTACAAAAAATTAATAATTTGCAAATTTTTTGTGGTTTTCAGCGGAGGCTGCGGCCCCGCGGGCACAAAAAGCACGGGCGCCGCAAGAAGCGCCCGCGAAATCGGGGTCCAAAGCCGGGTCAGCCCCGGACCGGATCGAGAACCACTTCGTCTCCCGCCCGGACGATTCCGCCGCAAATGACCACGGCAAACACGCCGTCCGTGGGCATGACGCACTGGCTGGTGGCGCTTTTGATGGCGCAGCCGTCGCCGTGGCACGTTTTGCCGATCTGGGTGACCGCCAGCGCCGCGCCGCCGATGCGAAGCACCGAACCCACCGGCAGATGGCACAGGTCGAGGCCGACGGTGTCAATGTTTTCGCCAAAGGCGCCGTAGGCCAGATTGCCCAGGCCCAGCGCGCGCATCCGGTCGACGCTCTCCTCCGCCAAAAGGCTCACCTGCCGGTGCCAGGAACCGGCGTGGGCGTCGCCCTCCACCCCGAGGCCCACGACGAGCCGTATTTCCGGAACCTCGCGCTTGGGCACGCCCTTTGCTTCGCTGATGTTGACCGATACAACCCGAGCCATTACTTCATTTCCGTTCGTAGATAATCGCCGCTCTTTCCGCCGGATTTTTTCACAAGGCGCACGTTCGTGACGGTCATACCCTTTTCAATGGCCTTGGCCATGTCGTAGACGGTCAGCGCCGCGACGGACACAGCCGTCAGCGCTTCCATCTCGACGCCGGTTTCGCCTCTGACGCGCACCGTGGCGCGAATATAAAGGCCCGGCGGATCCTCCATCGGCTCAAAGGCGATGTCCGCGCCGGTCAGCATCAGCGGGTGGCACATGGGGATCAGTTCGTGGGTGCGCTTGGCGGCCATAATGCCCGCCACCTGCGCCACCGCCAGCACATCCCCCTTGGCGACGCCCCCCGACAGGATGCGCCGCAGCGTATCCGCCTTCATCAGGATGCAGCCCTCCGCCGTCGCTTCCCGCAGCGTGGGAGCCTTACTCGTCACGTCCACCATGCGCGCGCGCCCCTGGGCGCCGATGTGCGTCAGTTCCTTTTCCACGTTCATCCCCCGATCGCGTTCATCGGGCGTGCGGACCGGCTCGCGCCCTCGCCCAGCGCGTGGGCGCGGGGTTTTTCATAAATCCCCCGCGCGATCGCATCGCGCAGCGCCCCGCCCGTCAGCCCCTTCAGCGGAATTTCCCGGGCCGCGTGCAGGCAGGGCTTGAGCATGCCGTCGGCAGTCACGCGGATGCGGTCGCATTCCGCGCAGAAGCAGCCGGTGATGGGGCGGATCAGCCCCACCCGGCCCGCGTATCCCGGCATCCGGTACCGCTCTGAAACCCCTGAGCGCCCTTCGGGCACCAGGCCCGGGCAGCGCTTAAGCACCGCCTCCGCCGGCAGAAACCGCTCGCGGGGCCAGGCGGCGCTGGGGCCGATGGGCATCAGCTCGATAAAGCGCACGTCGATCGGGCGGTTCCGGGTCAGCGCCACAAAATCTTCAATCTCGTCGTCGTTCACGCCGCCCATCAGCACCATGTTGACCTTTACGCGGTCAAACCCGGCGTCCAGGGCGGCACAAAGCCCGTCCAGCGCGTCCTCCAGACGGCCGCACCGGGTGATCGCGCGGTATCGCTCCGGCCTCAGGCTGTCGACGGAGAGGTTCACACCGTCCACCCCCGCCGCCTTCAAATCTTGCGCGAGGGGCGCGAGGCGCGAGGCGTTGGTGGTCAGACACAGCGCGCCAATGCCGTCGATGGCGGCAATCCCCCGGTATATGCCGAGGATGTCGCCCCGGACCAGCGGCTCGCCACCCGTCAAGCGCACCTTTGTGACGCCGAGCGCCGCCGCCTGCCGCGCAATTTCGATCAGTTCCGCAGCGCTCAGCGCATCCTTTGCGTCCGCGCCCGGCCCCTCCGGCATGCAGTAGGCGCAGCGGTAATCGCACGCGCCCGTCACCGACAGCCGCAGGTATTGAATGGAACGCCCATGGGTATCCAGCATTTGGTCCTCCGAAGCCCCGCCGCTTCAGCGCGGCGCTTGGGGGTGGTCGCCGCCGCGCAGCATTTCGATGCCATGGGGCAGCGCGCCGATCACCGCCTCCAGGTTTTCCCGGGCGGCGCGGGGGCTGCCGGGCAGGTTGACAATCAGGCTCTGCCCCCGGATGCCCGCCGCCGCGCGGGAAAGCGCCGCGAGGGGGGTAATCCGAAGGCTGTAACGCCGCATCGCCTCGGCAATGCCGGGTGCCATGCGCTGGCATACCGCCGCCGTCGCCTCGGGGGTCACGTCCCGGGGGGAAAAGCCGGTGCCGCCGGTGGTGACGACCAAATCGGCCGCCGCCGCGCTTTGGATCAGCACGCGCTCAATCTCCGCGCGCTCATCCGGCGCCAATACGAGGCGCGCTACCCGGAACCCCGCGCCCTCCAGCATGTCCCGGACGGCGGGGCCGGACGCGTCCGCCCGCTCGCCCCGGAAGGATCGGTCGCTGACGGTGACAACGATGGCCGTAAACATGGCGGCGCCCCCCTCAGGCGAATTTTCCAAAGCTGCAGTCCGGATAGCGGCAGACCTTGCAGCCGAGGCAAAGGCCGCCCGGCCCCAGATGCGCGATGTCCGCCTTTTCGATCCGGACACCGGCCGCGACGCGGGGCAGGATGATGTCAAAGACCGTGGCGGCGGCGTACATCACGCAGGCGGGCAGGCCCAGCGCGGGCACGCCGTCGTCGTAATAGCCCACGAGGAACATCGCGCCGGGCAGCACCGGCGCGCCGTAGCTGACAATTGACGCGCCGCTCATGCGGATGGCGGCAGGGGTCATGTCGTCGGGATCGACGCTCATGCCGCCGGTGCAGATCACCAGATCCGCGCCCCGCGCCCGCACCGACTCGATGGCCCGGACGATATTCTCCTTCCGGTCGTCGCTCTTTTCAAAAAAGTGTGCCTCAATGCCGTAGGCCCGGAGCTTTTCCACCACCACAGGGGTAAAAGTATCCCGGATGCGGCCGTAGAACACCTCGTTTCCGGTGGTCACAATGCCCGCCTTCATGGGCCGGTAAGGCAGCAGCGAGAGGATCGGTGCATCGCCGGCGGCGCGCTCTGCTTCCAGAATCTTCTCTTCCTCAATGACCAGCGGGATCACCCGCGTGCCGCACAGCTTGTCGCCCGCGCGCACCGGATAGCAGTCGTGCCGCGTGGCGGCCATCAGGCCCTCGATGGAGTTGAGATGGAAAAGCCGCTCCGCGTCCACGCGAAAGAGCCCGTCGTGGAGCGCGAACAGCTCGATCTTCCCCTCCGAGGGTTCGGACATGCGCATGCCCGCCCCGATTAGGACCCTCGCCAACCGGGCGGCGGCGTCGTTCTCGTGCAGCATGCCCTCCTCGAGGGACCACACGTAGAGGTGATCCTTGCCCATCGAGAGCAGCATGGGGATGTCCGACTCGGTCACCACGTGCCCTTTTTTGAACTGCGGGCCCTTCATTTCGCCGCGCACGATGCGCGTCAGGTCATGGCACAAAACGTGTCCGACCGCGTTTTTCGTCTCGATCCGCTTCATGGACCCATCATACCATTATTCGCGGAAAAGAACAACGTTTTTTTGCGCCGCGAAACGCGCTCAGCCCAGCAGGTACGGCTCAATGCGACAGTCGTAGCGCGCCTCCTCCCCAGCCGCAACCCACTCGAGGTTCTCCCGGGTGTTGATGGCGCCCGGAAGACCCATCCAGGGCTCGACGCAGGTGGTGCCGGGAAATTTTGCGCAGACAACCAGCACGCCAAAGGGCGCCGGGGCGATGATGCGCGCGCCATACCCGTCCGCCGGCGACAGGATTTCCGCAGCTTCCCCCGTGCGTCCTTGGCATACGTAATCCGTGGGGTCGGTCAGGTCGATCGCGTCCGGCGAGACGGCGGTCATTTCCGCCCCGCTCCAGCGCTCGCAGCGGGCCATGCCGACCGTGAGGCGCGCGCGGCGCTTGTCCGTGGTGGTAAAATATGGATGCCAGCCAAAGGCGTGTGGCATCGGCCGATCGCTTTTGTTTCTGATTTGCGCGGTCAGGCGCAGCGCGCCGCCCGCCAGCGCGTAGGTGAGCCGCAGTTCAAAGTCAAAGGGATAGCAGTCCCGCAGCCACTCTCTGCAGCCGGTGCGGACCAGCGTCACGCTGTCGGAAGCGGCTTTCTCCACGCCAAAGGCCGAATCCCGCACCAGGCCGTGAAAGGGCATGCGGTAGGCTCTGCCGTCCAGTTCGTACCGATCCTCCCGGGTGCGCCCGGGAAAGGGAAACAGCACCGGAATGCCGCCGGCCAGCACCGCGCCTTCCGGCAGCCGCGCCTCGTCAAGGTGCAGCACCTCGACGCCATCCAGGATCAGCCTACCCGCCATGCCGCCGTAATCCGGATAGACGAGGGCCGTCAGCGCCCCGTCCCGAAGCTCGATTCTGTTCATACCTTCCTCCCCTGTCCGCCGCCGTGGGCGTCCACGCCATTATACCACGCCGCGGCACCATTGCAAGCCATGGGATTTCCGATCGGAAGTCGCCGGCCGGCAGCCCATCACGCCGCGCGCTTGCGCGGAGCGCGGGCTGAGGGCGGTGTTCGCGCTGGATCACCTTGATGTCCGCTCTACGCGGCATGGCCCCGGCCTTCAGACGGCAAAAACAACTTTTTCCATCAAAAAACACCCGGCGCCGCCGGCAATCCGGCAGGTGAAACCCCCTCCGGCGTCGAATACGTCCGGTGGATCTGCCGCGTACTGCGCCCGCCGAATCGCTTTCAGCGCGCGCGGACGGGGCGCGCCCGAAGGAAGCCGTCGGTTTGCCGGTGCTTCTGGGCATCGCGGCCCATTCCCCGGATAAGGCGTATCCGATCGCCACATAACGCGCGGCAAAGGCCGCATGGGAGGTTTTATTGTTGCCGGACGAAAACAAGGCCAACGAGAACGAGAAGGAATTGACTCCCCTGGCGCAAAAGGCGGCCGGAATCGACGAGGAGCGGTGGACGCTCTATCAGAACATCGGCGGCGTGGCGCTGGGTCTCGCGGCGGGCGCGCTGCTATTTTTCATCAAGGACGACGGCTCGATGCTTCCGCTCAACTTCATCATCGCGCTGGCCATCGCCAAATTTCTGCCGGACTACCTTGAAAAGCAGATGAGCCGAAGCCTGCGGCGCGCGCGGATCGCGATGATCATCGCGCTTCTGGTTGTGATGCTGGGCTGGGGCGTTTACCTGTTTGCGACCAAGGGAACCGCCATGTTTACCAGCAACCCCTGACCGGGGCGTTTGGCCTGCGGAGGCCGGCTTTAATTTGAATGGTTTTCCGATGAAAAGGGCCCGGCGCGTTTGCGCCGGGCCCTCAGACCATCAACAAACGGCCACTTTCCGGGACGACCGGAGAGTGGCTGTTTGCAAGAAGGCTGGAGGGAGGAAGAAAAACGGAAGGAAGAAGGGCCTGGCGAGCCTCTTCATGTTTTGAACCGCGGCGGTCAGGAAGG
>JARKQG010000036.1 GCA_029974035.1 Eubacteriales bacterium | reverse complement strand
CGACCTCCTGTGTCCGCATCTCTCCTATCTATTCGACATCCACGCTGCTTTTTCCTTTTGGTTTTTGCTCACCTCTACACAAAATTTGCGCCCAGCCCAAGCGGGCTGAGCGCACTTTGTTGATGGGCTGAAGCCCCGCCTTTGGCGGGGCTTCAGGCCATCTACAAAGTGCCCGTTATGCTTTAGTCGTTCCCAGCGGCGTGCACGACGGGAACGGGATAGCACCATCAGTGCGCACACTGGTGGCGCTATCCGCACCTTTGGTCAGTGCGCCGCCCGGAAATTCCAGAGAATTTCAGGCGCACGCAGACCCTTTCTCATCGCATCGAAAAAACCGTAGGGTTTTTTGATGCTTTGAAGCCCCGCCTTTGGCGGGGCTTTGCACTATCCCTCGCATCAACCCTCCCGGAAGGGCTGGTAGACCACGAAGGCTAAGAACCGATGATAGGGCGCAGAGATTTTTCTGCCCGGCACGGAGCCGGAGCGCAGGCGTAGCAGCGCTACGTTAAGCGGAGAGCGACACAGCCGGACAGGAAAAGACCCAGCCATAGCGCGGTAATCAGGCTTCGCGGACGACTAGCTGTGGCGGTAAATCTCCCAGCCCATGTAGTTGCCAAGCGCCTCCTCCAGCACGTCGGCGCACTCCACTTGGGTCAGCGCCACGTGGTGCTCGTAGCCGTTTTTGGTCAGGTGGCGCATCAGGCCGTTCAGGTCCTCCACCTCGCACACCGCCACGCCGCCAAAGGTGGGCAGCGGATCGTCGGTAAAGCGGCCCTCGCCCAGGTAGCCCTTGATGACGCCGCGGCGGTCGTCGGTGGACAGTTTGAGGTAGGTCATTTTCGACGGGCGCACGCGGCCCTTCAGCGCACCGAAGGACACGTCCGCGCCGAGGGTGGTGGCCAGGATGTCCAGGTTGGCGATCTCCGGCTTTTCCTCGAAGGCGCAGGCGGGATAGTTGGAGCAGTGGACGTTGATGCACTTGTCCAGCTCGTTCTTATAATTGTTGTTCCAGTCCTGGTAGATCGGCGGCACGCCGGAGGCGTTGAGAAGCGCCAGCATGGACAATGCGCCCATCACATCGGTTTCGCAGGCGCTGGGCCGGCCTTTTTCGCCCATCATGCTCATGCCAAGACAGGCGGCGCAGCCATAGTTGGCCTCCACGCTGTCCCAGCACTGGATTGCGCTGGCGGTGCAGCGGTGGGCGTCCATCCAGTCCTCCACGGCGAGGATCAGCTTCGCCTGCTTCTCCAGTTTCTCCGGCGTGCCGCAGGGCGCCACATTGCCGTAGGCGCGGATCTCCGCCACCTTGGCGTCGATGCGGGCCCGGTCGTTCATCTGGTTGGCGTCGGCGAGGATCTCGGAGAAGTCCTCCGTCTCCACGGTGATGCCGCTGGCCTGCAACAGCTTTTCGGAATAGCGCACCGTGCGGAAGGGCGCCACGCGGGCGCCGATCTGGCCGATACGGGCGGTTTTGAGCGCCTTCACCACCCGGCACACGCGGGCGAAAAAGTCCACGTCCGCGCGGAACTCGTCGGACAGGATGGCGCAGGTGTGGCGGCGGGTGAGCGTGTATTTGATGCCGTACTGGTAGAGGTTGTTGCAAAGCGACAGCTTGCCGCAGAAGGCATCGCGCCGGTTCTCCAGCTGCAGCTTGTCAAAATCGTCGTCCGAGGCCTGGATCAGAATGGGGCAGTCCAGGCGCGACATGCGCATCGCGTCGGCGATGCCCGCCTCCTCGCCGAAGTTGGGCAGGGCGATGATCACGCCGTCGATCTCCTCGGAATGGGCGCGGAAGAGCGCGGCGCACTTGACGGCCTCGTCGTAGGTCATGGTTTCGCCCATGTGGGTGTCCTCGGTGGAGAGGGTGATCACCCGGTGCCCCCAGGCCTCAAGGCTTGCCAGCAGCTGCGCCCGGGCGGTCAGCACCAGGTGGTCCGGAAAGAACGAGCGGTTGGAGATCAGAACGCCGAAGGTTGCCATAAAAATCCTCCTATCTTGCGCGGCGCACGGCCTCGGCCCAGGCCGAGCGCAGCGCCTTTCGTCGGTCCTCCGGCATTTGGGGCGCGTATTGCGCCGCCGGGTCGGAGGGGATAAAGCGGTCGAAGACACCGGCGGACTGCCCGCTCATCAGGCCCACGCCCATGGCGGACAGGTCCGGATGGGCGGCGACGTTCACGCGGCAGGGGGTGAGGTCCGCCTGCAGCTGCATGAGAAGCGGGTTGACCGTGCCGCCGCCGTCGGCGTTGAGCACGGATACGGGCTTTTTGAGGTCCGCGGCCATGGCGTCCAGCACATCCGCGTTCTGCTGCGCGATGGACTCCAGCGCGGCCCGGGCCACGTGGGCGCGGGTGGTGCCGCGGCTGATGCCGCAGAGGATCGCCCGGGCGGCGGCATCAAAGTAGGGCGCGCCCAGGCCCGAGAAGGCCGGCACCAGCTGTACGCCGGCGGCGTCCGGCACGGTTTCGGCCAGGCGGTCCAGCGTGGGCAGGTCCGAAAACAGCTCCAACTGGTCGCGCAGCCAGACGAGGGTGTCCGCCGAGGAGGTGATGTTGCCCTCCAAAACGTAGACGACGCGGCCTTTCGCGCCGTAGCCCACCGAGGACGACAGACCGGCCGCGGAGCGCACCGGGGCACCCCCCACGTTCATCATGATGGAGGAACCGGTGCCGTAGCTGGTCTTGACCATGCCCGCTTCGTGACAGCCCTGGCCGTAGAGGGAGGCGTGGCTGTCGCCCAGCACCCCGGTGACGGGGATGCCCCGGGGGATGCCGGGGGCGTCGGTTTCGCCAAAGAACGCGTCCGAGGGCCGGATCTCCGGCAGGGAATCTTCCGGAATGCCGAAGAGGCGGACGAGGCGCGGATCCCATGAAAGGGATGTGAGGTTCATCAGAAGCGTACGGCTGGCGTTGGATACGTCGGTGGCAAAGACGCGCCCCCCCGTCAGCCGGAACACCAGATAGCTGTCCACGGTGCCGAAGCAGAAGTCGGTCAGGCCGTGCTCGCGGATGGCGTGGGCTGCCTTGGGGGCGGAATAGTAGGGGGAGAGGGCGAGGCCCGTGGCCTCCGCCACCATTTCGGCGGAGTCAGACAGCGCCTCGCACAGCGCCTGGGCGCGCACGTCCTGCCACACCAGCGCGCGGCATTTGGGCGCGCCGGTGGCCCGGTCCCACAAAACCGTGGTCTCCCGCTGGTTGGCGATGGCGATGGACGCGATGTCCCGGGCGTCCAGCCCCTCGGCTGCCCGCGCGATCACCCGCAGGGTGTTCTGAAAGATCTCCTCCGCGTCGTGCTCCACGCGGCCGGGGGCGGGGTAGTACTGGCGGTGGGGAAGGCTTTCGCGGCGCACCGCCCGCCCGGTTCCGTCAATCAAAAGCGCCTTCGTGGCCGAGGTGGACTGATCGACCGCGATCACGTACTTCACCCGATCACTTCCTTTGCCGCCTTCGCAATGCCCTCCGCCGTCAGGCCGTAGTGGGCGAATACGTCCTTGCTCTCGCCGCTATAGAGCGGCTCGTCCGGAAGGCCCAGAATGCGCATCCGCACCGGATGCCGCTGGCAGACGACCTCCGCCACCGCGCCGCCCAGGCCGCCCTTGACCGAGTGCTCTTCGGCGGTGACGATGGCGCCGGTTTCCGCGGCTTCCAGGATGGCCGCCTCGTCCAGGGGCTTGATGGAAGCCATGTCGTAGACGCTGGCCTCAATGCCCGCCGCCGCCAGCAGCTTTGCGGCCTCCGCCGCGTGATACACCATTTCGCCGCAGGCGATGAGGGCCACGTCTCCGCCCGCGCGGAGCTTCACGGCCTTGCCGATTTCAAAGGGCACCTCCGGCCCGTACACGTCCGGCACCGGGCCGCGGCCCACCCGCACGTAGGCGGGTTCGGGGGACGCGGCCAGCGCCCGCGTCAGCGCGGCCGCCTGGCTGGCGTCCGAGGGCAGAAAGACCTGAAGGTTCGGCACGGCGCGCATCAGCGCCACATCCTGCACCGCGTGGTGGGTGCCGCCCAGCGCGCCGTAGCTGACGCCGCCGGATACGCCGATGACCTTGACGTTCATGTGGGAATAGGCCACGTCCACCTTCACCTGCTCGGCGGCGCGGGTGGCGTAAAAGCTGGCCGGGCCGCAGACGAAGGGGATCAGCCCCGCCGAGGCCAGTCCGGCGGCCAGCCCCACGGCGTCCTGCTCCGCAATGCCGCACTCGACAAACTGGCCGGGCAGTTCCCGGGCAAATTCGTCCAGCGTGACGGAGCCCCGGCTGTCGCTGGCCAGCGCGTAGACGCGCGCGTCCTTCCGCGCCAGTTCCAGCAGCGTTTCGGTAATCGCCTTTCTTAAGGCCTTCATGAAAACGACACCCCCTCGACGCCCAGCGCCTCGTAGGCCTGCTTCAGCTGCTCGTCCGACGGCACGTGGTGGTGCCAGTCGGCGCGGTTTTCGGCAAAGGGCAGACCTTTGCCCTTGACGGTCCGGGCGATCAGAAGGTGTGGCCTGCCCGCGGGCCGGTCTGAATGGAGGTAGGCCTGAAGCTGCGCCATGTCGTGGCCGTTGCAGGTTTCCACGTCCCAGCCGAAGGCGCGCCAGCGGCCCGCCAGATCGTCCAGCGCCATCACATCCTCGGTGGAGCCGCTGATCTGCAGGTAATTGCGGTCAATCACCGCAAAGAGGTTGTCCAAATGGTAGTTGGACGCGGCCATCGCCGCCTCCCAGATGGAGCCCTCGGCCTGTTCGCCGTCGCCCATCAGGCAGAAGGCCCGGAAGGCGCGCCCGGTGCGCTTCGCGCCCAGCGCCGCCCCCGCCGCCAGCGAAAGGCCATGGCCCAGCGCGCCGGTGCAGGCCTCGACGCCCGGCACCTTGTTGTTGGGGTGGCCGATCAGAAGGGAGCCGGGCCGGGAGAAGGTGGCCAGCCACGCCCTCGGAAAGAAGCCCCGGTCGGCCAGGATGGCCCAGTATCCCTCCACCGAGTGACCCTTGCTGAGGAAGAACCGGTCGCGGTCCGGGTTTTTGGGATCACGGGGATTGACGTTCATCACGTCATAGTAGAGCGCCGTCAGGATGTCGAGGCTGCTCATGGAGCCGCCGGTGTGGCCGGTTTTCGCGTCGTGGATCATGGTCACGGCGTCGGCCCGGCGGAGGTTCGCGATTTTCTGAAGCTGTATGGGTTCCATTTACGCACTCCTCATTTGCAGCGCAATGCGCTTTTGCATTTCCTTTTGCATCAGGTCGATGACCACCGCCACCACGATGACCACGCCCTTGATGACCATCTGCCAGAAGTTGGATACGCCCATCATGGTCATGCCGTCGTTGAGCACGGTGATGACCAGCGTGCCCACCACCGTGCCGCCGATGCTGCCCACGCCGCCGGACATCGAGGTGCCGCCCAGCACCACGGAGGCAATGGCGTTCATCTCCCAGGATTCGCCGGTGGCGGGGTGCGCCGCGCGCAGCTGGCTGGTGACGATCATTGAGCACATCGCCGCGCAGAAGGCCGAGAACATGTACACAAAGAGCTTGATGTTCTTCGTGCGGATGCCCGAGAGCAGCGCGGCGCGCTCATTCCCGCCCACCGCGTAGATCTGGTTGCCCAGCGGCGTCTTCTTCATAATGAACCAGGCCGCCAGCGCCACCACGATGAAGGCGATGATGCTGTAGGGCACGTTGATGCCGGGGATGGCGGCGGAGCCGATCAGGTCAAAGCCGGGGTTGCCCAGCTCGGCCGAGCCAAAGAGGTTGGGGAAGGTGGCGCCGTTGTTGCGCAGCATCGCAAAGCCCCGGCACACGTACATGGTGCCCAGCGTGGCGATGAAGGCGGGCACCTGGACGCTGGCGATCAGCTTGCCGGAGATCCACCCGATGGCGATGGCCATCAGGCATACGATGAGGAGGATCAGCGGCACGTTGGGGTAGATCGTGGCGGCCAGGAAGGGGAGGCGGATGCCCTCGATCAGAAGCCCGCCGGCCACCATGCCGGAAAGGCCCACCAGCGCGCCGACCGAAAGATCGATGCCGCCGGTGATGATCACCAGCGTCATGCCGATGGCCAGAAGGCCGTAGATGGACGCGTGCTTGAGCATGAGCACCAGCGACGGCCAGGTGGTGAAGTTGGGGGCAAACACGCTGAAGTACGCCGACAGAATGATCAGCGCGATGAACGTGCGGCCCTTGAGCAGAATGGTGCCGATGGATTTGTTGCCCGCCGGGCGGGGCGCCTTGTTCACAACCATATCGCAATCCTCCTTGCGCGCCTACGCGGTGTGCAGCGCCGCCGCCGACGCCTTTACCAGCGCGCTCTCCGTCATCTCGTCCGCGGAAAGGTCGGCGGTCAGAAGCCCGTTGGACATGACCAGCACCCGGTCGCAGACCGACAGGATTTCTTTAAGTTCGCTGCCGACGAACAATACGCCCATGCCCTGGGCCGCAAAGCGCCGCATCAGCGTGAAGATGTCCGTCTTGGCACCCACGTCGATGCCGCGGGAGGGCTCGTCCATCATGAAGATGTCCGCCTCGGCCAGCACGCACTTGCCGATGACCACCTTCTGCTGGTTGCCGCCGGAGAGCGAGGTAATCAGGTGGTTTACGTCCGCCACCTTGATCTGCATCTCACGGACCGTTTCGCGGATCTCCCGCAGGCACCGCTTTTCGTCAATGATCAGGCGCTTTGTGAACCGGGGGATGGCGGTCAGCCGCATGTTGCCCGCGATGGACATGGTCTGCACCAGCCCGTCCTTTTGCCGGTCCTCGGGCACCAGCACCATGCCCCGGGCGATCTGCCCGGCTACGGAGGGCCTGTCCACCGGCTCGCCGCGCACCCGCATGCGGCCGGTGGATTCCGGGTGCAGCCCCATCAGCGATTCCACCAGCTCCGTGCGGCCGGCGCCCATCAGGCCGTAGATGCCCAGCACCTCGCCCCGGTGCAGCGTGAAGGACACGTGGTTGACGGCATAGCCGCCGCCCGGACGGGGCAGGCAGTAGTCCTCCACCTCCAGCACGGGCGTCCGATCGCCGCGGTAGGGCGGCTTTTCGATGGACAGCGCCGCGTGACCCACCATCTTTTCGATGATCCACGGAATCGAGATGTCCTTCACCTCGGCGGTGGCGATGAAGTTGCCGTCGCGGAGCACCGTCACGTTGTCGCAGATGCGGATGATCTCCTCCAGCCGGTGGGAGATGTAGATGACCGCGATGCCCTGGCTTTTCAGATCCTCGATGAGCCGGAACAGTACCTCCACCTCGGCGCTGGAGAGGGACGAGGTGGGCTCGTCCATGATCAGCACCTTCAGTTCCTGCCGCAGCATCGTCTTGGCGATTTCGACGATCTGCTGCTGCCCGACGCGCAGGTTCAGCATCAGCTCGTTGGGGTCAATGTCCTGCTGCAGCCGCGTCAGCACCTCCCTGGCCCGGCGCCGCTGCTCTCCGCGGTCGATCACGCCAAAGCGGGCGATCTCATGGCCGGCGAACATGTTGTCGGCCACCGTCATGTCGCGAAAGAGGTTCAGCTCCTGATGGATGATGCCCACGCCCATTTCGCCCGCCTCGCGCGCGTCGGAAAAGTGGATTTCCCCGCCCTCCAGAAACAGACGCCCCTCGGTGGGTTTTTCGATGCCCGCGAGGATTTTCATCAGCGTGGACTTGCCGGCGCCGTTTTCGCCGATCAGCGCGTTGACCCGTCCGGGCCACACGTCAAAATCGACGCCCTTGAGCGCCTGGGTGCCCAGGTAGTTTTTGACCACGCCCCTGGCCTGCATGACGGGCTGCATTACCCCACCTCCGTCAGCGCCACCGGGATCAGCTCGGCGTCCTCAGCGGCCGCAAACCGGGTCAGCGCCACGCAGCCGGTGAAGGCAACCTTCTTTCCCTTCAGTGAGGCCGCGTCGGTCCCGGTGATGAGGTCCTGCTGCACACGGGCGTTGAACGCGCGGGTGAGCTCCGCAAATTCCACCTGGTTGGCAAAGTCGTCCAGCTTCAGAAAGCCCACGCTGTCGCGGAGGGCGTTGGTCTTGAGGACGCTGGACCACTGGATCAGAAGGTCCGCCGCGCCGTCTTCGGGAACGAGGTCCACCGCGAGCCGCGTCTTGGACGCCTTTTCGGCGTTCACCAGGTCGATCACCACGCCTTCGCCCGAGAGGCAGAAGTTCCAGGCGCTGGTTTCGTTCTCCCGCGTGCCGTAGGCGAGGCCCGCCGCGCCCAGGTCCTTCCGGGCCGCGCCGAGGACGGTGGCGGCGTCGGAAGCCTTTTCCAGAATCGCGGGCAGCATCTTTTCGTCCCAGTTGTCCAGGCAGTAGCGCTCGGCGACGGTCAAATCGGCGCCGTCTCCGGTGGACGCGGGCGCGTCCCAGACGATCGTGACGCGGCAGAAGGCCGCGATCAGCGCGAGGACGGCCGCGGCGACCACCCAGCGGACCCACCCGGCGGATTTCTTTTTCATGTCTCAAAGAACCTCCCCTGGCTTATGAAAGGAGGCGGGGCGCGAAAGCCCCGCCTCCTGAAATGCGGGATTATTCGGACAGGGTGAAGTTGTCCAGCTTGGCTGCGTTGTCCATGTTGATCAGCACGCAGTCCAGAAGCTGCTTCTCCTCGGCCACCATGGGCTTGCCGTTCTTGATGTAGTAGTCGGCCTGAACGACCGCCTGCTCCGAAATGTAGGCGATGGGCTGGAGGCCGGTGGCCTTGATTTCACCGCGCAGGATGGAGTCGCGCACGTCGTTGGAGCCGTCGAAGCCGCAGACGATGACGTCCTTCATGCCGGCCTTGAGGCAGGCTTCGATGACGCCCATGGCCATGGTGTCGTTGCCGCAGATGACGCCCTTGATCTTGTCCGCGCCCTGGGCCTGGATGATGGACTCCATCTTGTCATAGGCCTCGGTCTGATCCCAGTTGGCGGTCTGCTGGTCAAGCATCACCATGTCCGGGTACTGGTCGATGATCGAATGGAAGCCCTCGCTGCGCACGTGGGCGTTGGTGTCGGAATCCTTGCCGGTCAACTCCACGAAGCCGCCCTCTTCGTTCATCAGTTCGACAAAGTACTCGGCCACCGCGGTGGCGCCCTGGAAGTTGTTGGAGACCATCTGAGCCACGGCGTCGCCGGTGGAGTTGATCTCGCGGTCTACCAGGAAAGTGGGAATGCCGGCAGCCTTGGCGCTCTGCACCGGGGTGACGGTGGCGTCCGCGCCGGCGTTGTCACAGATGATCGCCTTGGCGCCCAGCTGGATGGCGGTATCAAAGGCTTCCTGTTGCTTCACGACGTCGTCGTCGTGCTGAATGACCTTGGTCTCGTATCCCAGTTCGGCGGCCTTGGCAGCGGCGGCGTCGGCCACCGTCTTGAAGTAGGGGTTCGAATGGCTGGGCGTGATGATCATGATCAGATCCGCCGCGAAAGCGGTGGAGGCCATGCCGAGGATGAGCAGCAGGGCCAGCGTCAGGGCGACCAGTTTCTTCATGGTGATTCCTCCTCGAATCATTTTATTCCACACGGCAAGGGCCGCGTTGAAACCGCCGCATAACCATTTTTCACCGAATCCTGAATCATGTTAGCATGAGTTATGAAATATGTCAATAGATTGCTGAAATATTTTAACGAGTGATTGCGTTCGCAGCCGATTTCTGCTATAATGATTCCAGGATTTGATACGATTTCGGGGGTGGCGCGCGGGTGCCGGTCAAAATCAAGGACATCGCGCAGGAATTGGGCCTGTCGAACGCGACGGTTTCCATGGTCATCAACAACAAGCCGGGGATCAGCGAACAAACGCGCAGGCGCGTGCTGAAAAAACTGGTGGAATCCGGCTATCGCGACGCGCTGATGCAGAAAATGCCCATCGGCGCGATGCACGAAATCGCCTTCGTGGTGTGTAAAAAACACGGCAAGGTGGTGGGGGATACCCAGTTCTTTTCGCGGATCATCGAGGAAATTGAGCGCGCCTGCCGGGATGCGGGCTATGTTCTCTCACTTTCTTACTTAAATTTTTTAAGCGGTCTTCCGGTGGACGAACAACTTTCTCGAGTGGACAGGGGTGCACAGGGTCTCCTCGTGCTCGCCACGGAGCTCGGAGCGGAGGATATGGACCGCTTCCTTGCGCTGGGCCTGCCGGTGGTGGCGATCGACTCCGCGCTGACCGGCGCGGAGCTCAATAAGGTCGGCATCAACAATTTTGAGGGTGCCTATAAAGCCACGGAATACCTCATCTCGATGGGGCACCGCCGCATCGGCCACCTGCACTCCAGCGATTGGATCAAGAATTTTGACGAACGCCGGGCCGGCTTTCTGTCCGCGCTCAAGCACAAAGGCCTTGAGCCGGACGAAGGCGGCTCGGCGGCCCTTCGCGCCAACACGGAGGATGCCTGGCAGGACATGCTGGCGTATTTGAGGGCGAAGCCGCCGCTGCCCACGGCGTTTTTCGTGGACAACGACGTCATCGCGTTGGGCGCAATGCGTGCGCTCAAGGAGAGCGGCTATCAGATTCCCGGTGACGTGTCGGTGATTGGCTTTGACGACATCCCCGCCTGCACGGTGATCGAGCCGCCGCTGACTACCATGCGCGTCGAGTGCAAATGCATCGGCAAGGTGGCGGTGGAGCGGCTGGTGGAGTTGATCAAAAACGGCGATTCCTACAGGATCAAGCAGGAGATCGACACCGCGTTGATCGAGCGCCAAAGTGTAAAGCGCCTCGTCTGAACCGGGAATGGGCCGTTACGAGCCGTCCCGCGCGGGGCGGCTTTTTGCTGCCTTGAAAAGCTGGGAGCCCGGATATCTCCGCACTTGCAAATCGGCCGCGCCCTGTTATAATGGAAGCAAATGGCGCCATTGCAGACGGCGCGTTTACGCAAGGGGGGGAGCGCATGAAAAAGGCGGCGTCTTATTGCGTTCTGATGGCGGTCGTACTAATGCTCATGGCGCCCGCGTCCGGGCTGGCGCTGGACAACGGCATGGAAGGCCTGTGGGCCGGAGAGGATTCGGGCGGCCGGATTACGCTGATGCTGGGCAGCGGGGGCACGTTTATTTCCATCTATGAATCCGACGAGATCTACCGGCGCGAGGGAAACTACTGGGTCGATCAGGAGACCATGTACCTGAGCGATGACGACGGCAACGATACCGCGCTCGGCTACGGCTTTTCGGAGGGCTATCTCTACCTGGCTTCGGATGGCGACGAGGTGGCGCTTCAGCGGCAGGGCATGGAAGACCTGAGCGATGTGACCGGTGTCTGGGTCTCGGAGGGCGGAGACGGGCTCGTCGCCATGGATGCCCAGGGCGGATTTATGACGGTAGACGCCGAAACCGGCGCGGCAGAGCAGGGTATCTTCCTATTTAATCAAGGGGATATCCTGATCGCGCTGCAAAGCGGCGCCGGACTGGAGATGGGCTTTGATGTGGCGGACGGGATGATCACGCTGACGAACGCCGAAACCGGCGAAACCATGACGCTGATCCGGTACTCCAGCCCTTCGGCCGAATAAGCGCGCCCGATAAGAAGAGCCGCCCGGCAAGCGCCGGGCGGCTCAAGGCATCAAAAAACTCGCGGAGTTTTTTGATGCGGAAGAAAAACTACGCAAGCCTGAAATACTCCGGCATTTCCGTGCGGCTTGCTGATTTATGGA
>JARKQG010000076.1 GCA_029974035.1 Eubacteriales bacterium | reverse complement strand
GTTCCTGAGGGAATGGCACCGGGCGCAATGAGCGGGCACCGGGGCATAAACAACACAGAAGCTTATCTTGCATCTGTGGACGACTGGAGCGAATATGTGCCTACCGGAGGGGCCAACGGCCCGCCGGAATCCAACCACGGGAGGGCACGAACATGAAAATCAACTTCGGGGTCACGGGCGAGCGGCGCAAATCCCTAGCCGGGGCCGTCAGCAGCGCGCTGAACGCGCCGACCAAGTACCTGGGGATGCCGAGCGCGGCGTACCGGATCGGGGGCTACACCCTCTCCAAAGCGGGCGAACTGGTCGGCCCGGACGACCGGGATTTGGTCATGGCGCTCCGGGCAGCGCACGGCTTTGAACCGGTCGGCGCGGAATACGACGGCGCGGAAGGCGCGGAGCCGGACATCGACCCGCACCAGCCCGGGCGCTGCGCCGACCCCGCTGAGCCGCCCACGTCGGAGATGCTGAAACAGGCGGAGGAGTGGATGGAAGAAGCGGATGCTGCCCAAGCGGAGGCATCGGACGAGCCAAACGAATCCAACCATTTGACCGCATCATCAGATGCACCCGACGCACCCGACCGGCTGACCATTGAGGTGCCGCTTCAGGGCTTTACCCCGGAGAAGCTCAATAACCTCACCCGGATGGTGGCCGCCAAGGCGCCGCTTCTGAAGCTGGCGCTGAGCGCGGAGGAGCTGCCAATCCAGGTGGGAGAAGAGACCATCCGGTTTCCGTGGTTCCAAAGGGCGGACGGCGATCACGCCCAGGCCTACGCCGCGCTGGTGAGCCTGCTGTGCAAGGCGGCGCTCCAGAAGAAGCGCGTCACGGCAAAGGAGAAGGCGGTTCCGGACAACCCTCGGTACAGCCTGCGGTGCTTCCTCCTGTCCATCGAGATGATCGGGGATGAGTATAAAACCGCGCGGAAGATCCTGCTTTCAAACCTATCGGGCAATTCTGCCTGGAAGGACGGACAGCGGAAGGAGGCGGCGGACGATGACCTTTCCCGCTAAGCGCCAGGTGGAGGAGGTGCGCCGGGCGTACCCCATTGGCACGACGGTGCGGTGCGTGTCCATC
Organism: Eubacteriales bacterium; assembly: GCA_029974035.1. The sequence goes on along the minus strand of JARKQG010000076.1, from coordinate 390 downwards.
TCCGATCCCTATACACAGATTCCGCCGGGGACTTTGGGCGAGGTGACGGGCATAGATGATACCGCCACGGTCTTCGTGAAGTGGCGGACGGGCGTCACCCTGGGCGCGGTGTACGGGGTGGATCGGATTGAGAAAGTCCCGTCCATCCCTGAAAAGGTCATGGAACAGCTCATGGCGGTGCGCGCGGAGGGGCGGGTGAACATGCTGGACATTCACGCCGTTCAGCGCATCGCGTTCGACAAAAGGTACTACGAACTGGTGGACTTCATCGAGAGCGACCGCCGGGCCTATGCGCAGCTGATCCTGACCGGGGACACAGGCTGAACCACACAAATTCCGCGGCCAAAATCAGGGAAAACCTTGCAGTGCAGAGTTATCCAACACATATCT
>JARKQG010000072.1 GCA_029974035.1 Eubacteriales bacterium | reverse complement strand
CGGCTTGTGCAAGGATTTGTACTCGCCCAATATCGGCCGCCCGGCGGTACCGCCGGAGCTATTGTTCCGGATGCTGTTTCTGGGCTATCTATACGGCATCAAGTCCGAAGTAAAGCTGGCGCAGATGGTGAATGAGAACATTGCGTTCAAATGGTTTCTGGGATTGAAGCTGACGGAGAAAGGACCGGATCACGCGACGATCAGCATCAACCGGGTTCGGCGGTTTCGGGAGAACAACATCGCGGAGAAGGTCTTCGACGAGATTCTTCGGCAGTGTGTGGATAAGGGACTGGTGGGTGGACAGGTGCTGTACACTGACTCCACGCACATTAAGGCGAAAGCGAATAAGCACAAGAAGCGGCTGGTGACGGTGGAGGAGACGCCCGCTTCGTACATGGCGGAGTTGGACGCGCAGATCGATCTGGACCGCAAAGTATTGGGGAAGAAGCCGTTTGAGCGGGATGACGACAATGACCGGGATGATGAAGATGATAGCAACGACGATCCGCCGTCCGGCGGGAAGACGAAGATGGAGAGCACGACAGATCCTGACAGCGGCCAGTTGAGCAAGGAAGGGAAGCCGGAAGGGTTTCACTACAGCGAACACCGCACGGTGGACAGCAAGCACAACGTGATCGTCAATATCCACATCACCCCGGCCAACATCAACGATGTCACCCCCGTACCGGAACTTCTGGAAGAAATAGAGGGGCGGCTGGGGCATCTGCCCAGGTACATGGGGTTCGACGCCGGATACCACAGCGCATGGATCGCGCATCTGCTGGAAACGAAGAGAATTCAAGGCGTCATCGGCTACCGCCGTCATACACACAAGGAAGAGCACTACGGGAAATACCGGTTCAAGTACGACCCAACCTTCGACACCTACTTCTGTCCCGAAGGCAAGCGCCTATACTGGAGGACAACCACCCGCGAAGGCTACCGGCAATACTTCAGCGACCGGAAAGACTGCGCGGGATGTCCAAGGCGGGCGGCGTGTTTCAGCGAGAAGGCGACCAGAAGGATGGTGACCAGACATGTATGGCAGGATGCGCTGGATGAGGTTACGGCGTTTACCAAGACCTCTCAAGGGCGAAGACTGTACGCCTGGCGTAAGGAAACCATTGAACGATCTTTCGCGGAGGCCAAGGAGAACCACGGCTTGCGCTTTGCCCGCATGCTCGGCCTTCCCAATATGCGTGAGCAGTCCTTCCTGACCGCCGCGGTTCAAAACATGAAAAGGCTCGCCAGGCCCTTCTTCCTTCCGTTTTTCTTCCTCCCTCCAGCCTTCTTGCAAACAGCCACTCTCCGGTCGTCCCGGAAAGTGGCCGTTTGTTGATGGTCTGAAGCCCCGCCAAAGGCGGGGCTTTGCAAAAGAACCGTGAAAACGCTCAGCGCTTAGAGAACTGGGGCGCGCGGCGCGCGGCTTTGAGGCCGTACTTCTTGCGCTCCTTCATGCGCGGGTCGCGGGTGAGCAGGCCGGCCTTCTTGATGGCGGGCTTGAGCTCTTCGTCCGCCTTGACCAGCGCGCGGGCGATGCCGTGGCGGATGGCGCCGGCCTGGCCGGTGTAGCCGCCGCCGTTGACGGTGGCAAGCACGTCGAAACGGGCCAGGGTATCGGTGAGCGTCAGCGGCAGGCGGACGGCCATCTTCAGCGTTTCAAGGCCGAAGTACTCGTCCAGCGGGCGCCGATTGACGGTGATGCTGCCTTCGCCGGGAATCAGACGAATGCGAGCGATGGCCTTTTTCCTGCGGCCGACGGCGGTGTAGCAAACCTCAGACATGTTTCGTCCTCCTCCCTTACTTTACAATGTAATCCGAGGGCTTTTGGGCCTGATGCGGATGCTCGGGGCCACGGTACACGTGCAGCTTTTTCAGCATCGCATAGCCGAGGGGGCCCTTGGGCAGCATGCCGCGCACGGCCTCCTTCAGCGCGAACTCCGGCTTGGTGGCCATGAGAACGCGGTAGCTGGTTTCCTTCAGACCGCCCGGATATCCGGTGTGGTGGCGGTAGAATTTCTGGTCCAGCTTCTTGCCGGTCAGGCGGATCTTGTCCGCGTTGACGACGATGATGTTGTCGCCGGTGTCGACGTGGGGCGTGAAGGTGGGCTTATGCTTGCCGCGCAGCATGAGCGCGACCTGCGTGGACAGCCTGCCCAGCACCAGATCGGCCGCGTCGATGACATACCACTGGCGATCCACTTCACCGGTCTTTGCCATGAAGGTATTCACAGGTGATTCCTCCCCAATAAATTGCCTGGCGGCCGCCGCGAGGTCAGCGCGGGGTTCGCCCGCATTCGACGGGCTCGGGGCTAGTGATCCCATCGACGCAAGTTTTATCATACAGGAAGCGCGCCGGACGTGTCAATGTTTTTCCGGATTAAATTTCAATAAAGCGCAAAGGCGCGGATAAGGGCGTCAGTATACGGTTACGTCGCCCAGCGCGGTCTCCCCGACCACCGGGCGCCCCTCTGAATCCGACACGCGCACGCTCACGGCGCAGGCGCCGCTCAGGTTGTACGGGATGTCCAGTTCCGACCGGGTCACCGGGGACTCGCCGCCAAGCGCGCCCTCGGCGAGAATCGCAGTTCGCTCAGCCACGAGGCTTCCGGCGCCGTCCCGCAGCATCAGCTCCACCGTAAGCGCCGGCGTCCGCGTCTGCACACGCCAGGTGATGTCAACGGCCAGCCGATAGCCGCCGGGGATCGACGTGCGGTACTTCGCGGAGCGGATTGAAACGCCCGTTTCAGCCTGCGCGGCCGCGTTCCCTACCGGCACGATGGCGGTCCTGGGGATGCGAAACTGCGCCACCGTAACGATCAGCGCCACCAGCACAGGAATAAACCAGAGGTAGCGAAACCTGCTCAGCCCGAATTCCCGCAGGCGGTCGCGGGCCGTCCTGTGGGGACGGCGCTTGCGCACCACCCGGACGGCCTTGGGCAGCTTCCTCCGCCAGCGCAGCCTGCGAGGCCACATCCAGTACCGCATGAACGCCTCCCAATGAACATTACAGATAGGAGATCAGCAAAAGCAGCATCAGCGCGCACACAAAACCCACCGCGGGATAACCCACGCCCACCAGCACCGTCAGCCCGGCCATGGACAGCATCAGCGCCGCGGCCGAGGCGAAGAAGATCGCCCGCCTTGACCCCAACCCCATCTCCTCCAGCACCGCGCCGAGGGATGACAGCGCCGCGGACAGCGTGGTCACCACCGCCAGAAACAGCGCCGCAATGGACAGGTAGTACCCGCCGACGCCCCACCGCTGCGCCATCACCACCGAGGGCAGCGCCATCTGCCGGGTTTCCACGCCGGTCCGCAAAAGCGCCCAGTTGGCCGGAACCAGCATCGCGGCCATCAGAAGCCCCGTATACAGGCCGACTCGCACCGGGCGCGTCCCTTCCGCGGCGTCCAGACACACGACACCCGCCGCCACGGTGGCATTGAACGCCGCGTAAATCATGCCCGAGGCCGCCGAGATCATTGCGGACCCGGCCACGCGCACGCCGCCACCGCCCTGTCCCGCCCCCAGCGCCAGGTACCAGACCGCCATTCCCACCACCAGGGCCAAACCCACCGCGCTCAGCGCGCCGCGCCGCGTCAGCAGGAGCGCGCAGAGGAACGTGGCCGCCGTCCCGATGAGCAGCGCGCCGTGAACCGGGAATGTCAGCGCGCCCAGCGTCGCGCCCGTGGACAGCATTGCGGCCGCGCACAGCACCAGAAGCGCCGAATACACCACCCGCATCGCGATCCCGGAGCCGCGGCCCATCGTCCGCTCAAAGATGCCGGGCAGATCGCGCTTTCCGGTGCGCTTGGCCAGCGCCGCCACGGCGCCGGTCAAAAAACCCATCCCGGCGCAGGCCACCGCGACGCCCAGCCAGGAAGCCGCGCCCTGCCCCGCACAGAAAACCACCAGTTCCCGGCCCGAGGCAAACCCCGCGCCCACCATCGCCGCCACGGCGGAGAGCGCCGCCGACAGATTGACCGCCTTGCGCATCCGATTCCCCCCTCGGGCAACCTTATGCGCCTGTCCCGCCCCGTCATACCCGGCCGATGCGCTAGCGGACGACGAGCCCCATCAGCTTTGACAGCTCCACCGCCTGCTCCGGCGACACCACCGCGCCGCGCAGCTCGCCGCCGGAGAGCTTGATGCCATCGATGCGGTTGGTCCGAAGATCGATGCCCTTGAGCGGCGCGTTCAGAAATTCCGCCGCGGTGAGCACGCACGCGTCAAACTCCACCGCCTTGAACCGGCAGCCGGAGAAGGACGCTTCCTTCAAATCGCAGTCCTCAAACCGGACGCTCTCCAGCTTGGCCCGCCCAAACCCGGCGTAGTCCATCCGGCAGCGGGCGATCCGCGCGTGGGCCACCCATGCCTCGGCGATCTCCGCCCCCACGGCCCGGCAGTCCCGCATCTCCACCCGCCTGAATGCCGCGCCCTTCAGCGCGGCGTTTGAAAAATCGCATCCGGCAAAGACGCAATCGCTGAAGCTGAGCCATCGTACATTGAGCGACTCAAACCGGCAGCGGGAAAACGCGCAGCCGGAAAACTCCAGCCGCCGCGCCTCAAAGGCGCAAAGCGCGTCCCCTTCAAAGGCAAAGCCCTCGGCTTCCAGGCCCTCTGCGGCAGCGCGCGCCGCGGCTTCCGCCAGGCCCATCGGGCGCAGCGGTTCCGCCAGCGCCGGTTTCATCCGGTTCAAGTCCATCACCCGCGTCTACGATAGCACGTTTTGATGCAAAATACAACATGCCGTCCGCGATTGCATTTTCCGTACCATATATGGTATAATGTTCCGTAAAAGATTTTTCGGGAGGATTCGCATGGCGAAATACCAGGCCAGCGACATACAGATCCTCGAGGGCCTCGACGCGGTCCGGATGCGACCGGGCATGTACATTGGCTCCACGGGATCCCGCGGGCTGCACCATCTGATCTGGGAGATCGTCGACAACGCCATCGACGAGGCGATGAACGGCTACGCCACGGAGATCGGCGTCACCCTCAAAAAAGACGACAGCTGCGAGGTGACGGACAACGGCCGCGGCATCCCCGTGGACATCCATCCGCAGCTGGGCGTGTCGGCGGTGGAGGTGGTCTACACCCAGCTGCACGCGGGCGGCAAATTTGACAACAAGAACTATGCCTATTCCGGCGGCCTGCACGGCGTGGGCGCGTCGGTGGTGAACGCGCTTTCGGAGTGGCTGGTGGTGGACGTATACCAGGACTTCAGCCACTATCAGCAGCGCTTTGAAAGCGTGGAGGACAAAAAGACCGGGAAGATCATCTCCGGGCGGCCCGTCGCGCCGCTGGAAAAACTGGGCAACACGCGAAAGCGCGGCACCGTCGTCTGCTTCAAGCCCGACCCCCGGGTCTTTGAGGAGACCACCTTCAACGGCGACCAGGTGCGCAGGCGCATCAAGGAGCTGGCCTACCTGAACCGCGGCGTATCCTTCCGCTTTACCGACGAGCGGATCAAGGACGCGGAAAAGCGCACCGTCGAATACCGGTTTGACGGCGGCCTTTCCGACTTCGTCAAATACCTGAACGCTGACAAAAACGCCATCGGCGAGCCGATCCTCTTTGAGGGGCGAAAGGAAAACACCGTGCTGCGGGTGGCGATCCAGTACACGGATTCCTACACGGAAAACCTCTTTTCCTTCGTCAACAACATCCCCACCGGCGAGGGCGGCACCCACGAAACGGGCTTCAAGGCCGCCGTCACCAAAGTGTTCAACGACTATGCCCGCAGGCTCGGCGCGCTGAAGGAAAAGGACTCGAACCTCTCCGGCGAGGACTTCCGCGAAGGCATGACGGCGGTCATCGCCGTCAGCGTGCAAAAGCCTCAGTTTGAGGGGCAGACCAAGGGCCGTCTGGGCAACACGGAGGTCCGCCCCATCGTGGAGGCCATTGCCACCGAACAGCTGGCGCTCTACCTGGAGGATCTGAAGCATCAGGATCTGGGCCAGCGCATTGTGGAAAAGGCGGTGCAGGCCGCCCGCGTCCGCGAGGCCGCCCGCAAGGCCCGGGACGTGGCGCGCCAGAAAAACCAGCTGGAGGCCGCGCCGCTGGTGGGCAAGCTGTCCAGCTGCACCGGGCGGGACGCGTCCAGAAACGAGCTGTTCATCGTCGAAGGCGATTCCGCCGGCGGCAGCGCCAAGCAGGGCCGCGACCGGCGCTTTCAGGCCATCCTGCCCCTTCGCGGCAAGCCGCTGAACGTGGAGAAAAAACGCATCGACCAGGTGCTGGCCAACGAGGAATTCCGCTCGGTCATCACCGCGCTGGGCACCGGCATCGGCGAGGACTTTGACCTCAAGACCCTCAAGTATAACCGGGTGATCATCCTGTCGGACGCCGACCAGGACGGCGCGCACATCCGCGCGATCCTGCTCACCTTCTTCTTCCGCTACATGCGGGAGCTGGTCACCGAGGGGCACGTATTCATCGGCATGCCGCCGCTGTACAAGTGTCAGAAGGGAGCGAACACTCTCTACTGCTACGACGACCGGGAGCTGGACGCGGCCATCAAAAAACTGGGCCGCGGCTACGCGCTGCAGCGCTACAAGGGCCTGGGCGAGATGAACCCCGAACAGCTTTGGGAGACCACCATGAACCCGGAAAACCGCAAGCTGATCCAGGTGACGCTGGAGGACGCGCCGGAGGCGGAGCGCCTGGTCACCGTGCTGATGGGCGACAAGGTGGACCCCCGCCGCGAGTACATCAGCCAGCACGCCAACTTCAACCGCGAGGACAAATTCATTGAGCGCGTGGAGATCGGGGGTGAAGCGCATTGAGCAAAAATGATCCGCCCCGCGATGTCATCATCCAGCGCGCGATGGAAGACGTGATGCACCAGTCGATGATTCCCTATTCCGAATACGTCATCCTGGAGCGCGCGCTGCCCCGGGTGGAGGACGGCTTAAAACCCGTGCAGCGGCGCATCCTGTTCACGATGCACGAACTGGGCCTGACCAGCGACAAGCCCCACAGAAAGTGCGCCCGCATTGTGGGCGACTGCCTGGGCAAGTACCATCCCCACGGCGACACATCGGTCTACGACGCGCTGGCGCGCATGGCCCAGCCCTTCGTGATGCGGGGCCTGCTGGTGGACGGCCACGGCAACTTTGGCTCCATCGACGGCGACAGCCCCGCTGCCATGCGCTACACCGAAGCCCGGATGACCAGCCTCGCCATGGAGCTTCTGCGCGACATCGACAAGGACACCGTCAGCTTCCGCCTCAACTTTGACGATACCCAGAAGGAGCCGGACATGCTGCCCGGCCGCTTTCCGAACCTTCTGGTGAACGGCGCTTCCGGCATCGCGGTGGGCCTGGCCACCAACATCCCGCCCCACAACCTGGGCGAGGCCGTCGACGGCGTCATCGCCCAGATTGACAACCCCGGCATCACCGTGGACGAACTGATGCGCTTCATTCCCGCGCCGGACTTCCCCACCGGCGGCGTCCTTCTGAAGGATGGTGAACTGCGGCAGGCCTACGAAACCGGCCGCGGCAAGCTGCAGGTGCGCGCAAAGGTGCATACGGAGAGCGGCCCGTCGGGCCGGACGCTGCTGGTGATCACCGAAATGCCCTATCAGGTGGGCAAGTCCTCCATGCTGGAGAAGATTCTGAAGCTCAGCGAGGACAAAAAGGCACTCTTCGGCGGCATTCACGATATCCGGGACGAGTCTGACCGCACCGGCATGCGGGCGGTCATCGAGCTCAAGCGCGATGTGGACCCGCAAAAGACGCTGGCGATGCTCTACAAGTACTCCGATCTTCAGACCACCTTCGGCGTCAACATCGTGGCCATCGCCGGCGGCAAGCCGGTGCAGATGGGGCTGAAGGAGCTGATCGGCCACTTCATCCGCCATCAGAAGGACGTGGTCACCCGCCGCACCCGGTACGATCTGGAACAGGCCAAGGCCCGCGCCCACATTCTGGAGGGGCTCATCATCGCCGTGGACAACCTGGACGAAGTGATCCGGCTGATCCGCGCCTCGTCCACCCCCAGGGAGGCCCGGGAAAGGCTGATGGCCCGCTTCGGCCTGACGGAGATCCAGGCTCAGGCCATCCTCGACATGCGGCTTCAGCGGCTGACCAACCTGGAAATCGTGTCGCTGCGCAAGGAATACGCGGAAATCATGCGGCTGATCGACCGCCTGACGGGCATTTTGGGCAGCGAGAAGAAGCTGATGGCCGTGATCAAGCAGGAATTGACCGAGATCCGCGCCAAGTACGCCGATCCCCGCCGCACCACCCTGGCCGACCGACCCGACGAGCCCCAGGTCTTTGAGGAGGAAAAGCCCGTCGCTGAGGAAGCGGTGGTCGTGGTCACGCGGGCGGGCTTTGTCAAGCGGCTGACGCCCCGGGCCTACGAAAAGGCCCAGTCCGAGGATTCCGAGCGGCCGCGCATGGCGCTGCGCGCGATGACCGACCAGCGCATCCTGTTCTTCTCCGGCGCGGGGCAGTGTTATCCGGTGCCGGTATCGCAGGTGCCGGAGGTGCGGCCCAAAGACCGGGGGCTGGCGCTGACGGGCCTTCTGGCCGGCTATGACGCCGGAGAGGGGCTTACGGCCGCCTTCGCGCTGGCGGACGACGGCTACGACGGGGATCTGATCTTCGTCACCCGGGGCGGGCTCGTGAAGCGCAGCGCGCTAAACGAGTACGCCGTCCGCAAGGCGCGCTTCGCGGCCCTCAACCTGAAGCCGGGCGACGGGCTGCTGACGGTCCTTCGGGTATCCGGCGAAAACCAGATGCTGCTCGTTACCGAGCGCGCGATGTCCATCCTCTTTGACGCGGCGGAGGTTCCCGCCACGGGCCGCGCCACGGCGGGCGTCAAGGGCGTCAGCCTCGCGCCGGGCGACCGGGTGGCCTTCGCCTTCTGCTTTGACGCCCCCGAGGGCGAGGTGCTGATCGCCACCGACCGGGGCTACATGAAGCGCTGCCTGCTGGTGGATTTCGATCCCCAGGCCCGGGGCGGAAAGGGCGTGAAGTGCTTTACCTTCCTTAAAAACGGCGCCAACGGCGAAAAAATCGCGGGCGCGCTGCCGGTACGGGAGCCCTTCGACGTCCTGGTGGCGCAAAAGGGCGGACAGGTGACGAAGCTGAACACCGAATGGGTGAAAATCGAGCTGAAGGCCGGGAAGGGCCAGCCGCTGGTGATGGCGATGCTGGACGACCTGGTGGAGGAGATCGCGCCCGCATAGCCCATCGCGGGCAGACCGCGGCCCCGAGGCATGACGCCGCGGGGCCGTTTTTTACGCCGTTTCCCGGATCGCTTCGCCCAGGCGCTCAAGCTGCGCAAGCGTCAGCGCCTCCCCCCGCACCCTGGGGTCAAATCCGAGGCCGGTCACCAGCGCCTCCGCCCCCGCCCGGGTCATGGGGAAAGCGGCCATGAGGTTGTTGACCAGCGTCTTTCTGCGCATGGCGAACGCCGCCGCCGCTACCCGGAGAAACATCGCTTCCTCCTCCGGATTCCGGCGGTCCGGATGCATGGCCACCCCCAGGAGCACGCTCTCCACGCGGGGCCGTGGCGTGAACGCCTCCGGCCGCACCCGCAGCAGCACCTCAGGCGCGCCAAAGTACTGCACCGTCGCGGACAGAAGGCACCAGTTCTTCCGGCCCGGAGACGCCATGATGCGCTCCGCCGCCTCTTTCTGCACCATCACCGTCATGCGGCGGATGGGCAGGTGCGACCGGACCAGCATCTGAAACGCGTCCGCCGTGATGCAGTACGGCAGGTTCGCCACCACGTCGAAGGGTTCGCCCCCGAAGGCCTCTCCAACGAGCGCCGCCAGGTCGCACTTCAGCACATCGGCGTATTCCACCCGAGCGCCGGAGCCTTCCAGCACCGCTTCCAGCACCGGCCGGAGGGACTGGTCGATCTCCAGCGCCAGCACCTTCGCCCCCCGGTCGGCCAGGTGCCGCGTCATCACCCCGGCGCCCGCGCCGATCTCCAGCACACCGTCCCCCGCCCGGACCCCGGCCTCGTCCAGAATGCGCGAAATCAGTCCGTCGTCCAGAATGAAATTCTGGCCCAGCGAATGGGTAAAGCGAAAGCCGTTCGCTTCCAGCGCCGCGCGCGCGGTCAATCCGTGGGTCATGGCGTTCCTCCATTTTGAAAGGGCCCGGCGCGCCGCCGGGCCCTCGATGGGTTTTCCGCTACTTGGTGCCGAAGAGCCGGTCGCCCGCGTCGCCCAGGCCGGGTACGATATAGCCGTGCTCGTTGAGCTTTTCGTCCACCGCGGCGATGTAGATGTCCACGTCCGGGTGCTCTTCCTGCACGCGATGGATGCCCTCGGGCGCGCCGATCAGGCACACCAGCTTGATGCTGCGGCAGCCCCTGTCCTTGAGAAAGCGGATCGCCGCGGCGGAGGAGCCGCCGGTGGCCAGCATGGGGTCCAGCACGATCAACTCCCGCTCGGTGGCGTCGGAGGGCAGCTTGCAGTAGTATTCCACGGGCTGCAACGTCACCGGGTCGCGGTAGAGGCCGATGTGGCCCACCTTCGCGCCTGGCACCAGTTGCATGATGCCGTCCACCATGCCCAGGCCCGCCCGGAGGATCGGGATGATGCCCAGCATGCGCCCGTCGATGATCCTGGTGCGGCACGGGCCGATGGGCGTCTCGATCTCGACTTCCTTGAGCGGCAGATCGCGCGTCACCTCGTAGGCCATCAGCGTCGCGACTTCCTGGAGCAGTTCCCGGAAGTCCTTCGTGCCGGTCGTCTTATCCCGCATCAGTGAAAGCTTGTGCTGCACCAGAGGGTGGTCAATCACATGCAGTTTTCCCATTCGTACCGCCTCCAAATCTGACCTGAAAAAAGCCCGTTTGTTAGTATACCGCACGCCGGGGGAAAAATCAATCTCGAAACGCGGAAAACCGTCCGTTTTCGCGCCGGTTTGGCAAAATTCCCAGGCCCGGGAAAAAACCGCGCCGGAGGATTGCCCCGCTTTGCGCCGTGTGGTAAAATGCGCTCAGGTGCGTCCGGTTTCCCGCCGTCCACGCCAACGGGCACCCTTTTCAGACGCTTTATGTCGAGGGAGATGCCGAAAAATGAAAAACGCGATCATCGTCGGGCCACCCAGAATTTCCGGCAACCGGATTGACTACGCGTACGAAGTGCGCGGGGCGTGGCGCGAAGCCTTCAACGCCGCGGAGCCGTTCTTCGTCGAGTACAGCCGCGACGTATCCTCGGTTTCCCCCGGCGTCGCGCTCGTACCGCTCTTTGCAAACCTGCTGCCGATGGCATGGGTATACGATGCCGAGATCGTTGCGCCCGCCTGCGACCGGGACTTTTACGAGAGCATCCCGGCGTTCAAAAGGGGCTATGAAGCCATGCTGCCGGCGATGTCCCTGGGCGGATCGCTCCGGGTGGATGTCCTCGAGGACGGCGGTTCCCCGCGTCCGGGGGCGGCGGCGGCGTTTTTCAGCGGCGGGGTGGACGCGCATTCCACCCTCGTCAGCCACGCCGGGGAGAAACCGGCGCTGATCACCCTTTGGGGCGCCGACGTGAAGCTGGACGACGAAACCGGCTGGGCAAAGGTGCGCGACCACCTGATCGAGGTGGCGGGGGCCTTCGGGACGGAGTGGATCACGGTCAAATCCGGTCTGCGCACCTTTCTGAACGAAGGCGCGCTCAACCGAAGGATTTCGGCCTGCAAAGACGGGTGGTGGCACGCGTTTCAGCACGGCGTCGGCCTCATCGGCCATGCGGCGCCGCCGGCCTGCGCCGAAGGCTATTCGCTGGTCTATTTTGCGTCCACCTTCAGCGCGGCGAACCCGCGTCCCACGCTTTGCGCCTCGAGCCCCGATATCGACAACCACGTGCGCTTTTGCGGCGCGCGCGTCCACCACGACGGATACGAGTATTCTCGGCAGCGCAAGGTGGCCCGAATCGCCGAATTCGTCCGGAGCACGGGCATACCCGTAGCGCTCCGGGTTTGCTGGCGGTCCCGGGGCGGGCTGAATTGCTGCCGCTGCGAAAAATGCTGGCGGACGATCCTGGCGCTGATCGCGGAGGGCGAGGACCCGCGCCGCTACGGCTTCGATTATCCGCAGCCGATGATGCGCCGCCTTTGGCGCGACCTGTACGGCAAGGCCGATCTGCCGGGAACCGTCACGGTCTATTACGCGGACATCCAGCGGCGCATGCGCGAAACATACGGCGCCTCACCGCCAGACCCGGGCCTTGCCTGGGTGCTGCGCTCGGACATGCGAAGGCTCGGGCGCCATCCGGTCCGGCGGGTCCTCAGACGCCTGTATTACAGGCTCCGCCGCGCCTGAAGCAGCAAACGCGGCCGCGCCGCCCGGTGGGCGGCGCGGCCGCGACCTGCCGGCTCAGCCGGTAATGCCGTACTTCGTCAGGAAGTCGTCGATCAGGTTCATCAGCACCTTTTTGCGGTACTCCGCCGAGATGCGGCCCCGGATGGGCTGAATGGCCTCATCCATCGCCGCCACATAGTCGTCCCGGATCTTCCGGGCCTCCTCGACGGTGCGTCCGATCAGCATTCCGTCGATGTCCGGCCGGCGGATGATGGTGCCCGCCACCGCGCCGAAGGCGGTGGCCGCGTGGCGGATCTCGCCGCCCTCGATGCGCATGAGCCCCGCGAAGGATACGCGGGCGATGGCCAACGCGCCCCGCGCGCCGATCTTATGGTAGTAGTAGTCCCGAACGTTCGAAAGCGGCATCACGATCTTCTCCAGGAGCTCGTCCTCCCGGAGCACCGTCTTGCCGCGGCCCAGGTAGAACTCCGCAATGGGCACCCGGCGCTCGCCCTTTTCGCTGGCGAGAACCAGCGTGGAATCGGTGACGGCGAAGATCAGCGCGCTGTCCGCCTTGGGCGAGCCGTTGGCCACGTTTCCGCCCATGGTGCCGGCGTTGCGGATGGCGGGCGCGGCGATGTAGCGCACCGCGTCCTTCAGAATTTCCGGCACGGCGTCGCTTTGCAGCGCTTCGGTATAGGTGACCGCCGCGCCGATCTCAAGGCGGCCGTCGAGGGCTTCGATGCCCTTCAGTTCCGCAATGTCGCCGAGAAAGAGGTAGGCCGCGTCCGGATCCGCCTCGATCATCAGGTCCGTGCCGCCGGCGTAGGGGATCACCCTTTCCCGGGCGCGGATCTCCAGCGCCTCCCGCAGCGTTTCGGGCTTGAAGCTTACCATAGGCCCTCCCCCTCCTTTGCCGCCAGGCGGATGCCCTCGACGATGGCCGCGTAGCCGGTGCAGCGGCAGAGATTGCCGGAAATGCCGTCGCGGATCTCATCGTCGGTGGGATGCGGATTCCGATTCAGAAGGCTCTCCGCCGCCAGAACCATGCCGGGGGTGCAAAAGCCGCACTGTACTGCGCCGGTCTTGCCGAAGGCCTCGTCGATGGCCCTGAACCGCGGGGTTTCGCGGTAGCCCTCGATGGTGGTCACCTCGTGGCCCGGCAGCGCGCCGACGGCCACCATGCAGGAATTGACCAGAAGGCCGTCCATGAGCACCGAACAGGCGCCGCACTCGCCCTCCTTGCAGCCGCACTTGGCGCCGGTCAGGCCGAATTCGTTGCGGACCACATCCAGAAGACGCGCCGACGGCGAAGCGCCGCTCTCCACTTCCCTGCCGTTGAGGATGAATTTCACGCCCATGATGCGTCGCCCCCTTCCAGCGTCTTCAGCGCGTCCTCCATGGAAAAGGGCGCCTTGTAAAGCGGCGCGGCCAGCGCCTGCTCCATCGCCAGCACATAGGCCGGCGCGACGCCCACGTGGGGCAGCTCGCCCGCGCCCTTGGCCCCCATCGGGCCGAACTCGGCGGGGTTGATCACAAAATCAGACACCATCGGCGGCGCGTCCATCGACGTGGGGATGATGTAGTCGCTCAGGTGATCGTTGCGGATGACGCCCCGGTCGTTGTAGGCGATCTGCTCCATGGACGCATAGCCCAGGCCCTGCAGCATGCCGCCCTGCATCTGCCCGTGACAGACCGCCTCGTCGATGGGCACGCCCACGTCGTACACACCCCAGCAGCCGATGGTCCTTGCCTCGCCGGTCAGGGTGTCCACCTCCACCTCCACGGCGTTGCCGGACCAGGAATAGTCCGGGTAGGCGTCGCCGGTGAAGTCGTCCAGGCTGAAGGGGATCATGTATTCCGGGTGCTGGTAGTGCTCCTCAATGGTGACGGTTTCGCCCGGCTTCCAGGCGTCCTTCAGCTTGTCCGCGGCCCGCCGGAGGATGAGCCCCACGATCATGATCGACCGGCTGGCCACCGTGGGGCCGGAATCCGGCACCCGGTCGGTATCCGGCGCTTCGAGGCGCACCTTTTCGACGGGGATGCCCAGCCGCGCGGCCACCAGCTTGGGAAAGCTGGTGGTCAGGCCCTGCCCCATCTCCGTGTTGGCGGTGAACACGTCCACCGTGCCGTCCGCGTTGCCCCGCACGCGGGCCACGGCCTTGATGAGATCCCGCTCGCCGTTTCCGGTGAAGGCGCAGCCGTGGAAGGCAAACGCCAAGCCGATGCCCCGGCGGTAGCGACCCGTCTGCTTTTCGTAGGCCCTGCGCTTGGCGCGGTAGTCCGACAGCGCCTCCAGCTTTTCGGCGATCTCCGGCGTGGGCACATGAAAGTGGTACAGCCCGCGGGTGGAGGTTTCGTCGCCCATTTTCGAGGCGTGGCGCAGCTTGAAGTCCAGCGGCTCCTCGCCGAGGGCCTTGGCCACGTGCTCCATCATCATTTCAACGGAAAAAAACGTCTGCGGGCCGCCAAAGCCGCGGAAGGCGCCGTTGGGCACGGAATTGGTCTTGGCGGCGCGGCTCATCACCCGCAGGTTGGGCACGTCGTAGACGCCGTTGGCGCAGATGGAGCCGCGCTGCAGCACCACCGCGGACAGCGTGGTGTAGGCGCCGGCATCGTAGGTCACGTCAATGTCCATGGCGGTGACGCGGCCGTTCTTGACGGCGACCCGGTATCTGCTCACCGAAGGGTGACGCTTTGGCGTATAGGCAATGTCCTCCTGGCGGCTGAATACCACCTTGACCGACTTTTTCACCTTGGCCGCGGCCACCGCCACCTGGCAGCCCAGGATGCTCGGGTAGTCCTCCTTGCCGCCAAAGGCGCCGCCCGTGGCCTCCTGGACGACGTTGAGCCCGTCCTCGCCGACGCCCAGCGCCTTTTTCACCGCGCGGAACACGTAGTAGGGGCACTGCATCGATCCGCGCACGGTGATCTTGCCATTGTGGTATTCGCCGATCATGGCGTTGGTCTCCAGGTGTACGTGCTCCTGCTGGCCGGTGGTAAAGGTTTCTTCCAGCACCCTGTCGGCCTCGTGGAAGGCGGCGTCGATGTCGCCCTTTTCAATCTTGTACTGAAAAAAGTGCGTGGTGGCCGAGAGTGGGTCCAGCTCGGCGGGCAGCGGCTCAATGTCAACCCTGACCGCCGCCGCGATGCGGCTGACCGTGGCCTCGTCCGGCCCGACCACCATCAGGATCGGATCGCCGACAAATTCCACCGTATCCCTGGCGAACACCGGAGTGTCATCCAGCACGATGTGCACCTCGTTGATGCCTGAAACATCGCGGTGATCGACGATATGATACCCCTCGGGAAGCTCCGGGACGCCGATTCCAAGGATCCGGCCCCGCGCGACGCCGGAGCGCACGAGCTTTCCGACGAGGTACGCTTCCGACTGGATGTCGTCGGTGTAGCGCGTCCGCCCGGAAACCTTGTCGTCGTGATCCCTGCGCTTCATCGGCCGCCTGATTGCATCCATCGCTTCCATGCAAGCCCTCCGTTCCCGCGGCGCTTGGCATATGCCGCCGCATGCCCATTTTACATGATTTCTTCCGGCCTTGCAAGCCTGCCCGCATCCGGCATCACAATTATTTTGAATGCCTAAAAGGCGCGTTGAAGCCGGCGGAGGTCGCGCTCCCTTTCGACAATTTTACACAAAACCCCGCAAAATGCAACACCGGAGGCAGACAAGCGCCTTCCGTTTCCGGTATAATAGCATGGCACATTATGAATTGACTGGAGCTCGTCATGCACATCATTTGCGACACCCATACCCACACCATCGCTTCCGGCCACGCCCACAGCACCGTGCTGGAAAACGCCGCTGAGGCCGCCCGCATGGGCCACAGGTTTCTGGTAATCTCCGATCACGCGCCAAGGATTCCCGGCGCGCCGACGGAGCTTTACTTTCGCGCGATGAAAAACGTGCTGCCGGAATCGGCGCTGGGGGTGTACCTTTTGTGCGGCTGCGAGGTCAACGTGCTGGACGAGGCCGGCGCGCTGGATTTGCCTGCGGAGATCCTGGACAGGCTGGACCTTGTGATCGCGTCGATGCACACGCCCACCTTTCCGCCCAGGGACGAAGCCGCCCACACGCGCGCCTGGCTGGCGGTGGCGGAGAACCCCTCCGTGGACATCATCGGCCACGCGGGGGACGGCCGCTTTGCCTTCGACCACGAGCGGGTGATCCCCGCCTTCAAGGCGAACGGCAAGGTGGTGGAGATCAACGCCCACTCGTTCAAGGTGCGCAAGGGCAGCCACGAAAACTGCCGCGCCATCGCGCGGCTTCTGAAGAAATACGAGGTGCCTGTGGTGGTGTCCACGGACGCCCACTTCGCTTCGTTCATCGGAAAGGCCGAGGCCTCGCTGGAGGCCCTCCGGGACGTGGATTTTCCGGAGGAACTGGTGCTCAACGCCGATGCGCGGCGCTTTGCGGACTGGGTTTCACAAAAGAGCGGCCGCACCTTTGAGCTCTAGCCCCGGCGCCCGGTTTCCATTGCATTACGAAAGAAGGGCGCGGCGTGTACCATCTGATCGTCAACCCTACCGCGGGAAACGGACGCACGCAAAAGGTTCTGATTGACGTCGAGGCCGAGCTGAAAAGGCAGGGCATTTCGTTTCGCAAGACGCTGACGACGCGCCCCGGCCACGCCGCCGAAATCGCCCGCGAGGCCGCGGCGCGCGGCGGGGCGCGGGTGATCGTGCTGGGCGGCGACGGTACCTTTGGCGAGGCGGCCAACGGCCTTGTCGGAACGGACGCGGTGATGTACTTCGCGTCCTGCGGCACCGGAAACGATTTTGTCAAGGCGCTGGGCCTGCCCAAGGACCCGGTGGAGGCGCTGAAGATCCAGCTGGCAAGCCCGACGCGCACCATCGACTGCGGCCGCGTCAACGACCGCGTATTCCTCAACGTGGCGGGCACGGGCTTTGACATTGAGGTGCTGCGCCAGACCGAGCGGTTCCGCGACCACTTCAAGGGGCTGACGGCCTACCTTTTGGGCCTCGTGGCGGCGCTCCGGCACTTTCGCCCCGTCGACGCCACGATCACCGCGAACGGGCGCACCTTCCGCCGGAAGATCACCATCGCCGTGGTGGCCAACGGCCGCTACATCGGCGGCGGCATGCTGGTCGCCCCTGCGGCCGATCTCTCCGACGGGCTCTTTGACGTATCCTATGTGGACGAGGTCAGCCGGCGGAAGATCTTAAGGCTGCTGCCGAAGTTCGTCACGGGAAAATACCTCTCGCTGCCCATCGCCCACGCGATGCGGGTGGAGGCCTTCGAAATCGCCGCCCCCGGCATGGTGATCGACCTGGACGGCGAACTGATCCCCATGGAGCGCGCACGCTTTGGCGTTTTGCCCGCCGCGCTCAGGATTGCCTGTCCCTGAGCAGCCTTTCAAGGCTTCCGGCGCAAAAATCGCACAGCTCCCGGGCAAATTCCGCGTTGACGGCCTCGGCCATGACGCGGCATTCTTTTTGCGCCCCCGGCGCGCTGATCCAGGCCCAGCCGCGCTCGTCCTCAAAGGACACGCCGTCCGAAAGGCTCGCGCCCGGCACGCTCTCGGCCATCCGCTTCAAAAGCGCGCCCCGGTCCTTGAGCTCGACGGAGACCACCCGGTCGCTGCGAAACACCGGCGGCATCGAGCGCACCACCCCGGCGATGGAGAGGTTCTCCTTTTTCAGCGCCGCAAGCGTCGCCAGCGCGGCGTATACGCCGTCAAAGTAGAGCCGGAGCAGGCGCTCATCCTCGCCCAGCAGCGCGCGCATCCATTGCGCGCGGTCGCTGGACACCCGCTCCACCGCCGCGCCGCGGGACGACGCCAGGTCCGCAATGCTCCGGGTCATGCCCGGCGGCATCAGAAGCCGCTTCGCGCCCAGAGACAGCGCTGTCCAGCAGAGCACCTGCTGATTTTCCGCCTCCGGAAGCGGCCCGCTCTCCCCGTAAAAATGCGCGCCCTCGCCGGTTTCGTCCAGCGCGATCCCCACCTCTCCCGGCTGCGGGTCCATCATCTCCGGCTCCCACTCGGCCCGCACCTGGCAGCCCGCGCGCAAAAGCGCCCGCTCCGCGACGGAGAGCAGCGGCTCCCCAGGCGCGTAGAGCCGGACCTTCATCCCGGCGGCGTCGAGGCCCTTGGTCAGCGCCGCCAGATACCCGCGCTCGCCGCCGCTGGCCATCACCGGCGGAAACAGCCGCTGCGCGTAGGGGCGCGGGTAGTCCTCCCGCGAAAGCGCGCCGGCAAGGGCGCGCATCTGGGCGCCGGTGGGCGAAAGGCCCCCCTCCGCCAGAAGCGTCAGATGATCCCGGGCCACGTAGAGCGCGCCGCCTGCGTCCATCGAACGCACCGCGTGAGCGGTCTGGGGCAGCGTGGCGGGACCCAGGTCGATCGCCTGAACGCCCTGGGCGATCAGCCCGGCGGAAACGGCGCGGGCCTGCGCCAGCGACTGGATGGTGGTATCCCGCCCCACCACCACGCTGCCCGGCTTCAGCGCGGCCGCAAAGGCCTGGGCAAGGCGCACCGCCTGCGCGGGGCTCTCCGGCGCGAAAAGATCCGCGTCGCCGGCGCCCCACACCAGGTTCTGGTCCAGCTTCTGGCCCAGCGCCACCCGTTTTCCCGGCCACACCTTGACGCCGGGCATCAGGACACAGCCCTCGCCCAGCACCGAACGGTCTCCCAGCGCGCCCTCCTCAAAGATGGACGAGCGCCGCCCCACCTCCGCGCCGGTCTGCACCACCGCGCCGCGCACCTGCGCGCCCGGGCCAATCCGCGCGCCGCGCCAGATCACCCCCCGCTTGATGGAAGCGTTTTCCTCCACCACCGATCCCGCGCCCAGCACCGTGTAGGCGCCGATGCGGGCGCCGGCGCATACCTTCGCGCCCTCGCCGACAAAGCAAGGCCCCTCCAGCACCGCGCTGCGGTCCACCAGGGCCCCGGGCATCCGGTGGACGGTGCCGGGCCTGACGGGCGCGTCCACCGCGACCCGGCCGTCCAGGATGTCCGCGTGGGCCTTCAAATAGGCCGATACGTCGCCGATGTCGCACCAGTAGCCGCGCATTACATGGCCGTAGACGCCCAGCCCTTTTTCCACCAGTGCGGGGAACATCTCCCGCCCGAAGTCGTAGGGCCGGCCGGCGGGAATGTGCGCCAGCGCCTCCGGCTCCAGGATGTAGATGCCGGTATTGACCGTGTCGGAGCACACCTCGCCCCAGCCGGGCTTTTCCAGAAAACGCTGCACCCTGCCCTGGGCGTCCGCCACCACCACGCCGTACTCCAGCGGGTTCTCCACCTTTTTCAGCACCATCGTGGCCAGGGCTTTTTGTTCGCGGTGAAAGGCCACCGCCTGCGTCAGATCGCAGTCGGTCAGCCCGTCGCCCGACAGGACCACGAAGGGCTCGTCCAGAAATTCCTCCGCCAGCTTCACGCTGCCCGCCGTGCCCAGCGGCTGATCCTCGGTAAAGTAGGTCAGTCCGACGCCGTAGTCCGTGCCCTCCCCGAAGTACTCCGTGACCCGTTCCGGCAGGTATTGCAGCGTGACGCCCACCTGGGCAAAGCCGTGCTTTCGGAGCAGGTCCAGCGCGTAGGACATCACGGGCCGATCCATCAGCGGTACCATGGGTTTGGGGCAGGCGCAGGTGAGGGGCCGCAGGCGCGAGCCCTCGCCGCCGGCCATGATGATTGCCTTCACAAACAAAACCTCCGGCAGGAATGTATGCGTATTCTTGCCGGAGATGACGCCTTCAATGCAATTTGGCCGGAAAATGTCGCTTCAGTCGGGTTCCGCCGGGGATTCGGGCGGGATCTCGCGCCAGAGCGCGCGCCTCTGCGTCCGCCAAAGCGCGACAAATACCGCAAAGACCAGCGCGGCGCCCGCGAAAAAGCGATATTCCGCCGCAGGAAAGCCGCCCAGCGCCATAAAGAAGAAGTCCGCCACCACAAGAAGCGCCGACAGGACGGCGGCCCAGCCCAGCGTGTGTTCCAGCCGGAGGGCGGAGGCGCGGTAATCGCGCGCCGTCAGCGGGCGTCTGGCGGCAAGGGCGCACGCGAGGTCAAAAAGCGCCAGCGCCGCCAGAAAGACCAGCGCCGCCCAGGGCATCGCCACGTATGCCGCGCGGGAGCCGGG
The DNA here is from genome assembly GCA_029974035.1 of Eubacteriales bacterium. Next base: position 14,692 of record JARKQG010000072.1, on the reverse strand, counting down.
CGCGTCCATCAGCCCCAGCGCCGCGAGTCCGGCCGCCGCGATGATCAGCAGGGGCATTACGCGGCGCAGGTAGACCCGGCGGCCCTCCGCCGTCAGCGCATACCGCTTTCCGGTGTAGATGTAACCCGTCCGTCCGTCCGCGCCCTCCGCCTCGGCGTAGTCCTTCGTCCATGCCCGCCGCACCGGATCAACTCCTTCACAATTTGAAAGCATGATAGCACATCGCGCACCCGGCCGCAAGGCTTCACATATATGGAAGAAGCGTGTCAAATCTGGTTGACTGATCCATATGCCGGTGGTATACTCGTATGGATGTTGGCGGTGGTCGCGTTGCCGCCAAATTATTTGAAGGAGGGCTTGGGGATGGTCAAGCATCTGCGCATTTTCCTCTCTGTGCTGCTTGCCCTGGCCATGTCGGGCGGCGGCTTGACGGCCTTGTCGGAAACCGCCGTGCCCGCCGGCGCTGACACGCCGCTGGTGGTTGCCTTCGAACAATTCAGCGAAAAATTCAACCCGTTTTTTGTCGACAGCGTGACGGACAACAGCGCCAGCGACATGGTTCAGCTGCGTCTTCTGACCTACGACCGCTTGGGCGAAGTGGTGAACAATGCCATTGAGGGCGAAACGCGCAAGCTCGGCGACGCGGAATATACTTACAAGGGCCCTGCGGACATCTCCGTCAACTATGACGAAAAGGCGGATCAAACGGTCTACACCGTAAAGCTGCGGGAGGACCTCAGGTTTTCCGACGGCGAGCCGCTGACCGCGGACGACGTGATCTTTAGTTATTACGTCTATTGCGATCCCAGCTACGTGGGATCGGCCACCATCAACAGCTACAACATCGTGGGCCTGCAGAACTACCGCACGCAGACCAGCGAGGACGTGTACGCCAAGTACCAGTCCGTCGTGGACGCCATTATCAAGGCGGGCCCCGGCCATGCCCGGGCCGAGGGCGACGCCTTCACCAAGGCGCAGCAGGAGGGCTACTGGGCGGCCCTCAAGGCCGAATGGACCGGCGCCGTGCAGGGCATTGTGGACTACTGCATGGCCAATTACGCCGACAACACCCAGGCCGTCGTGGGCTTCACCCCCGAGGAGGTCGCCGCCGATCCGGGCCTTCAGGTGGCCTTCGGCATGGCGCTGTGGGGCTTTGGCGAGGTCGCCGACGGCGTGCTGACCGGCGCCTCCGGCAAGACCTGGACGCTGGCCGAGGCCAAGCCCGTCATCGGCGACTACTACGAGGAGACATACGCGAAGTACGCCGGCGATCCCGACGCTTTCTTTTTCACGGAATCCCCGAACCCCGGCGCCAAGCCGATCTCCGACGCCGCCAAGGAAGCTTTCATCAAGCAATGGGGCCCGAAGGACGAGGCAGCCGCCGGCGGCTTCCCCAACATCGAAGGCATCAAAAAGGTGGACGACTACACCATCACCATCACCATGAACGGCTTTGAAGCGTCCGCCATCTACAACGTGTTTGACATCCCCATCGCGCCGATGCACTATTACGGCGATCCGGCGCAGTACGATTACGCCGGCAACAAATTTGGCTTCCCTTACGGCGACCTGACCACCGTGAAGGCCAAGACCGCCCGGCCGGCGGGCGCGGGCCCCTATAAGTTTGTCAAGTACGAAAACCGCGTGATCTACTACGAGGCCAACGACCTGTTTTTTCTGGGCGCGCCCGCGACCAGATACGTGCAGTTCAAGGAGACGCCCACCAGCGAAATTGTGACCGCCGTGGCCACCGGCACGGTCGATATGGGCGATATGAACGGCAGCAAGGCTGCGTTTGAGGAAATCCGCGGCCATAACGCCAACGGGGAGCTGACCGGCGATACCATCGTCACCGAGCGCGTGGACCATCTGGGCTACGGCTACATCGGCATCAATGCCGGCACGGTGAACGTAGGCGGCGTGCCGGGTTCAGAGGCATCCAGGGCGCTTCGCAAGGGTCTGGCCACGGTGCTCGCCGCCTATCGCGACGTGGCCGTGGACAGCTACTACGGCGATGCGGCCTCCGTGATCAACTATCCCATCTCCAACACCTCCTGGGCCGCGCCGCAGCCCACCGACGATGACTACCGGCCGGCCTACTCCACCGCGCCGGACGGCACCCCCATCTACACCGCCGACATGTCCGCCGACGATCGCTACGACGCCGCGCTGAAGGCCGCCGTCGGCTACTTCAAGGCGGCGGGCTACACCTTTGACGAGGCCGCCGGCAAGTTCACCGCCGCGCCGGAAGGCGCAAGCCTTTCCTACGAAATCTATCTCCTGGCGGACGGTGTCGGCGACCACCCGTCCTTCGCAATCCTGACCGACGCCAGGGCGGCGCTGGCCACGGTTGGCCTCGAGCTCAAGATCAGCGACCTCTCCGACGCCGCCATAATGATGGACGCGCTGAACTCCGGCACACAGCAGCTCTGGTGCGCCGTATGGCAGCCCAGCATCGACCCGGATATGTACCAGAACTACCATTCCTCCGGCATCGTGGGCGAGGGCGGTTCCGACTCCAATTACGACCACATCGCGGACGCCGCGCTGGATCAACTGTTGGTGGATGCCCGCAAGTCCCCCGACCAGTCCTACCGCAGGGAAGTCTACCGGCAGTGTTTGGACATCATCATGGACTGGGCCGTCGAAATCCCGGTCTACCAGCGCCAGAACTCCACCGTCTACTCCCCGGTGCGCATCGACCCGGCCACCTTTACGCCGGACGTGACCACGTTCTACATGTGGCAGAAGGAAGTCTATAACATCGCGATGGCCACGGCGAAATAGCCCGGATACGGCAGAGCGCGCATTGAACCCGCCCGCGCGGGTTCAATGCGCGGCATGTTTTCCGGCGAAGGGTAGAGCGCATGCACAGATTCATACTGAGGCGGTTGGCGCTGGGCGCGCTGATTGTGTTTTTTGGCTCTCTGATCGTGTATACGGTGATCCGCTGCCTGCCCTTTTCCTACGTGGAGAACATTGCGAGGCAGCGCGCCGCGCTGCCCGACGGCCGAAGCTACACCGAGTGGCTCGCGCAGCTCAACCAGGTATACGGCATGGATCAGGGCATCCTTCAGGGCTTTTCCCATTGGCTTGGCAACGCGCTGCGCGGCGAATTTGGCGAATCCTGGGCCTACAACCTGCCTGTCACGCAGAAATTTGTAAACGTCATCTGGTACAGCGTGGGGATCAACACCCTCACGTTCGTGCTGGAAATTTTTCTTTGCATCCCGCTGGGCATCCTGGCGGCCCGGAAGCGGTACAGCCGGACGGATTATTTCGTGACGGTCTTTTCGCTGATGGGCATGTCGCTGCCCACTTTCTTTCTGGCCACCATCCTGAAGTACATCTTCGCGGTCAGGCTGGGCTGGTTTGATCTGTACGGCATCGTGGGCCGGTTTTACGAACAGCTGAACACCTGGGGCAAGCTGGCCGATATGGCGCGCCACATGGTGCTGCCCGTGCTGACGCTGGGCATGCTGTCGGTGGGCGGGCTGATGCGCTATACCCGCACCAGCATGCTGGAGGTGCTGTCCGCCGACTACATCCGCACCGCCCGGGCCAAGGGCCTGAGCGAGCGCGTGGTCATCAACAAGCACGCCTTTCGCAACGCGCTGATTCCGCTGATCTCCTACATGAGTTACATGCTGCCGGAGCTGTTTGCGGGCTCGATGATCACCGAGACGCTGTACCAGATCCCGGGCATCGGCTACGTCGCCTACCAGGCGATGGTGGCCGGCGATATCCCCTTTACGATGTTCTACCTCGTGTTCCTGATCGCGCTGACGCAGGTCAGCCTGATCATGGCGGACATCCTGTACGCGGTGGCCGATCCCCGCGTGCGGGTCAATTAGCGGAGGTGCCGGCATGAGCGAGCAGCAAAAGAACGCGCGGCCTGGCACCGAATCCCTGAGCGACGAGCGCCGCGTCAAGGTGCTGTCGCCGTCGATGCTGGTGATGAAGCGCTTCGTCCGGAACCGCCTGGCGATCACCGGCCTCATAATCCTGACTGTGATGTTTCTGTTTTCCTTTCCGGGCGCCCTTTTGATGCCCTACACCCAGTCCCAGGTGTTCAAGACCTACGGCGCCATGGACAAGCGCTGCGCCAGCGCCACCGTCAACCGGGAACTGCGCTATACCACGCTGGACGGACAGTCCTTTCCCGCCTCGGCCCGCGCCGCCTTCGTGCTGGCCCGGAACAACGGGGATTCCATCTTTTTTGACGGCGACACCCGGTATTCCATCGCCTCCGGCGGCGAGGATTACTACCGGATCGACCGGCTGGACACGCTGACCACCGCGCTGGTCATCAAAGGCGGGCTGACCTACGCCAAGGGCAGTCAGACGCTGGACGACGCGCTGAAGGCGGCCTTTGAACGGGCGGCCGCCTCGGACGGCGCGGAATTTATGCTGGACGGCGTGCGCTATCTCGTCTCCCATTCCGGAAAAAACGCAGTGCTGGGCCGCAGCCGGACCGTCGCGCTGGCTTCCAGGCTGGTGTTTGACGCACATCACCAAGCCGACGAAAAGGCGGTGGGTTCGCTGGCCTTTTGCGCCGCGGCGATGGACGCCATCGCCGCAAAGCAGTCCGCCTTCCATCTCGACGGCGAAGCCTACCAGATCGAGGAAGCGGACGGCTCCTACGGGATCAAAAAGGGCGGCGCGCCCTACGCCGACGCCAGTCTGATCATCGTGAACCCGATTGATTCCGGATCATTTTTGCCGATCTCCTTCAAAACCGCGGTGCGTGAGGCCATCGCCTCCGGCGCTCGCTCTTTTTCCACGGAGGGCGGGAACGGCAAGACCGACTACACGCTGAGCCTGGTCAAGGACACCTATTCCGTGATGACCAGCGCCACCGTACCGTTGATCGACATCTACGCCGCCCCGTCCCCCGCCCATCCGCTGGGCACCGACAGCAACGGCATGGACGTGCTGACGCGGCTGATGTACGGCGGCCGTATTTCGCTGATGGTGGGCTTTGTGGTGGTGCTGATCGAGCTTTTGATCGGCGTGACCCTCGGCGGCATATCCGGTTACTTCGGCGGCAAGGCGGATACGCTGCTCATGCGATTTGTAGACCTTTTCAACTGCATCCCCTACTGGCCGATGATGATCATCGCCGGCGCGGTGATGGACTCCGCGGGGATCGGGCCCTACGCGCGCATCTTTCTTCTGATGCTGATCCTGGGCGTCATGAACTGGACCACCGTGGCGCGCATCGTGCGCGGGCAGATCCTGTCCCTGCGGGAACAGGACTTCATGGTGGCCACCGAGGCCGCCGGCATTCGCGCCTCCCGGCGCATCTTCCGCCACCTGGTGCCCAACGTGATGCCGCTTCTGATCGTGCATGCCACGATGAACCTGGGCAACATCATCATCGCCGAGGCGACGCTCAGCTTCCTGGGCCTGGGCATCAAGTACCCGCTGGCCTCCTGGGGCTCGATCATCAATTCCGCCACCAACCTGCACGTGATGACCCACTACTGGTTCCTCTGGATTCCGGCGGGCTTTCTGATCCTGACCACGGTGCTCGGCTTCAACTTTGTGGGCGACGGCCTGCGCGACGCCTTCGATCCCAGGATGAAAAGGTAGGCGATCGCGATGAAGATAGAATGGCGCAATGCCCATTACATCACCGCCCGGGAATCGCGCCGGATCTCCCGGGAGAACCGGCGCATTACGGACCAGCTTGAAAAGAAGCTGAACCGAAGGCATGTGCCGGAGAGCGAATATCTGTGCCACATGCGCAGCGAGGCCAATATCGTGGAATTTGACCACCTTTCCGCCAGCTTTTTTACCGACATCGGCGTGGTTCGCGCGGTAGACGGCGTGTCCTTTGACGTGCCTCAGGGCATGACGGTGGGCGTGGTGGGCGAATCCGGCTGCGGCAAGTCGGTCACCAGCCTTTCGCTGATGCAGCTCTTGCAGCGCCCTCAGGGCCAGATTACCGGCGGCGCCATCCGCCTGAACCTGGGCGACAGGGCCATTGATGTGGCAAAGGCCCCCGCCTCTGTGATGCAGGGCATCCGCGGAAACTCCGTCTCCATGATCTTCCAGGAGCCCATGACCAGCCTCAACCCCGTCCTCCCCATCGGCGACCAGGTGGACGAGGTCATCGCACTGCACACCCGGATGGACCGGGCGGCCGTGAAAAAGCGCACGCTGGAAGCCCTCGAGATGGTGGGCATCGCGGACCCTCTGCGGGCGTACGCGCTGTTTCCCCACGAGCTGTCCGGCGGCATGCGCCAGCGGGTGATGATCGCCATGGCCCTCGCCTGCAACCCGCGCCTGATCATCGCGGATGAGCCCACCACCGCGCTGGACGTGACCATCCAGGCCCAGATCCTGGACCTTTTGCGCGGGCTGAAGGACAAGATCAACGCCTCCATCATGCTGATCACGCACGATCTGGGCGTCATTGCCGAGATGGCCGACTGCGTGGTGGTCATGTACGCGGGGCGCGTGGTGGAAAGGGGCACCGCGAACGAGGTGTTTTTGTCCCCCGCCCACCCGTATACCCGAGGCCTGATGGCCTCCAGGCCCGTCATCAACCGGGACGTCGAGCGGCTCTTCTCCATTCCCGGTTCCGTGCCCAACCCGATCGACATGCCGGACTGCTGCTTCTTCCGCGACCGGTGCGATCAGCGGTGCGACCGGTGTACGGGCGCGTATCCGGGCGAAGCCGCGCTGACGGCCACCCATAAGGTGAGCTGCTGGCTGTACGAAGGCGTGACGGGAGGCGACGCGAAATGACGGACGACATCCTCGAGGTACGGAATCTGGTCAAACACTACCCGATCCGCTCCGGCATGCTTGGCCGCGCGGTGGGCCGCGTCCGCGCGGTGGACGGCGTCAGCTTCTCCATCCCCCGGGGCAGCACGATGGGCCTGGTGGGCGAATCCGGCTGCGGGAAGACCACCGTCGGCAAGACCATCCTGCGGCTGACGGACAGGACCTCCGGCTCGGTGCGCTTTGACGGCCGGGAAATCTTCGACCTCTCCCCCCGCGAGATGCGCGTCCTCCGGCCCCGCATGCAGATCATCTTTCAGGACCCCTATTCCAGCCTCTCGCCCCGGCTGCCGGTCAGCGAGATCATCGGTGAAGCAGTCCGGGAGCACCACATCGTGCCCGACCACGCGCTGGACGCCTATATCACCGACGTCATGGGCGCCTGCGGCCTGCAGCCCTACCACAAAAACCGCTATCCCCACGAATTCTCCGGCGGGCAGCGGCAGCGCATCTGCGTCGCCCGGGCGCTGGCCCTGAAGCCCGACTTCATCGTATGCGACGAACCGGTTTCGGCCCTGGACGTATCCATCCAGGCGCAGATCATCAACCTGCTGTCGGATCTGCAAAAGCAGTTCGGCATGGCGTATCTGCTCATCTCCCACGACCTGTCGGTGGTGGAATACCTCTCGGACACCGTGGTCGTGATGTACTTGGGCACCATGGTGGAATACGCAAAAAAGCGGGCGCTGTTCAAAAACCCGCTGCACCCCGACACCCGCGCGCTGTTTTCCGCCATCCCGACGCCCGATCCCACCGTGAGGATGGACCGTATCCTGCTCAGGGGATCGATCCCCTCCCCGACCAATCCGCCTGCGGGCTGCAAGTTTCACACCCGCTGCCCGAGCTGCATGGAAGTCTGCAAGACGGCGGAACCCAAACCCATCGACCAGGGCGGCCACATGGTGGCCTGCCACCTGTACGGCCATGAAGCGCCCTGACCGCATGCAGGAGGACGACGGCCGCGTGGTGGCCGGCATGGAGATGCTCTCCGGCGATTCGGCGCGGCCCGGCCCCGGGGAGAAAGCTCCGCCCGTGCCCCCGATGACCCGGGCGGAGCTGCGCCGCTTCATGGTCAGCGCCACGCTGGCGGGGCTGACGGTGGCGCTGGCGCTGAGCCTGGCTGTGGCGGCGCTGGTGCTGCTTTGCCAGTTTGTCTGGTTCCGCTGAACGCCCGCGCAAAAGTCTTTCAGGGGCGACATACAATGAACCTGGCGATCCATAACGCAAACATCCTGCTCTGGCCGGCCATCGTCGTCGCGCTGTACATGGGCGTCCGCTGGATCGCGGACGCGATTTCCCTGAAAAGACAAAAGGACAGGGGGAAGAAATTTCATGAGTGAGTGTACCCGCGACTGCTCCAGCTGCGGCGCGTCCTGCGACGGGCGCGCAGCGAGCTTTCGGGAGAGCGCAAACGCCGCCAGCCGCATAAAGCGCGTCGTCGGCGTGGTCAGCGGAAAGGGCGGTGTCGGCAAGAGCCTGGTCGCCGCCCTTCTGGCGGTCAACGCCCGGCGGCAGGGCCTCAAAGTCGGCATCCTGGACGCCGACATCACCGGCCCCTCGATCCCCAAGGCCTTCGGGCTGACCGGAAAGGCCACCGGAAACGAGATGGGCATCTTTCCCGCCCTCACAAAAACCGGCATCCGCGTGATCAGCCTGAACCTTTTGATCGAGGACGACAACGACCCGGTGGTCTGGCGCGGCCCCGTCATCGCGGACACCGTCAAGCAGTTCTGGACGGACGTGGTTTGGGGAGATCTGGACATCCTGTTCATCGACATGCCGCCGGGAACCGGCGACGTGCCGCTGACGGTTTTCCAGGCGCTGCCCGTGGACGGAGTGGTGGTGGTTACCACGCCGCAGGACCTGGTCAGAATGGTGGTGGAAAAGGCCGTCCGCATGGCGGCCATGATGAATATCCCCCTGCTGGCGCTGGTGGAGAACATGTCCTACGCCCGGTGCCCGGACTGCGGCAAGCGCTTTTCCCCCTTTGGCGAGAGCCGCCTTGAGGCGGTCGCCCGGGCCCACGGCGCACCGGAAACGGCGCGGCTCCCGATCGACGCAAGGCTCTCCGCCGCAGCGGACAAAGGCGCAGTTGAGCTCTATGAGGGCGACTGGCTGGACGGCGTGTCCGCCCGGCTGAAGGCGCTGGCGGACAGCGCGCCGTAACCGCCGCGGTGCGGACTACTAATAGTCCGCGAAGCCTAATTTCCGCGCTATGGCTGGATCTTTTCCTGTCCGGCTGTGTCGCGCTCCGCTTGACGCAGCGCTGCTGCGCCTGCGCCCCGGCTCCGTGCCGGGCAGAAAAATCTCTGCGCCCTATCATCGGTTCTTAAACTTCGCAGACTACTAGACAGCGAAAAGCCCGGTCTTTTATGCCAAAGGCGGCGGAGCCCCGGGCCCGGGGTTCCGCCGCCTGTACAGCGCCTCTTTACGCCTTCTTCTCCCTGCGGAAGCACAGGAACCAGTCAAGGCAGTACTGATCGTCGGTCTGGCTTTCCATGCGCTCCTTCGCGGTGCCGCAGGAGCCGGCGGTGGGTACGATTACATCGTCGCCGGGCCGCCAGTCGGCCGGGGTGGCCACCTTGTCGGCGTCCGCCTTCTGCAGCGCCTGCACGATGCGCTTGATCTCGTCAAAGTTGCGGCCGGTGGACAGCGGATAGTAGAGAATCGTGCGGATCTTGCCTTCCGGATCGATCACAAACACCGCGCGGACCGCCTGGGTGTTGGACTGTCCCGGCTGGATCATGCCGTACTTGTTGGCGACCTCCATGCGGATGTCCTCGATCAGCGGGAACTTGACCTCAATGTGCTTCTTCCCGTTCCATTCCAACTCCTGAATCTTGCGGAGCCACGCGATGTGGGCGTAGAGAGAATCGACGGACAGGCCCACAAGCTCGGTATTGAGCGCCTTGAACTCATCCGCCATGGAGGCGAAGGTCATGAACTCGGTGGTGCACACCGGCGTAAAATCGGCGGGGTGAGAGAAGAGGATCACCCATTTTCCGGCAAAATCCTCCGGGAAACTGATCGGTCCCTGGGTGGTGACGGCCTTGAAACTGGGCGCCTGATCTCCGATGAGCGGCATTCTGGTGGTTTCCATACTGTACCTCCTTTTCATTCAGCGTGGGCCTTTTGCCTCTTGCTTGGCTCAAGAATAGCACGGCCCGTCCGCTTCCCTCCGTGACAAGGTCACAATCAAAACGGGGTTTTGGGCGTTTCAGGTGGCCGGAAAACGGGTATTGGGGTTCTCCTGCGCCGCATTCGGCCCGGGAGGCGCGCCGCCTCTCAGTACGCGATCAATGAACACGCGCACGACTTTGGCATCAAACTGGCTGCCCGCGTTCCGCTCCAGTTCCTGAATTGCCTGTTCGGCGGTAAACGCCGGACCGAAGGGGTATTTCCCGGTCATCATGTCGTAGGCCTCCGCGACAGCCAGAATCCGCGCCTCAAACGGCAGGTCCCCGTCGGCCGCCTCCGGATACCCGGTGCCGTCGACGCGCCGGTGGTGCATCAATACGCAGTCCGCGATTTCGCCCATGCCGGCGAAGGACCGGAGAATCTGGTAGCTGATCTCGGGATGGCGTTTGATCTCCATCCTTTCGCCCGGGTCCAGCGTTTCGGGCTTGTTGAGGATGCCCTCGTCCAGCGCGACCTTGCCGATGTCGTGGTACAGCCCCGTCGCGCCCAGCTTTTCGATGTCGTCCACGCTCATTCTGAACTCGCGCCCGATGGCCATGCACAGCCTGCTGACCGCCTCGGAGTGCCGACGCTCGACTTGGCTCTTTCTGTAGAGGTTGTCGAGGATCTGTTGCAGCAGATCGGCCTTCAGCTGCCGGTTTGTGGACAGCTTTTCCCGGTACATGTTGTCCTCCGCCATGCGGTAGATGCCGCCAAAGTCCTCTTCGACCAGGTGTTTTGTCGCCAGGCCGAAGGAGGCTGTGATGGCGATGTCTTCCACGGCCTTGTCGATCAAGGCGGCCTTGATGCGTCGGACGACGCGCTCCGCGGCCTTCGCGTCGGTGCGGGGCAGCAGCAGCACAAACTCGTCTCCGCCGATGCGGGCGGCGATGTCGGACGCGCGCAGGCTGCTTTTGAGCACCTGGGCAAACCCGGTCAGCAGCTTGTCGCCGACCATGTGCCCGAAGGCATCGTTCATCAGCTTCATGCCGTTAACGTCGATCAGCACCAGCGAAAGCGGCATGTTGTCCGCCGTGTTGAGCAGCGACAGCTGCTCGTTGTAGTGCCTCCGGTTGTAGAGATCGGTCAGCGGGTCATGCTGGTTGATGTAGAGAATCTTCCGCTCCGAGGACTTGCGCACCGTGATGTCCCGGCTGATGCCCACCGCCTCAAGGCCGCCGCATGCGTTGAGGCGCAGCTTGACCGATACTTCCGTGTAGACGGTGGCGCCGTCGCTGGCGTACTGTTCGACTTCGACGACGCTGTTTTCCCCATCGCGGGCGCCGCCCAAAAACGCCTCCGTGCGCTTTTTCAGATAAGCGTCAAAGCGCGCGTAGGATTCCGGCGGCATCGAATCGGCAATATGCGCCTTGAGCGCCTCTTCGACGGTCACGCCGAGCAGCGAAAACACCGACGGGCTCACGTAGGTGAAGCGCCCTGTGGCCAGGTCCAGCACCCAGATGACATCCTGCGCGTTTTCCGCCATCAGCCGGTATTTCTCCTCGCTGACGCTCAGCGCGCTCTCCGCCCGTTTGCGCTGGGTCACATCCATGAGGAAGAAGATCAGCGCCTTCTGCCCCGCCCAGTCGATGGGCACGCCCTTTGTCTCCAGCCAGATGAAACCCTCCCGCGCGGCAATCCGGAGCGTCACCGGCGCCTGCTGCGGCTTTCCCTCCAGGAACGATTCGCCGAGCGCCGCGGCAACGCGCCGGTCCTCCTCGGAGAACAGCTCGAAAAACGGCCTGTCCGCGAGCCGGCCGCTCTCCACATCATTCAGCTTTTCAAAGATGGGGTTGGCCAGCGCCACCCTGCCGTCCACCACCACGGCGATCGATTCCGCCGCGTTTTCAAACAGCATCCGGTACTTGGCCTCGGAACGGGCCAGCGCTTCGGTGCGCTCGCCCAGCGCCAGCGCCATTTGATTGTAGGCCTCGGACAGATCGCCCAAAAAGTCCACCTTTTGCTCAAAGTCGCCCGTGGCGATCTCCCGGCACTGCCATACCAGGTGCCGGAGCGCGCCCTGAAGGCCCTTGAGCGCGCCGATGGCATAGCCCCGGCCTTCGATCTCGCAGTCGAGATCGCCCCGACCCAGCGCCAGCGCCCCATCGCGCAGCATGCGGATCATTTCCTCCAGCCGCCGGTAATCGGGGTCACCGGCCAGCGCCTCGGGCGCTTCGGCACAGTTCCGATCCTGAAGCAGGCAGACCAAGTGCCTCAGCGCAAGCTCATATTTGTTTTCTGCACACATTGTAAGACCCTCAAACCCAATTACATCGCCTTCGCGCGGAAGCGGCACGCCCTGCCGCCGGTGCACCAGCAGTCGATCTCCCGCACGTCGTAGGGCCTGCCGGTGAAGCCTTCCAAAATGCCGGCGATAAAGCCCTCGTCATACCGGCAGAACTCGTAGTCGAGCTCCGGCAGGCCCGAACAGTCGGCATCCTCCTCCACCGACAGCATGATCTCCTCAAAGGGCGGGTCGGCCTTTTCAACGCGAATCACGCCCACCCCCAGAGAGCGAAAGCTCTCCTGAAGCATCTGAACGAGCTGCTGGAAATCCGCGGCGCCCGCGATCATGTTTTTATAAAAATGCATTCCGGCGAGCTTTCCGGCCTCAAGAAAAAGGCCGTCGGTCGCTTCGGTGCCGTAGCGCTGCTCCAGCACGTCCCGGAACGTATACTGCATCAGGCGATATACCCTGACGCTGATGGCATCCCCCAGATTGGGCCGCCCCGCTCCGATATCCCCAAGGAGCGCCCACGAAAACGCGTACTTCCTGTCCTCCATTGAATCCGTCCCTCTCAATGTAAAACTTACTCAATCGTTACGAAAAATATATCTGTATTCTCGAAAACTTTGCGGCGTATTGTATATATATTAGCATATCTTTCCGCCGATCGCAATAGCGAACCCCGTTCTTCAAAAAAACAACAAGAAAAACGGGAATTTGAGCTTTTTTACAATTTTTTTGAATGAAACACCGGGCCTCCGGCAAAATCGCCGAAGGCCCGGTATGGCGGTTTGATCCGCTTAAAAACACCTGCCGCTTATTGCGCGGCCATGGTGAAGCCCACGTCCTCAAAGGCCTTCACCGCGTCCGGCGTGGACAGGTAATCAAGAAACGCGGCCGCGGCTTCCGCGTTTGCCGATTCCTTCAATGCCGCGCAGGGGTACACCACCGGCTTGTGGCTGCCTTCCGGCGCTTCCGCCACCACCGTCACGCCCGTGGCTGTGGCCGCATCCGTGGCATACACCACCCCGCAATCCACCGCGCCGCTCTGCACCTGGGACAGCACTTCCTTCACGTTGGCACCCATGGATGCCTTGACCGCTACCGCGTCCCACAGGCCCAGCGACGTGAAGATGTCCTGCGAATACTGCCCCACCGGCACGTCCGCGTTGCCCAGCGCCACCAGCTTCACCTTCTCCGACGCCACATCCTCAAAACCGGTGAGCCCCAGCGTAGAGCCCTCGGGGACGATAAGCACCACTTTATTCGTCAAAAGATCCCTGCGGGTGCCCTCCGTCAGGTAGCCGCCCGCCTCCAGCGCGTCCATCTGCTTCTGCGCCGCCGACAAAAACACGTCTGCGGCCGCGCCGGATTCAATCTGCGTCTGGAGCGTGCCGCTGGAATCAAAGTTGAAGGCCAGCCGTACATCCGGCTGGGCCGCCGAATACAATTCGGCGATCCGGGTCAGGGATTCTGTCAGGCTGGCCGCCGCAAATACGTTCAGTTCCACCCCGGTTTCCGCCAGGGCACCCCCCGCGCAAAGGCAAAGCGCCACCGCGAGCGCGGCAAAAGCCTTGATCTTTCGGTTCATGAAAACCCTCCTCTACACCGTTCGTTCTTTTCATGTTTTTTATTGTTTTGTATTGTTTATATGCGTTTATTTTACACAGCGGACATGGCGCTGTCAATACGTAATTCTTTTAAAAGAATAACGACTTCCCAAAGACAAGCTTTACAGCCCCGCGCTTTGACGCTACAATGAGGAAAAGAGGAGGCGCTTTCATGGACAGCGAGCTTTTGACGGTGCAGGAAGTGGCGCTGCTGCTGCGCGTCCGGCGAAACACCGTGTATGAAATGCTGCGGCGCGGCGAGATCCCCTCCGCGAAGGTGGGCAGGCAGTTGCGCGTCCGCCGCGCGGACCTCGCGAAGAAGCTCGGAGGTGCCGCGACCGCTCTGGCGGCGCCTTCTGCGGCGGAAACAGCCCCGGCCCGGCAACTGGTGCTCTGCGGGCAGGACCCGGCGCTGGACCTGATCGCCGCCCACGTCGGCGCGCTGCCCGGCATGCCGGTGGTGGTGCGCTCCCACCAGGGCAGCTAGAACGCGCTGCGCGCGCTGTACGCCGGCCGCGCGGACATCGCCACCTCCCATCTTTGGGATGCGGAGACCGGCGAGTACAACCTGCCCTACATGCCCCGCCTGCTGCCGGGGTTGGCCGCCGTGGTGGTGCGGCTCTTCGGCCGCACCGCCGGGTTTTACGTTGCAACGGGCAATCCCCGGGATCTGACGGACTGGGCCGACCTGGCGCGGCCCGGCATCCGGCTGGTAAACCGGGAGAAGGGCAGCGGCATCCGGGTGCTGCTGGACGGAAAGCTGCGGCGCAGGGGCATCGTGCCGGCGTCCGTCGAGGGGTACGGCGACGAGCGCCCCAACCACGCGGCCGTGGCCGCGGCCGTGGCGGGCGGCGAGGGCGATGTGGGGGTCGGCATCGAATCCGTG
>JARKQG010000147.1 GCA_029974035.1 Eubacteriales bacterium | reverse complement strand
GTCCTTCCTGACCGCCGCGGTTCAAAACATGAAGAGGCTCGCCAGGCCCTTCTTCCTTCCGTTTTTCTTCCTCCCTCCAGCCTTCTTGCAAACAGCCACTCTCCGGTCGTCCCGGAAAGTGGCCGTTTGTTGATGGTCTGAAGCGGCGGCGGAGCAAACGCTCCGCCGCCGCTTTATGCTGCCGTTCAGTCCTTCAGTTTCCAGGCGAGGTCGGCGAGGAAGAGCTGCCGCTTGAATTCCTCGGGCTTCGTGTCCCGGCTGATGTGGGCAAACTCGACGCCCATGATTTCGGCCCAGTCGCGCATCATGTCGGCGGTCACGTCATAGCTGAACACGGTGTGGTGCGCGCCGCCGGCCAGAATCCAGCACTCCGCGCCCTCGGCAAAGGAGGGGAAGCCCTTCCACATCACGCGGGCCACCGGCAGGTTGGGCATTTTGTAGATGGGCTTGACGGCCTCCACGTCCTGCACGATCAGCCGGAAGCGCCCGCCCATGTCCACGAGAGACACCACAATGGCCGGGCCCGCCTTGCCCTCGAACACCAGCCGCGCCGGGGGCTCGCGGTCGCCGATGCCCAGCGGGTCCACGTGGATGGCGGGCGTATCCGCCGCCAGCGACGGGCACACTTCCAGCATGTGGGCGCCCAGAGACAGCTCGTTTCCGGGCGTCAGGTCGTAGGTATAGTCCTCCATAAAGGCGGTGCCGCCGCCCATGCCCTCAGCCATCCGCTTCATCACGTGGGTCATGGCGCTGACCTTCCAGTCACCCTCGCCGCCGTAGCCGTAGCCCTGGCCCATCAGGTCCTGGGAGGCCAGGCCCGGCAGCTGGCGCATGCCGTGCAGGTCCTCAAAGGTATTGGTGTAGGCGCCGCAGCCCTCGCGGTCCAGCATGCGCTTGATGGCGATCTCCTCGCGGGCCTGGTAGCGGACGGTTTCGATGTCGCGGGTGGCCAAACGGTACTTCTTTTCGTACTCGGCCATCTGGGCGTCGATCTCGGCCTCGGTGACCTCGTTCATCACCGACACCAAGTCGCCCACCGGCCAGGTGTTCACCTGCCAGCCGAACTTGATCTGCGCCTCCACCTTGTCGCCCTCGGTGACGGCCACCTGACGCATGTTGTCGCCAAAGCGCATGACCTTGAGGTTCCGGCTGACCATCGCGCCGGCGGCGGCGCGCATCCAGGTGGCGATCTTCGCGCGCACCGGCGCGTCCGCCCAGTAACCCACGACCACCTTGCGCGGCGCGCGCAGCCGCGCGCCGATGAAGCCGTGCTCGCGGTCGCCGTGGGCGCTCTGGTTGAGGTTCATGAAGTCCATGTCGATCCCCTCGTCGGGGATGTTGCGGTTGAACTGGGTGTGCAGGTGCAGCCAGGGCTTTCTGAGCGCCTTCAGCCCGCCGATCCACATCTTGGAGGGGGAGAAGGTGTGCATCC
>JARKQG010000134.1 GCA_029974035.1 Eubacteriales bacterium | reverse complement strand
GCCATATCCACCCTTACCAGCTTGGGTTGTTCCTTCGCTTCAGGCAGTTCCGGGTTGAACCCCGCCAATACCGCTTTTCGTACTTGGCTCAGCCCATAATAGTACTTCGCCTCTTTTATCCCATTACGCTCGCACCACGTTCTTACCGTCATACCGCTGTCCTGTCGATCCTGTATCATCTGCGACCATTCCCGAAGCCGCACGGCTCGCTTTGCCTGATTGACGTTCACGCTCTCACCCCACAACGGCTTGCCGCTCGGCAAATCTCTAAAAACTTGAATCACTCCGACTTTGAAAACTCGATACAGGTTCTTCGTATTTCAAGTTTTTCAACTTATAGTTTTTCAAGTCTTCCGTTGTGTATTATCTCATGTGCTGCAGTCCTTCGCCAGCCATGCTTTCAATGAGCGCTTACGGCGGCCGTCATATTCATTTGGATTTCCATACGAGCGAGCAGATCGAGGGCGTCGCATCGATGTTTGATCCCGATGCCTTTGCCGAAACCTTGAAGTGCGCCCACGTCGACTCCGTGACGCTGTTTTCCCGCGGCCATCACGGCATGCTCTATTACGATTCCAAGCTGTTCCCCGAAGCCGTGCATCCCCATCTCGGCGACCGCAGGCTGCTCGAGCACCAGGCGGAAGCCTGCCATCGGCGCGGCATCGACGTCAACCTGTACACCACGGTGTGCTGGGATAAGCGCGTCGCGGATCTGCACCCGGAATGGATCTGCATCGACGAGGACGGCGCGCTGCAGGACTACAAAAAGACGAAGTACTTTGAAGCCGGGTTTTACAAAAACCTGTGCGTCAACACCGGTTACCGTGATTTTTTGAAGGCCCAGTTTGGGGAGGTCATCCGGACGATTGCCGCGGAGGGCGTCTGGTTTGACGCGGCGTTCATCACCGAATGCTGCTGCTCCACCTGCATTGGCAAGATGCGCGCGCTCGGTCTGGACCCCAAAAACCCGGAGGATCGCGCGCGCTTCTCGCTCATTACCTACAAAGACTTTGTCGAGGACATGTCTGCCTTTGTGCGGGCGGTCAACCCGTCGTTCAACATCTTTTACAATAAGGGGCACGTGGGCGTGCGGGAGAAGCCCGTCCAGGACGCCTATACCTATTATGCGTTTGAATCGCTGCCCGGCGGCGAATGGGGCTACATGGATTTTCCGATCTGCGCCAAGTACAACCGGAATTTCGGGAAGGAATGCCTGGGGATGACCGGGCGCTTTTACACCGAACGGGGCGATTTCCACTCCTTCCGCAACAAGGAGGCGCTGGAGTTCGAATGCTACAACATGCTCGCCAACGGCTGCAAGTGCATCATCGGCGACCAGATGCACCCGTCCGGCGTGCTCAACCCCTACATGTACGAGCAGATCGGCGAGCTGTACGGCGACATCGAAAGGAAGGAACCCTGGTGCAGGGGCATCCGGCCGGTCGTCGAAGCCGCGATTTTTACCGAGGAGGAATTCCACGACAAGGCGGGCGCGGGCGTCATTCCCAAGGCAACGGAAGGCGCGGCGCGGCTGCTCATGGAGCTTTCCGTCCAGTTTGACCTGATCGACAGCCAGTCCGACCTTGGCAAATACAGGCTCCTGATCCTGCCGGACACGATCCCGGCCAGCGAAGCGCTGAAGGAAAAGCTGGACGCATTTGCCGCGCGCGGCGGGAAGCTGATCGCAAGCTTTCGGGCGGGCCTCGACGAGCACGGAAAGGCATTCCGGACAAATCTTGGCGCCCTCTACAAGGGCGAGGCGCCCTTCAGCCCTGATTTCATCATCCCCAGGGGCGCCATCGGCGAGGGGATGCCGGAAAGCGAGCACGTCATGTACATGAGGGGCGCGCTCGTCGAAGCGGCGCCCGGAGGCGAAGTGCTGCTGCCCGCAATCGAACCGGTATTCAACCGAACGTGGGAACACTTCTGTTCGCATCTGCACTCGCCCTCGTCCGGCAAAGCCTCGTATCCCGCGGTCATTCAAAGCGCCGCCGGGCTGTACTTTATCCACCCGATCTTTGCACAGTACCAGACGAGCGCGGTTCCGTGGGTCAAAAAGCTGGTGCGAAACGCGATTCGCATGCTGATGCCCGGCCCGCTAATGGCGCACGACGGCCCGACGAGCCTGATTACAAACATCATGGCGCAGGACGCCGAAAACCGCTGGGTGGTACACCTGCTGCACTACATGCCCGAGCGCAAGTGCGCGACGCTGGACATCATCGACAACCGGTATCCGCTGAGCGGCCTGTCGGTTTGGATGACGGTGCCCAAGCAGGTTGTCCGCGTGAGGCTGGCACCCGAGGGGGCGGATCTGGCGTTTGAAATGGACGGGAACGCGCTGCGCTTCAAGGTGCCCGAGATCAACGGGCACAGGATGCTGACCGTGGAGTTTGGGACCGACTGATCCGCCGGGCGGCGGGTCCGATCAATAACACAAAGGAGGATTCCCATGAAACTGATCAGGCGTATTTCCTTTCTTCTTGCGCTGGTGCTTCTGGCGACGCTGCTGTGTGCCGCCGCGTACGCCGAGGAAAAGGTGACCATCACCTTCATGAGCCGCGACAGCGGCGACACGCCCATTGCGAAGGTGTATGAAAGTCAGATTGCCGCCTTTATGGCGGCCAACCCGAACGTCACCGTGCAGAACGATTCGATTTACGAGGAGGCCGCCTACAACAACAAGCTCAAGGTGGCCATTTCCACCGGCGAAACGCCCAGCATCTTTTACTATCCCGCCATCGCGGGCCTGACGGAGTGGGCCAAAAACGGCGTGCTGCTCGACCTGACCGACGTGCTCGCCGCGGACCCGGACTGGGCCGGCACGTTCCTGGACGGCGCGCTGGATACCTACCGCCTGGACAGCTACGGCGCCAAGGGCATCTATGCGCTGCCCAATGAGCTGAACGTCGACGCGGTGTTCTACAACACCAAGCTCTTTGAGAAGGCAGGCATCACCGAAACCCCGAAGACGATGGACGAGCTGTACGCGGCGATCGACAAGCTGGTCGCGGCGGGCATCACGCCCTTTGGCGTCGGCGGCAAGAACACCTGGGTCATGGGGCACATCTTCAACAACATCCTGTTCAAGCGCGTGGGCCTGGAAGGCGTCATCGCGCTGGGTACGGGCGAGAAGAAGTGGACCGACGCCGACGTGGTGGAATGCCTAAAGATCACCAAGGACCTCAAGGCAAAGGGCACGTTTGCCGAAGGCTTTGAGGGCATGGACTACAATACCCAGATGAACCAGTTTCTGACCGGCGAAGTCGCGATGATCTCCCACAGCAGCCCCATCATCCCGGAGATCCTGGCCTCCGAGTCCGAGATCAAGGACGACATCAGCTTCTTTCCCTTCCCGTCCTTCTCCGACAAGCCGGAATACGCCGACACCCGCGTGATCTACACCTCCGGCTGGATGATCTCCGGCACAATGAGCGACGCGCAGAAGGATGCGACGATCGAGCTGGTCAAGTTTATGACCACGCCCGAGGCCATTCAGGAGCGCATGTCCGCCGCGATGCGCGTCGCCCCCTACAAGAACACCGAGGCCCCGGCGGACGCGCCCAGGCTGTTCTCCGACATGATCGCCTACACCAACACCATCACCAAATCCGGCGGAGAGTACTTTGACTACGATACCTGCCCGTCGCTGGTGGATGTTTCCCGCAACGCCATCCTCGACATGATGCTGGGCGCCAGCGCCGAGGATACCGCCGCCACCATCCAGAAGGCCATCGACGAATATCGCGCGGGCTGACCCCGGAAAGCGGACCGATGCCCGGGTATCGTCCTTTGATACCCGGGCAAATTTCAAAATATTGCGCTTGTACCAAAGGGGGCGCCGGCATGGACCTGTATCATCGCAAAAAAAGTACCATTTTCGCATTTCTCCTGCCCGCCGCGCTGGTCTACCTGGTGTTCGAGGTCGTTCCGGTGGTCATGTCCATCTATTTTTCGTTCAACGAGTGGCCGGGCATCCAGAGCGTTCCGCTCTCCTTTGTCGGCCTGAAAAATTACATCAAACTCTTTCGGAACGCCGAATTTATCAAATCCCTGAAGAACATCGCGGCCTATGTGGTCGTCAGCGTGGCGCTTCAGGTGCCCATTGGCTATGCGCTGGGGCTTCTGATTCATGGATTCCGGCGCGGAAAGCGCTTTTTCAAGGCCGCTTTTTTCATCCCGATGATTCTGAACGTGACGGCTGTTTCGCTGCTTTGGAATTTCATCTATTTCCCGACGGACAAGGGCATCCTCAACAGCGTCCTGGGCTCGGTTGGGCTCGCGCCGCTGATGCGGCAGTGGCTGGTCGATCCGGGTACGTCGCTGATGTGCCTGATCGTGGTCACCGCCTGGACCAGCGTCGGCTATTACATGATTATCTGCCTCGCGGCGCTGACCGCGGTGCCGGGCTCTGTCATCGAGGCGGGCATGCTGGACGGCGCCACCGGGTTCAAACGCGTCCGGTATCTGTACATTCCCATTCTCTGGGATTCCATTAAGGTATCGATCATCATGGTGGTGACGGGCGTTTTGAAGATATTTGACACCGTGTACATTCTCACGCCGACCGGCGGCACCGAAGGCAGCACGGTTGTTCCGGCGCTCCTGATGTATAACGAGGCGTACCGCTACGGCAATTACGGACTGGGCAGCGCGATCGCCACGATCATCTTCGTGCTGAGCGTGGCCGCCACGCTCGTCAGCCTGGGCCTGATGAACAGGCGCAGGGACGTCGTAGAGTAAATGGGGGTGTGCCCTGTGAAATACTGGAAGATTCGCCCGGGGCGGGCGCTTGGCTTTCTGGCTTTTTTGAGCGTCGCGCTGATCAACGTCTATCCGCTGGTTTTTACCTTGTTTTGCTCGTTTAAGGGCAATCTGGAGATATTTCAATCCTTCACCGCACTGCCCAAGCGCCTGAGGTTTGAAAACTACGTCACCGCATGGAGCGTAGGCAACATCGGCCGGTACTTCCTCAATACGGTGGTGCTGGCCGGCGGCACCCTTGCGCTTTCGGCGCTGCTCGGCGCGCTGGCGGCGTACGTATTGTCAAAGTTTCGCTTCCGCGGCCAGGGATCCGTGTACATGTTCTTTCTTGCAGGCATGATGGTTCCGATCCAGGCCGTTCTGATTCCGCTTTCGTATGTGTTTGGCAGGCTGGGCATCATGAACAACTACGCAATGCTGTGCCTTTTGTACACCGCCTTCTGCCTGCCCATGACTGTGCTGATTCTGACGGGGATCATCAAGGGCATTCCGTCGGAGCTTGAAGAAGCGACGATTATGGACGGCGGCAACGCGCTTCAGACGTTTTTGCACATCATCCTGCCGCTTTCGGTTCCGGGCATCGTCAGCGTTTCGATTTTCAACTTCATACAGGTATGGAATAACCTTCTATTCCCGCTGATTTTTATCTCGGATAAGAGCAAAGGCACCATCTCCATGGGACTGCTGTCGTTCTTCGGCGAGTACAGCACGGATTACAGCGCGTCGATGGCGGGCATTTGCCTGACCACGATCCCCGTAATCATCCTCTATGTGCTCTTTCAGGAGAAGATCGAAAACGGCCTGATGAGCGGCGCGCTGAAGGGATAGGCGACGGGCGTGTTCGCAGGGCCTCCGCCGCGCGGCCCCGCGCCTTGCACCGCCGGGCGGGGCATGGTATAATGCCTCCAAAGGAAATATTTGCATAATCTGATCCGTGGAGGCCTCCGCCCCGCCGCCGGCAGAGCGCGCTTTGCCGTCCGCCCGATCGCCCGCGCCGGGGGCGCAGGCCGTCCGGGTGTGCAACCATCGAGGAGGGAAGCGTATGCGAACACGCCTGAAGGCGCTGAGCCTGTGCCTTGCCGTGCTGATCGCCTTTGCCGCGCTGCCGGTGACTGCGGCGGCCGTCGCCCAGCGCAGCGTCCAATTGGACGCCCAGCGGGTGGAGATCGATCTGGCGGTGGGGACCACCCATAAGCTGACCGGTGCTGTGCTGCCCGAGGGCGCCAGCCAGAAGATGACATGGCGGTCAAGCAACAAGAACGTGGCCACGGTGTCCTCGGCGGGACTGATCACCGCCCGTGCCGTGGGTCGCGCCACCGTCAGCGCGCGGCCCGCCACCCGCGGCACCTGGACCCGGGCGACCGTGGTGGTGACGGACAGCCTGTCCCCCTCCGGCATCGCGCTGAACGCCTCCAGCCTGAACCTCCGGGTGGGCGACACCTTTCAGCTGATTCCCACGGTGACGCCGGAGAGCGCGATCAGGACGCTGCGCTATACCACCACGAAGTCGGCTGTGGCGCGGGTCGGCGCCGACGGGCGCATCACCGCGCGCAAGGCGGGGACGGCGATCATCCGCGCCATTTCCACCCGAAACAGCGCCATACGCCGCTCCATCGTGGTGCGGGTGAAGAACCCGCCGAAGCCCGCGCGCGTGACGATCGCGCCGTCCGCCACCACCGTCGAACGGCTCGAAACACTTCAGCTGAGCTGTGCCGTGTCGCCCGCCGGCGCCAATTCCTCGGTTTCCTGGGCGTCCAGCAACCGGTCGGTGGCCACCGTGGACCAGAGCGGCCTGGTGACGGCGAAGGGCGTGGGTTCCGCCCGGATCCGCGCGCGTTCGAAGGCGCGCCCCTCCGTCTACGCCACCCGGACGATCCGGGTGGTGGACACCAAGACCGTGACCGGCGTGGTCATCGACGCGGGTGACAGCGTGCTGCTGCCCGGGGGGCAGGTGACCTTTGCCGCCCGCGTGCTGCCCGCCACCGCCTCCCAGGCGGTGACCTGGTCGAGCGACAACCCCGCCGTGGCGGACGTGTCCGACGGCGTGGTGACGGGCCGCGCGGCGGGCGCCGCCACCATCACCGTGACGGCGGATAAAAAAACCGCCCGGCAGCGGGTGGTGGTGCTGAACGCGGTGCCGGTGCGCGAACTGCCGGCGCAGATCACCCCGGTCTCCGGCATCCGGGAAAACCTGGCAAAGATCGAGGCCGTCAAAAACTGTGCCGTCGGGCAGGTGGACGCGCTTCGCGCCTCCGGCGCGATCTCCGCCGCCGAGGCCACCGAGCGCAAGAAGATTCTGCTGCGCGCCTTCGACATGGCCGATATCCCGTGGATGAGCAGCCGGGAGGTGCTCTACTGGTCGGGCGGGAACAGGCGGTACCGGAAGAACGTGGTGTACTACGGCCTGCCCTACACCCAGTACAACCGCACCTTCAACAAGACCAAGGCCATAAAGACGGGGTATTTCGTCCGGCGGTCCGGCGACAGCCACTATACCGCCACCCTCCGGGACCGGAACTATCCGGGCAACGACTGCTCCTCCTTCGTATCGATGAGCGTGTGGGGGCTGGGCAACGCCCGTTCGTACCTGCGCTCCGGCGACATGAAGGCCTCCTCGGCCTACAAGACCGTCGCCACCAGAACCCGGGGCGACGGGTATCTGAACCTCCGCCCCGGCGACATGTTCATCCGCGACGGCCACGTGGCCATGTTCCTGTACTACACCAACAGCGTGCGAAACCAGGTAATGATCATCCAGCAGGGCGGGCTGGACTACATGAACACCGTGGCCTGCTTTATCAAGCCGCTTTCCTATTACAGTACGGACGCGCGCTACGTGGCGCGGCGGCTGAAGAGCTTCGCGTAGGGCTTCGCGCAGGCCGTGCGCAAAATCGCGCCACCCGCACGCGTGCGGGTGGCGCGATGCGTATCCTCGCGCGCCGGTCCGCTATCCGCGAACCGACCGGACGACGGCGCGGGCTTCCCGGCACAGCCGCTGGGTTTCCGCGGCGTCCTTCGGGTTTGCCATCCAGCTGCCGCCGCAGGCGACGACCGGCTTAAAGCCCAGGTATTCGGCCAGAT
Source organism: Eubacteriales bacterium (assembly GCA_029974035.1). The sequence goes on along the minus strand of JARKQG010000134.1, from coordinate 60,919 downwards.
TGTTTGGTCCCACGCCGCCGGTGGGCACGAAGCCCAGCCCGGGAAATGCCGCCGCCAGCGCGCGGATGCCGGCGAGTCCGCCGTACACCGACGCGGGGAAGAACTTGACCGTCTTCAGCCCCAGCTTTATCGCCGCCATGATCTCCGAAGGCGTGGCGCAGCCGGGCAGCACGTCCATGCCCAGCTCGAGGCACCGTTTGACGACATCCGGATCAAACCCCGGCGACACAATGAACTGCGCGCCGGCCATCCGCGCGCGCTCCGCCTGGTCCACCGTCAGGACCGTGCCCGCGCCCAGCAAAATGCCGTCCACCTGCTCCGCGATGCGGCGGATGGATTCCTCCGCCGAGGTGGTGCGGAAGGTGATTTCCGCCACCGGCACGCCGCCGGCCTTCAGCGCCTCCGCCAGCGGCACCGCGTCGTTCGCGTCCTCAATCCGAATGACCGGCACCAGGCCAATCCGTGCGATTTCCGTAAATGCGCTCATGGTTCTCCCTCCTTTGGGATGAATCGGGGCGCCCGCGGCGCCCCGGAGGTTCGGGCCTATCCGGCCCGCTTGGCCTTGAAGTATTCGCCGATGGCGTCGCCGGCGAGCACCACGTCGATGATCTGCTCAATGGAAATGTTGAAGGGCTCGGCGTTCCAAAAGGAGTGCTGGCTGACTTCCGCGATGACCCGGAGGTTCTCCGGCGTTTTTTCGACCCAGAGGTCGGCGAGGGTCACCGGCAGCCCCACATCCAGGCAGAAGTTCACCACTTCCCCGATCAGCGCGCTTTCGGCGTTTTCGGCCACCAGCTGGCAGATCACGCCAAAGGCCACGCGCTCGCCGTGCAGCGACTTGGCGCCCGCCGGAAGGCCGGTGATGCCGTCGCCCACCGAATGGGCGCCCGCGCAGCCGGTGTTCTCAAAGCCGAGGCCGCTCATCAGCGTATTGCACTCGATGATGTTCTCCACCGCCTCGGTGACGAGCCCCCGCTCCGCCGCCAGCTTGGCCTCGACGCCGCACTCAAGCAGCGTGTCGTAGCAGGTTTCGGCGATGGCCATGGCCGTCTTGGGCCGGCGGAAGGGGCCTTGAGCCTCGTTGATGTAGTTGCCGTGGTCCGCGAGGGCGTTGGCCCGGGCCTCAAACACGGTGGAGAGGGCGTCGCCCATGCCCGACACCAGAAAGCGGATGGGCGCCTTGGCGATGATCGACGAGTCCATCAGCACCAGATTGGGGTTGGCCACGTAGGGCCGGGCGTGGGAATGCTCGCCGTTTTCCTTGTAGATGACCGACAGCGCGCTGGTGGGCGCGTCGGTGGAGGCGGAGGTGGGGCAGATGACCACCGGCGTTTTGAAGTTGTCCGCCACCGCCTTGGCGGTGTCCAGCGTCTTGCCGCCGCCGATGCCCACCACCACGGTGGGGCCGAAGGCGCGCAGCGTTTCGGTGGTTTCGTCGATCTGGCGTTCGGTGACCTCGGAGTTGAACACCACGGTCTCAATCTCGGAGCCGGTGCCGGCAAACTGGGCCTTGAGCGCCTGCGTCAGCGTTTCGAAGAAGAACTGGTCGATGACCGCCGCGACGCGCTTTCCATACACGCTGGTGTACTTCTCCAACTGCCGCATGAGGCCCGGGCCCTGAATGTAGCGGCTGGGCGAACCCCAGGCGCGAACCGGCGCGGGTACGTATCCCATAACCATAACCTCCCGAATACGTCATAACGTTATGACATAATAACCATTATCAGTATACCCGCTTGTGTGGCAATTGTCAACAATGGGTTGAAAAAAGGCGTTATTTTGTGCGGACGGCCCGAAAATTTCCGAAAACCGCTTTGCAGCGCGGAGAAATCATGATATACTTATGATGTGACAATGAGTTTTATGCGATAGCGATGGAGGTTATCGGATGCTGAACCAGCAGAAATTGGACAAGTCTGTGCCGATTCCGCTGTACTTTCAACTCAAAAGCCTGCTCCTGGAGGCGATCAAAAGCGGCGGCTATCCGGTGGATGCGCTGATCCCGACCGAGAAGGAGCTCTCCGAAATGTTCCAGATCAGCCGCACCACCGTGCGTCAGGCCATCACGGAACTGGTGCAGGAGGGCTGGCTGTACCGCATCAAGTCCAAGGGCACCTTTGTGGCCCGGGTCAAAATCAAGCAGGATTTCATCAAGCGCCTGGAGACCTTCAACGAGCAGATCGAGCGCACCGGCTGCAAGCCCTCCACCCGGATGCTGGCCTTTGAGGTGGTCACGATGCCCGAGCGCGTGGCCGCCCATTTTGACATGCCCGCCGGCGAGAAGTGCATCTACCTGCACCGGGTTCGCTTCGCGGACGCGGACCCCATCGTGACCGTGGAAACCTACCTGCCCTATTCCAAGTGCGCCTTCGTGCTGGATCACGACTTCTCCCGCGAGTCGCTGTACAAGGTGCTGGCCGCCAGCGAAAAGACGCGCATCTGCCGCGTCAACCGCGTGCTGGAGGCGGTGGCCGCCAATTCCCAGGACGCCAACCTGCTGGACGTGCACCGGGGCCGGCCCATCCATTTTTTCACCACCATCGGCTACAACCAGGCGGACGAGCCCATCGAATTCTCGCTGGCGCGCTATCGGGGCGACCGGAACCGCTTCGAGGTCACGCTTCTGATCGATACCAGCGTGTAGCGCCGCGCGGTCCGCGCCAAATTTTTGCAGCCCCTTGACGAACCCGCGGCGTTGTGGTACGATGCTTGCGACATAATGTAGTAACAATATGATATTGAATCTTAGCATCATTTCAGGAGGCGAATATGCCGACGGTAGAGACCGTGCTGGGCCCGGTTGCGCCTTCGCAGCTGGGGCATTGCCAGGCGCACGAGCACCTGATTGTCCGGGCGACGCCCGCGGCGGAGGCGAACCCGGCGCTGCGGATAGACGACGAGGAGAAGTCCCGGCTGGAGCTTAACGACTACCGCGCGGCCGGCGGCGGCGCGGTGGTGGACGCGCAGCCCGGCGGCGCGGGGCGCGACGCGGCGGCGCTTTCGCGCATCAGCCGGGAAAGCGGCGTGGCCGTCGTCACCGTCACGGGCTACCACCGCCCCATGTTCTACCCGGCGGACGCACCGCTGTTTTTCCAGGACGAGGGCGCGCTCTATGAGCGCTTTCTGATGGAGCTGACGGTGGGCGTGGCGGACGGCGGGCGGCGCCTGGCCATCCGCGCGGGGGCGGTCAAGGCGGCGCTGGGGTCCGAGGATCTTTCGGGCCGCGCGGGCCGCATGCTCCGGGCGGCGGCGCGGGCGGCGGCGCGCGGCGGCGCGGCGCTGATTCTGCACACCGAGGCGGATACCGACGCGGTGGCGGCGGTGGGGCTTTGCGAGGGCGCGGGCCTTTCGCCGGCGCGGATCATGGTGTGCCACCTGGACCGCCAGGCGGAGGACTTCCGCCCCCACGAGGCGGTGGCCGCCACCGGCGCGTACCTGGAGTACGACACCATCGGCCGCTTTAAGTACCACGACGACGCGTCCGAGATCCGGCTGATTCTGCACATGCTGGAAAAGGGCTGCCGGGACAGGCTGCTTCTGTCGCTGGATACCACCGCGGCGCGCCTCGGGCGCTACGGCGGCGAAATCGCCCTCACCGATCTGATCGAGCGGTTCCTGCCGCGCCTCCGGGCGGCGGGGGTTCCGGAGGCGGACCTTGCGGCCATCACCCGGGCGAACCCCGCGCGGGCGCTGGCGGGCTGAGGCCCGTCCCGCAGAATACGGTTGCGCTTTCCCGATTCCATCTGATATTGTACGTAAGGGGGACTATCATGATCACGCTTCCCGCTCCGGCCGACCGCCCCACCATGTACTTCATCGGCGTCACCACCGGTCAGTCGTCCATCATGCGGATCTTCCCCGTCTGGGCGAAGGCGCTGGGCATTGACGGCGTCATCAAGGGCATCGACATCGCGATCCACGCGCCCGCGGAGGACTATCGCCGGGTGGTTTCGTTTATCAAGAGCGATCCGCTCTCGATGGGCGCGCTGGTCACCACCCACAAGATCGACCTTCTCGCCGCCTGTCGGGACCTTTTCGAGTACCTGGACCCCTACGCCCGCCTCTTTGGCGAGCTGAGCTCCATTTCGAAGGCCGACGGAAGGCTGTGCGGCCACGCGAAGGACCCCATCACCGTGGGGCTGGCGCTGGACGCCTTCCTGCCGGCGGACTACTGGCGGAAAAACCCCGCCGCCGAGGTGTGCGTGCTGGGTGCCGGCGGCAGCGCACTGGCCGTCAGCGCCTACCTGGGCGAGGAAAAGCACGGGGACAACGTGCCCCGGCGCATCCACATGACCAACCGCTCCGCGCCGAGGCTGGCCGAGGCCGTGAACATCCTCCGGGATTCCCGCGTGCCCCTCAGCTTCCACCTGTGCCCCCGGAGCGCGCTCAACGACCGCATCGTGGAGTCGCTGCCGGCGGGGTCCATGGTGGTCAACGCCACGGGCCTTGGCAAGGACCGTCCCGGCTCCCCGCTGACGGACGGGTGCCGCTTCCCGGAAAAGGGCGTCGCCTGGGAGTTCAACTACCGCGGCACGCTGGAATTCATGCACCAGGCCGAGGCCCAGCGGGCCGGGCGGGGGCTTTTGATCGAGGACGGATGGATCTACTTCATCCACGGCTGGACCCAGGTGATCGCCGAGGTCTTTCACGTGGACATCTCCGGCGAGCGGCTGGCCCTTTGCGACGCCCTCGCCCGCAAGTAACGCCCGAGGAGGGAATCCCATGGCTGAAAAGGTGCTCGTCACGCCCCGCTCCTTCGGAAGGGAGGAGCCCGCGCTCTTTGACCGGCTGAAGGCCGCGGGCCTTGAGGCGATCGTAAACGACACCGGCGGCATCCTGACCAAGGCGCAGATGATCGAAAAGATCGCGCCCTGCGCCGGGGTGATCGTGGGCGTGGACCCGCTGGACGCGGAGGTGATCGCCGCCGCGCCCAGCCTTCGCGCCATCGCCAAGTACGGCGTGGGCGTGGACAACATCGATCTGGACGCCGCCGCCGCCCGGGGCATCCGGGTTTCCCGCGCCGTGGGCGCCAACGCCGCCGCCGTGGCCGACTACGCCATGGCGCTGATGCTGGCGCTGGCGCGCAGGCTCATTGTCATCGACCGCCGCTGCCGCGCGGGCGACTGGTCCAAGATCACCACCCGGGATGTGACCGGCGCCACCCTGGGCCTAATCGGCCTCGGCGCCATCGGCCGCCTGGTGGCCCGCCGCGCCCGGGGGTTTGACATGCGCGTCCTGGCCTACGACGTGGTCTGGGACGAGGCCTTCGCCGCCGAAAACGGCGTTGAGCGGGCCGAGCCCGAAGCCATCTTCCGCGAGGCCGACTTCATCAGCCTGCACATGCCCCTTCTGCCCGATACCGAAAACTTCGTAAACGCGGCCCGGCTGGCCCTGATGAAGCCTACGGCCGTTTTGATCAACACCGCCCGCGGCGGCCTGGTGGACGAGGATGCGCTGCTTCGCGCCCTCAAGGCGGGCAAAATCGGCGGCGCGGGGCTGGACGCCTTCCGCCGCGAGCCGCCGGACCCCGAATGGTTCAAACTGGACAACGCGGTGCTGGGCGCCCACTGCGCCGCCTCCACCCGGGGCGCCAGCATCCAGATGGGCCGCATGGCCTTAGACAACCTGATCCGCGACATGAGGGAGGGATAGCATGAAGTACATTCTGGCCCACGACCTGGGCACGTCGGGCAACAAGGCGACGCTGTTCAGCGAGGAAGGGGCGCTCATCGGCTCCGCCGTGTACGCCTACGACACCGACTACTTCAACGAAACCTGGGTGGAGCAGGACCCGGCGGACTGGTGGCGCGCGGTGTGCGAAACCTCCCGGGCGCTGATCGCCGAAACCGGCGTGGCCAACACCGACATCGAAGTCGTGTCCTTCAGCGGGCAGATGATGGGCTGTCTCTGCGTGGACAGAAGCGGCGCGCCCCTTCGCAAGTCCATCATCTGGGCCGACCAGCGGGCCCAGGCGCAGCAGCGCGCGCTGGAGGAGAAGATCCCGCTGCGGGCGTTCTACGGCATCGTCGGCCACCGGAACGCCGCCTCCTACGGCCTGCAAAAGCTGATGTGGGTGCGGGACAACGAGCCGGAAATCTACCGGGCCACCTACAAGACCTTAAACGCCAAGGACTACATCGTGATGAAGCTCACCGGCGAATTCTACACCGAGCCGTCGGATGCCTCGTCCAACGCCTGCGTGGACCTGAAAACCCTCGACTGGTCCCAGCAGCTGATCGAGTACGCCGGGGTGGACTTTGACAAGTTCCCGAAGATCGTGCCCTCCACCTTCGTGGCGGGCGGCGTCACGGCGGACGCGGCGGCGCAGACCGGCCTGGCCGAGGGCACCCGCGTGGTGATGGGCGGCGGCGACGGCGTGTGCGCCAACGTGGGCGCCGGCTCCGTGCGCCCCGGCAAGAGCTTCAGCTACATCGGCTCCTCCGCCTGGATCGCCACCACCAGTGAAAAGCCGGTGCTGGACGAGGCCATGCGCACCGTCACCTGGGCCCACATCGTGCCGGGGCTTTACGCGCCCAACGGCACCATGCAGTCCGCCGGCGGCGCCTACGCCTGGCTGAAGGATCAGGTGTGCAGGTTTGAAAACTTCGAGGCCCAGCGCCTGGGCCTGAGCCCCTACCAGCTGATCGACGCCGAAATCGCCGAAAGCCCGGTGGGCGCGAACGGCGTGGTGTTTCTGCCCTACCTGCTGGGCGAGCGCGCCCCCCGCTGGAACGTGGACGCCCGCGGCGCCTTCGTGGGCCTCAAGATGGAAAACCAGCGCCGCGACATGCTCCGGAGCGTGCTGGAGGGCGTGACGATGAACCTTTCGGTCATCCTGGACATCCTCCGCAGGCACATCCCCATCGACGAGATCCTGGTCATCGGCGGCGGCGCCAAGGGCGCGGTGTGGCGCCAGATGATGGCCGACATCTACGACGCCCGCATCCTGGCCCCGGTGCTGCTGGAGGAGGCCACCTCCATGGGCGCGGCCGTGACCGGCGGCGTGGGCGCCGGGCTGTTCCGCGATTTTGACGCCATCGACAAGTTCATCCAAATCAAGTACGTCAGCCAGCCCATCCCGAAAAACGTGGCGGCCTATAAGCCGGTCAAGGAAACCTTCGAGCTGTGCTACCAGTCGCTTCTGCCGGTGTACGCCCGGATGGCGGGCAAGTAAAAGGAGGTCATCCCATGCAGACGCCCAGGCTTTTCATGCTGCTGCCGGAGGAATACGTTTCCACCCCCGACGGCATGGAGATCGACCGGGAAGGCAACCTGATCCTCTCCTGCCCCAACTTCGCCGATATGAGCATGCCCAGCTGCATCGTGAAGATCGGCAAGGACAAGTCCGTCCGCAAGTGGTTTGACGTGCCGAAAAACCCCGCCACCGGCGAGGCGCGCTCCATGGGCATCGCCTTCGGGCCGGACGGCGATCTCTACATCGTGGACAACCCCGGCTGGACCGGCCGGGAGGACCTTCTGTTCACCGGGCGCATCCTGCGGGTGCGCGTGGACGGCGACCGCGTGGAAAGGGTGACCGTGGTGGCCGACGGCATGGAGCACCCCAACGGCATCCGCATCCGCGGGGAACACCTGTACGTCACCCAGTCCACGCTGGCCAAGGTTCCCGGCCCGGAGGGAAAGCTGATGAGCTGCGTCTATCGCTTCCGGCTGGATGACCACGACATCCGCGTGACCAACACCCTCGCCGACCCCAACATCCTGGAAACCTTCGTGACCGAAAACCCCAGGTGCCAGTACGGCGTGGACGGCATCGTGTTTGACCGGGAGGGCCGGCTGGTGATCGGCAACTTCGGCGACGGCGCGGTGCACCGGCTCACCCTGTCCGGGAACGGCGCGAAGGTGCTGAAAAACGAGCTGTGGTGCCGCGATCCGGAGAACCTGCTCACCACCGACGGCATGACCATCGACGAATTCGGCAACATCTACGTGGCGGACTTCTCCGCCAACGCCATCGGAAGAATCTCGCCGGAGGGCGTCATCACCCGCATCGCCCAGAGCCCCGACTGTGACGGCTTTGACGGCGGGCTGGACGAGCCCGGCGAGCCCTGCGTGTGGAACGGCCAGATCGTCGTCAGCTGCTTTGACCTGGTGGTGGACGACCAGAAGGTCAACACCGCCCACGAAATGCCCGCCACCATGAGTCTGATCGAGATCGAGCCGTAGGAGCGCCCGAAAAAAGCCGCCGGCCGGCGAAACAGGCCGGCGGCTTTGTGCTATAATCGGGGAAGAGGAGGGATGCCCATGGCGGAGATCACCCGCTGCGGCTGGGCGGAAAAGCCCGGCCCGGAGCAGGACTACCATGACAGCGTCTGGGGCGTGCCGGAGCACGATGAACGGGCGCTTTTCAAAATGCTGATCCTCGAGGGCCAGCAGGCGGGGCTCAGCTGGTCCACGATCCTCCGGAAGATGGACGCGCTTTCGGAGGCCTACGACGGCTTTGACCCGGCGGCCCTCGCCCGATGGGACGAGGAAAGGATCGCCGCGGTTTTGCAAAACCCCGGCGTCATCCGCAACCGGCTGAAGGTCCGCGCCGCCGTCGGAAACGCGAAGGCCTACTTCGCGCTGTGCGAAAGGCACGGCTCGCTGGAGGCTTTTTTGTGGGGATACGTGGGCGGAGCGCCGCAAGTGAACCGCTGGGAGAGCTTCTCCCAGGTGCCGGCCCATACGCCGCTATCCGATGAAATCAGCCGCGATCTGAAGGCGTTGGGCTTCAAATTCGTGGGCAGCACCATCGTCTACGCCTGGCTGCAGGCCGTCGGCGTGGTCAACGACCACCTGACATCCTGCGCGTTCCGGCGGGCGTGAGACGCGGGCGCCGGGACGCACACAAAAGATTCCCGGCGCCTGGCGCGCCGGGAACCCGCCGTCTGCGCCTCAGTCCGGATACCGGATGACGCACTTCTTGGCGATCTGCTTTTTCTCCAGCTTTTCAAAGGCGGCCAGGATGTCCGCAAAGTCAAAGTAGTCGGAGATGTAGTCCTTCAGGTCGATGACGCCGGCCTTCAGCCAGTTCATGACCTGGTTGTGGGCCTCGCCCTCCTCCACCTTGGAGGGGAACTGCTGGAACTGCAGCTGCCAGTTGTAGGGGGCCTCGGCCCAGTTGATCTCCGCGGAGAGGTTGGGGGAGATGCCGTAGCAGCAGATCTTGCCCTGATCGTAGAGCAGCGGCATCGCCATGTTGATGATGGCGGAGACGCCCACCGCGTCCAGCACGAACTTGACGCCCTCGGGGCAGATTTCGCGGATCTTTTCCCTGTACTGCGGGTCCTTGCTGTTAAAAGCGTAGTCCGCGCCGTTCTTTTTGGCGTCCTCGAGTTTTTCGTCGATGATGTCCAGCGCGATGATCGGGTGCGCGCCCAGAAGGCTCAGGAACTTGATGAAGGTCAGCCCCACCGGCCCGCAGCCGAACACCGCCACGGAGTCGTTGGCCCCCATGCCGAAGCGCGTGATGGAGGACAGCACCTCCCGCAGCGTGATGATCATGGCGGCGTCCACCGGGTCGATGTCCGGCGGCAGCACCGTCTGGCCGAAGGCGCACTCCGGCGTGGGGCCGTAGGCGCTCTCGTCCCACCTGGGGTCGCACACCACGCCGTACTCGCTGTAGGAGCCCCAGCCGCACTCGTAGCCGTCGAGGGGCCCGGCGAAGGGCAGCAGCACCAGGTCGCCCACCTTGAAGGAGGTGACCTTTTTGCCCACCGCGATCACGCGGCCCACGGCCTCGTGGCCCAGCATCAGCGGGTACATGTCCGGCCCGAAGTTTTTAAAGTTTCGGTGGATGAGCTTGGCGTCGGTGCCGTTGCATACGCCGCAGCTGAGGGTTTTGACCAGCGCCTGGCAGTCGTTGTACTCCGGCAGGGAAACCTCCTTGACGGCGAGAGACCCGTCCTTCTCGACGATCAGGGTTTTCATCTTTTCCATGACAGCGCCTCCTTGTTGCTTCCGGTCGCGGCCGGACAGGCCGGCCGCCGCGTGTGATCATTATATCATGACATTATAGCAAAAGCAAGCAGTAAACCGGGCCGTACCGGCGGTTATTTTACCGGGAACACAACAAAACCCATAATAAATATGTGGTATGCGGCAATAGAAGCGAATAAAATATACAAATTTCTATAGATCATTGAAAAACGGCTTGACAAAGCCCGCAAATCACTTATAATGGAAATTGGGTTTGGTATGTCGGTACATTACATCATAATTGCGCATGAAGCCGCGGGTGAAGGGTTTGTATTTCCGGCGCGCCGCGCCGGAGAAAAAATAAGGAGGGAAAACCATGAAGAAGGTCCTGTCCCTTGTGCTGGCGCTGGCGTTGTCGCTCGGCCTGTTCTCCGTCGCGTTGGCCGATGTCGACTATGCGAACCTGAAGGAATTCAAGATCGAGAACGTGCCCCAGGAGAAGCTGGACACCACGCTGTACCTGGGCGTTTCCATCCGCGGCCTGGAGAACCCCTACATCGCCACCATCAAGGTGGGCATGGAAATGTTCGCCAAGTACCTGGACACCATCGGCCAGAAGTACGAGATGCAGGTATTGGACTCCCAGGGCGACAACGACAAGGAAGTCGACAACATGCGCCAGTTCGCGGCCAAGGCGGGCGGCAACGCCATCGCCTATTCCGACCCGAACGAGAACTCCATCGCCTACTCGCTGGCCGAGGCCATGGCGGAGTCCGGCGGCTACATCGGCACCGCCTGGAACAAGCCCGACGACGTGGGCCCGAAGGACCTGACCCCCAACTGGGTGATCCACACCTCGCCGGACAACGTGCTGGGCGGCTACAACATCGCCAAGGCGCTGTTTGATTCCATGGACGGCAAGGGCAAGATCTTCGTGGTGCAGGGCATGCTGGGCAACACCGCCGCCACCGCGCGCTACGAGGGCCTGCAAAAGGCGCTGGCCGAGTACCCGGACATCGAAGTGGTCGAGGACGACACCGCCAACTGGGCGACCTCCGAGGCGCTGACGCTGGTGGAAACCTGGCTGAACAAGCACCCGGACGTGGGCGGCGTGTGGTGCGCCAATGACAACATGGCCACCGGCGCGCTCCAGGCGCTGGACGCCAAGGGCCTCAAGGGCAAGGTGGGCGTGGTCGGCATCGACGCCAACACCGACATCGTGGAGGCCGTGCGCGACGGCTACGCCGTGGCCACCGTTTCCTCCAACGGCTACCTGCAGGGCGGCTACACGCTGGCCATCTGCTACGCGGCATGGGCGGGCCTGATCGATGTGGCCCAGATGCCCGACGACTACCGCGAGTTCGCCACCCCCTCGCTGCTCATCACCAAGGACAACGCCAAGGAATACCTGACCTCCACGCCGGAATTCGACTTCTCCATCCCCTTCGCCTGCAAGGCGGACTGACGCCTCCAAGCGGCAAACCTTCCTTTACAAAGCCCTGCGGGGCGGGATCACACCCGCCCCTCGGGGCGTCTTCCGGGCATATTTCCCGCCGAAAGGATCAAAGAGGAAATCAGGCGCGCGGCGCGCGCTTTCATAAAACGATACTCGCGGAATTGGAGTGTGGGCCATGGACAAACAAAGACGGTCGCAGATGACCATCACGGAGGAATTTGCCGAAAAGGTTCGCCGGGACAACCTCCGGGAGCGCATCATGCAGATCGCGCCGGTGATGGTGCTGGTGGCGATGGTCATCGTGTTCTCCTTTGCCTGCGGGGGCAACTTTGCGTCAAAGGACAACCTGGTGGCCATCCTGAACCAGCTGGCGATTCCGCTGGTCGTGGCCTTCGGCCTGACGTTTGTGATCATGATCGGCTCGATCGACCTGTCCATCGACGGCACCGTGGGCATGGCGGGCTCGCTGATGGCGGTGTTCGTGCTCAACAGCCAGTTTCCGGGCATGAACATGGGCGTGTTCGGCGCGCTTCTGGCGATCCTGGTTTCGGCGGTCATCGGCTTTGTCGTGGGCGTGGTTCACGTCAAGCTGCGCATTCCGTCGTTCATGGTGACCTTCGCGTTCATGTACATCTGCCGGGGCATCGGCATGCTCTCCTACCAGGGCCACCCGCCCACGATCCTGGATCCGCTGTTCGTGTCGCTGGCGCGGGCCTCGTTTCTGGGGATTCCCTTCATCACGTGGGTGGCGCTTTTGATGCTGGCGCTTTGCTACTTTATCCAGGAGTACACCGCCTTTGGCCGCTACATCTACGCGGTGGGCACCAACGAGGCCATTCCGCGGGCGGTGGGCGTCAGCGTGGACTGGGTGAAGATCCAGGTGTTCACGCTGGCGGGCTTCCTGTTCGGCGTGGCGGGGGTGATCGGCGCGATCCGGCTGGGCCAGGGCCAGGTGGGCATCGGCGAGGGGCTAATGTTTCCGGCGCAGGCGGCGGTGGTCGTGGGCGGCACGAGCCTGGCCGGCGGCAAGGGCGGCGTGGTCAACACCATTGTGGGCGTTTTGATCATGACGGTGCTGACCAACGGCCTGGTGCTGCTGAGCGTCAACCCCTACGTGCGCACCGGCATCCAGGGGCTGATCATACTGATCGCGGTGATCCTGACCATCCCCCGCGGCGGTCAGGTCATCAGCAAGTGATCGGGGGGATGGGCATGGAACAGAGAACACCGCTTTTCTGCGCGAAGGACATCACAAAGACCTTTTCCGGAACCCAGGCGCTCAAGGGCGTGGACCTCGTGGTCTACCCCGGCGAAATCGTGGGCCTGGTGGGCGAAAACGGCGCGGGCAAGTCCACGCTGCTCAAGATCATCATCGGCGCGCAGCCGCCCACCTCCGGGCGCATGGAAATGCACGGCAAACCCTATCAGCCCCACACCCCCATGGACGGCAACCGCGCGGGGCTGGGCATGGTGTTTCAGGAGCAGAGCCTGATCGTCAACCTCAACGTGGCGCAGAACATCTTCTTCGGCCATGAAAAGGACTTCAAAAGGCACGGCTTTGTGGACTGGGGCCGCATGAACAGGGCCGCCCAGGAGGTGCTGGCCGAGGTGGACGTGACGGACATCTCCCCCCGCAAAAAGGTGTCCGACCTCAACTTCGCCACCCGGCAGATGATCGAGATCGCCAAGGTCATCAACGTCACCAAGCAGGCGGGCAGCGACCATTGCCTGATCCTGCTGGACGAGCCCACGTCGGTGCTCAGCGAGGGCGAGGTGGAAAACCTGTTCCGCCAGATGAAGAAGATCGCCCAGCGGGGCCACTCGGTGGTGTTCGTGTCCCACCGGCTGGACGAGGTGCTCGCCATCACCGACCGCATCTACGTCTACAAGGACGGGCGCAGCGTGGGCGACCTCGATACAAAGGACGCCAGCGAAAAAAAGCTCTACGAGATGATGGTGGGGCGCACCACCACCACCGAATACTACCACCTGGAAAAGCAGCGCGTGCCCGGGCCCGAGGTGGTGCTGGAGGCGAAGGACCTGGGGCTTCACGGCGTGTTCAAGCACGTGAACTTCCAGCTGCACGAGGGCGAGATTCTGGGCCTCTGCGGCGTGGTGGGCTCCGGCAAGGAGGAGATATGCTCCGTCCTGTGCGGCGACCTTCTGCCCACGTCGGGCGAGGTGATGGTGCGGGGCAGGAAGATGCGGCTGCGCTCGCCGGTGGAGGCGCTGGGGGCGTCGATCCTGATGATCCCCAAGGAGCGGCTCTACGAGGGCGTGGTGATGACCCTGTCCGTGGAGGACAACATTGCCCTGTCCAACGCGGGCAAGCTGAAAAGCGGCCCCTTCGTATCGAAAAAGAAGATTTCCCGGCAGGCGGAGGACTGGATCGGGACGCTGCGCGTCAAGACCAGCGGGCGCAGGGAGCTTTTGATGCAGCTCTCCGGCGGCAACCAGCAAAAGGTGGTGTTCTCGCGGGCGCTGGCCAGCGGCGCGGACATCCTGATTTTGAACCACCCCACCCGGGGCGTGGATGTGGGCGCCAAGGAGGAGATCTATTCGCTGATCCGCGACATCGCGCGGCAGGGCAAGAGCGTGATCCTGCTGGGCGACACGCTGGATGAGTCCATCGGCCTGGCCAACCGCATCCTGGTATTGCAGGACGGGCTGATCACCGGCTGCTTCAGCGCCGACGTGGGCGCCAAGCCCGAGCAGGTTGACGTGGTCAGCCTGATGATGTGAGAAAGAGGGTGCCGCGTATGAGCCAGAAAACCGTGGACGCCGGCCGCCGGTACCGGTTGCGGGAAAAGATCATCCAATATTTCAGCTTTTCGGCCATCATCCTGCTGCTGGTGGGGCTTTCGGTCACGCAGCAGAACTTTCTGGGCACCAGCAACCTGACGAACCTTCTGCGCGACACCGCGCCGCTGATGATCATGTCGGTGGGCATGACGTCGGTATTGCTGTTCGGCTCCATTGATCTGTCCATGGGCGCGGTGTGCTCGGTGTCCAACGTCATGTTCGTCAAGTGCCTCAAGGCCTTCAGCGACATGTACGCTGCGAGCGGCCAGGAGCCGAACGTCGCGCTGGCGACGCTGTCGGCCTTTGCCCTCTCCCTGATCTTCGGCCTTCTGGCCGGGTTTTTGCTGGGCGTGATCCACGTGAAGCTGAAGGTGCCCTCGTTTATCGCGTCGCTGGGGTTCATGTCGGTGTGGCAGTCCACGGCGCTTTTGATCGCGGAGGCGCCCATCTCCGTGCCCAAGAGCATGTGGGGCGCGGTCAACTGGTTCAAGGTGTCCTTCGGCGTGGTGGGCCTGCCGCTCGTGCTGGCGCTCGTGCTGGTGGCCGTGGTGCACGTGTTCCAGACCCGCACCGCCACCGGCCGGGCCATGTACGCCATCGGCGGCAACGAGCGCGCCGCGCGCATCGCCGGCACACCCGTGGACAGGACGAAGATCATCGTCTTTACCCTCAACGGCCTGTGCGCCGCGCTGGGCGGCATCTTTCTGGCCGCCAAGCTGCGCTCCTGCGCGCCCACCATCGGCGACCCGTTCACCCTTCTGATCGTGGCCTCCTGCGTGCTGGGCGGCGCGTCGCTCACCGGCGGCAAGGGCAGCGCCCTGGGCACGGTGCTGGGCGTGTTCACCGTGGCCATCATCAACAACGGCATGAACTTTATCGGCGTGGATGCCTATTGGCAGAACGTGGTGTTCGGCGTGTTCGTGCTGGCGGCCATCGCCGTAAGCATGGACCGCTCCACCCGCGGCCTGGCCATCAAATAAACATAAAGGAGAATGCCCATGTCCGATGTAAAGCCCTTTGTGCTGGATTTTAATCCCCTCACCGGCCGCTGCGACAGCGGAAAGGTCCGGCCCACCGCCCGGTACATGAAGGATTTGGTGAACGTGTTTTGCGATACCGGCGCCGCCAGGGCGCTGGCCGCCGAAAAAAACCCGCTGGTGTACGAATTCTACGAGCTGGACTTCATCCCCGAGGAGAGCGGTGATTTGCGCTTTGGCACCACCATCCTCTACCCCGGCCAGGTGGCGGGCGAGTATTTCCTGACCAAGGGGCACTTCCACACCATCCTGGCGGCGGCGGAGGTGTACTACTGCCTCTCCGGCCAGGGCGCGATGCTGATGGAAACCCCGGAGGGGGAAACCACGCTCTGCCCCGTCAAGGCCGGCGACAGCCTCTACGTGCCCGGGCGCAACGCCCACCGCTCGATCAACACCGGCGATACGCCGCTGGTGATGTTCTTCGCCTTCCGCTCCGACGCGGGGCACGACTACGGCACCATCGAGCAAAAGGGCTACCGCAAGCTGGTGATGGATGTGGGCGGCACGCCCACGCTGGTGGACAACCCCAGGTGGAAGTAGGCCGGGTTCCGCGTCAAATTTTTACAGGAGCGCGCCCCCGCGGCGCGCTCTTCGCATACAGGAAAACGCGCCTCCGCGTCGAATTTTCTTTAAATTGGCGTGCGATGGGGCATGCGCCGGCTTGTGCCGGGCGGCCCCGCAGCGCGCGGGCGCGGGCCGCATCGATGTCGCGCGGGGGATTCGGAATCGACGAGGGGAGAATGCGTATGACCATCGGATGCGTCGCGGAAATCAAAAACAACGAATTCAGGGTGGGGATGACGCCCGCCAACGCCGCGGAGTACGCGCGGCACGGCCACCGGGTGCTGGCGGAGCGGGGCCTGGGCGAGGGCAGCGGCTTTTGTGACGCCGAATACGAAAAGGCCGGCGCGGTGCTGACCGACGCCGACACCGTCTGGGCCGAAAGCGATATGCTCGTCAAGGTCAAGGAGCCGCTGCCGGCGGAGTACCCCAAAATCCGCAGGGACCAGATCCTCTTCACCTACCTGCACCTGGCGGCGGACCGGGCCCAGACCGAGGCGCTCCTCGCCGCCGGATGCAAGGGCGTGGCCTACGAAACCCTGCGGGACAAAAAGGGCCAGCTGCCGCTGCTCAAGCCCATGAGCGAGATCGCCGGGCGTCTGGCCGCCATCGAGGGCGCCCGGTGCCTTGAAAAGCCCTTTGGCGGCCGGGGCGTATTGATCTCCGGCGTGCCGGGGGTGCGCAAGGCCAAGGTGGCGGTGCTGGGCGGCGGCTTCGTGGGCACCAACGCCTGCCGCATGGCGCTGGGCCTGGGCGCGGACGTGACCGTGATTGATCTCTCCATCGACCGCTTGGTGGAGCTGGACGAGATCTTCGGCGGCCGCATCAAGACCGTGTTCTCCACCACCCACGCCATCGAGGAGGAGATCGCGGACGCGGACCTCGTGATCGGCGCGGTGCTGATCCCCGGCGCCGCCGCGCCCAAGCTGATCCGCCGCGGGCATCTGAAGCGGATGCGCCCCGGCTCCGTCATCGTGGACGTGGCCGTCGATCAGGGCGGCTGCGTGGAAACCACCCACCCCACCTATCACGATGATCCTACCTTCGTGGTGGACGGCGTGGTGCACTACTGCGTGGCCAACATGCCCGGCGCGGTGCCCTACACCGCCACCATGGCGCTGACCAACGCCACCCTGGGCTACGGCCTCAAAATTGCCGATCTGGGCCTCGAGGAGGCCGCCCGGCGCGATCCCGCCATCGTGTCCGCCATCAACACCTACGAGGGTGAGGTGACCCATCCCGGCGTGGCCGGCGCCTTCGGCCTTCCCCTGCGCGCGCTGAGCTTCTGAGCCGGTGTGCCGCCCGCGCGAAAGCGCGGGCTTTTTTTACTGATGAGCCGAATGCGCCGGGAAATGTAATCGTTACCGGCGCGGATTTAACAAAATGGCGGGCGCGCCGCCGTTGACAGCGTGGGCACCGCGGAATATAATACACTCAGTAAAGAATGTCGGGGGCGGCCATGCAATACGATTCGGGCATCAACCGCGACGCGCAGAAGGAGGGCAACCTCTCGCTGGTGATTCGCGCGCTGCACGCGGGGCGGGCGGAGACCCGCGTCGCGCTGGCCCGGGCCACCGGGCTCAAGCAGGCCACGATCACCAAGATCGTCCGCCAGCTCGTGGACTGGGGACTGGTGTCGGAGACCACCGGTCGGGAGGCGCCCATGGGCCGCCGGCCCATGGGGCTGACGCTCAACGCGGACCGGTTTTTTCTGGGGGCGGCGCGGATCAACCGGAACTACATCGCCGCGGCGGTGTACGACCTGGCGGGCACCCCGCTGGTCTTCGAGCAGGCGGACCGCTGCCCGGAGGACGGCGCGGAGGCGTCGCTTTCGGCGCTTGCCGCGCTGGTGGGGCGCACCCTCGCCCGGGCGCCCGGGCCGGTCATCGGGCTGGGGGTGGCGCTGCCCGGGCCCTTCAACGCCCGGACGGGGCGCATTACGCTGATGAGCGGCTTTCCCGGCTGGGCGGCGGTGGACATCCAAAAGGGGCTGCGGGGCGTGGTGGATGCGCCGGTATTTCTCGAGCACGACGCCAACTGCGGCGCGCTGGCGGAGCTCTGGTACGGCGAGCACCGGCGGGACGAAAACCTCCTTTACGTGGTGTGCGACCGGGGCGTGGGCGCGGGGCTGATCGCCGGGGGCCGGGTCTACCACGGCGCGTCCGGCTACGCCGGAGAGATCGGCCACACCTCCATCAACTTTGCGGGGCCGCTGTGCGAGTGCGGCAACCGGGGCTGCCTGGAGCTGTACGCCTCCTCCGAGGCGCTGCGCGCCACCTACGCCCAGGCGAGCCTTTCGGCGGGGGGCGACGCCCCCTCCGCTTCCGAGATCCTCCGGCGGGTGCGCGGGGGCGAGGCCGCGGCGCGGGACGCCTACCGCCGGGTGGTGGGGCAGCTGGCCTTCGGCGTGGTGGGCCTCATCAATGCGCTGAACCCGGACTGCGTGGTGTTCGCCGACCGGATGGTGGAGGGCGGGGAACTGTTCCTGGAAACGGTGGAGGGCGTGCTGTGCCGCCACCTGATGCCGGAAGTCTACCGGGCGCTGAAGGTGTCGGTCAACCGCCTGCCGGGAGACCCGATGCTCCTCGGCGCGGGCGTCGCCGCGCTGGACCGCCTGCTGGACCGGCCCTCCGGCGCCTTCCGAAGGGCGGGCGTATCATGACGATTGAGTACTTCCAGAAGGGCTTCAACTACAACCAGGACGGGCCGGGCAACCGGCTGGTGTACCACCTGGCGGGCTGCAACATGCGCTGCCCCTGGTGCGCGAACCCCGAGGGCCTTTCTGCCGGGCGGCCGGGCAACCGCCGGGAAGCGGTGGCGCGCGTCGCCCAATCGGTGCTGGAGGCGCGGCCCATGTTCTTTGACGGCGGGGGGCTGACGCTGACCGGCGGCGAGGCCACCTGCCAGTTCGAGGCGGTGAGCGAGCTTTTGCGCCTGGTAAAGGCCGAGGGCGTCCACACGGCGCTGGAAACCAACGCCACCCACCCCGGACTGTCCCGGCTTTTGCCCCTTTTGGACCTGCTGATCGCCGACTTCAAGCACCCGGACGGCGCCGCGCACGAAAAATACACCGGCCTTTCCCTCGGCCGGGTGAAGGCCGGCCTCGAATCCGCCGCGGCCTCGAAGGCGGAGATGCTGATCCGCATCCCGCTGATCCACGGCGTCAACGACGATGACGCGGCGCTGTCCGGCTTTTGCGCATACCTGGCCCGCTTCGCCGGCCGCGCCCGGGTGGAGGTGCTGCGCTACCACGAGTACGGCCGGGACAAGTGGGCGAAGCTGGGCATGGAATACCGGATGGAGGACGCCTTTTTGCCCCCGGGCCGGGCCGAGGCGCTGGAGAGCATGCTTTCGGCCCGGGGACTTTCCATCGTCAGAACCTGAGGAGGAGATCATCATGGAAGCGGTCAAACTGAACCCCGAGGCGACGATCGCCATGGCCAAGGCGCTGTTTCGTGAGGAGCGGGCGCGGACGCGCCTGGACGGCTGGTTTCTGATCCGCGAATCCTGCGCGGCGGGTGAGGAAAAGTACGCCCGTCTGTCCCCCGAGGAGCGGGCGGCCAACCTGCTCTACGACGCCCTCTCGGCGCTGCCCATCTCCATCAGCCCCCACGCGCTGTTCGCGGGCACCCAGCGGGACGCCTTCGCCCGGTCCTACGCGCTGATCAACCCCAGCTTCAAGGTGGAGTCCTTCGCCGGCTACTGCGACCCTACCGCGGTCTTCGGCGACATCGACCCCAACGACGAATTCCCGCCCGAGCGCATCGAAAAGGTTCGCGCCCACGACGCGGCCACCCCCTACGTGCGCGCCCTCAGCGAGGCCTACGCGCGGGTGGAACCCCTGACCGGTGAGGTCGCCTTCTTCATGGAGCAGGTCACCGGCCACGTGATTCCGGATGTGCGGCCGCTGATCCGGCGCGGCGCCCTCGAGCTGATCCGGGAACTGGACGGAAAGATCGCCCTTGAGGCCGACCCGGAGAAAAAGGCCAACTTCCGCGGCATGTTTAGGGCGCTTGAGGCCGCGGTGATGCTGGCCGGGCGGTACGCGCGCCTGGCGGAAGCGCTTGCGGCAAAGGCCTCCGGCGAGGACCGGGCGCGGCTTGACCGCATCCGCGAAACCCTCGAAAAGGTGCCCGCCCGGGGCGCAGATACGCTCCGCGAGGCCATCCAGAGCTTCATGATCCTGTGGCAGGTGATGTGCGCCGAGCAGGCGCCCAACCCCTTCGCCTTCTCCGTGGGCAACGCCGACCGCATCTTCGAGCCCTACCGCGCCGCCGAGGGGCTGACCCGCGCCGAAGCCGCGGCGTACCTCACGCACCTTCTGGTATTTTTCAACGTGGGCGACCGCAGCTGGGCCATCTCCCAGAATCTGATCGTCGGCGGCCGGGACGGGGCCGGGCGCGATCTGACCAACGAAACCAGCTACGCGCTGCTGGACGCCTACTTTGAAATGAACCTGCCCCAGCCGATTCTGTCGGTCAAGCTGCATAAAAATACGCCCGACGCCCTCTACCGCGAGATGGGCCGCTTCTTCTTCACCCCCGGCTGCCTCACGCCCTCGCTGTTTAACGACGACAGCGTGTTCGCGGCCCTCTCCGCCGCGGGCGTGCGCCCGGAGGACCTGAGCGATTACGCCATCGCCGGCTGTCAGGAGCCGCTCATCATGGGCCGCGACAACGGCAACACCACCAACACCTGGCTGAACCTGCCCAAGATTCTGGAATTGACGCTGACCGACGGCGCGTCGCTGGTGACGGGCGAAAAAATCGCCAGCTACGTGGAGCCTGCCGCGCCCGGGGAGGGGCTTCGCAACCTGCGCGAAAGGTTCTACCGGAACCTCGAGGGCTTCCTCCGGGAGATGGAGCGCGCCGCCAACGACGCCTCCCGCGCCGTTTCGCGCCTGCCGGTGCCCTTTCTGTCCGCGATGATGGGCGGGCTGGAAACCGGCTACGACATGCGCGACACCGTCCACCAGGGCACCCGCTACAACGGCAGCGGCTGCCTGATCCACGGGCTTTCGGTGCTGGCGGATTCCTTTGTGGCGGTGGACCGGCTCCTGGCCGAGCGCCCCGCCGACGCGGAAAAGCTGGTGGACGCCCTGCGGGCGAACTTCAAGGGCTACGAGGAGCTGCGCGCGTTCCTTCGCGCCTGCCCCAAGTACGGCGAAAACGAGTCCGCCCCGGACGACGAGGCGGCCGAGATCGCCTCGCGCGTGTCGGACATGGTTTCCGCCCTGAAAAACTACCTGGGCAACCCCTTCCGGCCGGACTTTTCCACCCCCTCCACCCACCTGCTCTACGGCTATTGGGTGGGCGCCACCCCCGACGGGCGCCTGGCCCGGGAGATGCTCAACTACGGCATCGACCCGCTGGCGGGCGACGCGGCGGGCGGACTGGGCCTGCGCACGCTGTCGGCCATGAAGCTGCCCTACGAAAAGTTTGTGGGCGGCTACGCCTCCCACGTGGGGGTGGACCCCAAGTACTTCCGCGGCGCGGACTTTTCCCAAAAGGGGCTGGAGTTCCGCGACAAGGTGGTGGGGCCGCTGTTTTTCAACCCGATGCAAAAGGGCGTCGCGCCCTTCTACCTCTACGTCAACGTGACCACGCCGGAAATGCTGCGAAAAGTGCTGGAAAACCCGAAAAAGTACGCGCCCTCGGGGGTGTACATCATGCGCATCCACGGCACCTTCGTCAACTTCCTGGACCTGTCCCCTGCCATCCAGCAGGACATCATCCGGCGGCTTGACCCGGCCTCCAGCGCCATCTGCTGCTGATCTGACAGGAGGAACGCCCATGAACGTCATTGGAATTGACATCGGCACCACCACCCTGTCCGCCGTGGCGCTGGCGCCCGACGGGCGGGTGCTGGAGGCCGCCACGCGGCCCAACGGCGCCGGCCTGCCCGGGCGCGCGCCCTGGCAGCGCCTGCAGGACCCGGACCGGATCGTGGACGGGGTGATCGGCCTCGCGGACGATCTGATGGCGCGCCACGCGCCGGTGGCCGCCATCGGGCTGGACGGGCAGATGCACGGCATCCTGTATGTGGACGCGCGGGGCCGCGCGGCGGGCCCCCTCGCCACCTGGCAGGACGGCCGGGGCGACCTGCCCCTCGGGGAGGGCACCTACGCCTCGGAGCTGTCCCGCCGCACCGGCTGCCCCATGGCCACGGGCTTCGGGCTCACCACCCACTTTTTCAACCAGATGAACGGCGAAGTGCCCGAGGGCGCGGCCCGAATCTGCACCATCGCGGACTACGCCGCCATGCGCCTCGCCGGGCGGCACGCGCCGCGGACCCACGCCTCAAACGCCGCCGGCATGGGCCTTTTTGACATGCCCTCCGGCGCGTGGGACCTTACCGCCTTCGCCAACGCCAACATGGACCGGGCCATCCTGCCGGAGGTCACCGGGGGCGTCGAGGCCGTGGGCGAATACCGGGGCGCGGCCGTTTCCGCGGCGCTGGGGGACAACCAGGCCAGCTTTATCGGCTCCGTCCGGGACATGGAAACATCCGTTCTGGTCAACATGGGCACCGGCGGCCAGATCTCCATGATGTCGGACGCCACGGGCGCCCTCCTGGCCGCCGAGCGGCGGCCACTGACGGACGGGGCGTATCTGCTGGTGGGTTCGGCCCTTTGCGGCGGGCGCGCCTACCAGATTCTCGAGGGCTTCCTGCGCTCTTGCGCGCGCCTGGCGGGCTGCGACGCGGAAAGCCTGTACCCCGCCATGAACGAGGCGGCCCTTCGCGCCATCGCGCTGCCCGGAAACCCCGTGGTGACGCCCCTTTTCTCCGGCACCCGGAGGAATCCGGCGCTCCGGGGCACGATTTCGAACCTGTCGCCCGACAACTTTGATGCCGGACGGCTGATCGGCGCGACACTCATGGGCATGGCGCAGGAGCTGTACGAGCTGTACCTGGACATGCTGCGCGCCGGCGCCCGGGCGCCGGAGGCGCTGGTGGGCTCCGGCAACGGCATCCGCAAAAACCCGGCCCTGCGGCTGGCCTTCGAGGCCCGGTTCCGCATGCCCCTTTTCATCCCCGCCCACGAGGAGGAGGCCGCCTACGGCGCGGCCCTCTACGGCATGGCCGCCGCGGGCCTCGCGCCGTCGCTTGCCGCCGCCCAGGCGCTGATCCGCTACGAGGCGTAGCCGGGGACGTCCCTAGTAGTCCACGAGGTCTAAGAACCGATGATAGGGCGCAGAGATTTTTCTGCCCGGCACGGAGCCGGAGCGCAGGCGTAGCAGCGCTACGTCAAGCGGAGAGCGACACAGCCGGACAGGAAAAGATCCGGCCATAGCGCGGAAATTAGGCTTCGCGGACGACTAGCGCCAGAACACGAAGGTCTTGAGATAGCCGCCCAGAAAGTAGTTGATCCAGCTCAGGCTCTCGCGGAAGCGGGCCGCCATGCGCTGGGACCAGGTGATGTTGCCCGGCGCGGCCGCGCCGATGGCATGAAGGCCCTGGTCCTTCGCCAGCCACAGCGCGCGGGTCAGGTGGTAGTCGCTGGTGACGACGATGGCGGTGTGAAGCCCCCGGGCCTCCATCGCCGCCCGGGCGAACTTCAGGTTTTCGATGGTGTCGGTGGAGGCGTCCTCCACCACGACGGCGGAGGCGGGCACGCCCCTTTCCGTCAGCCAGCGGGCCATCGCGCCGGCCTCGGTCTCGGGTTCGTCCGGCCCTCTGGCGCCGCAGGCGATGATGAGGGGCGCGTAGCCGTCCCGATAGAGGGAGAGCGCCGTTTCGACGCGGTGCAATACCGTGGTGGACAGCTCGCCGTCCGGCATGATGCGCGCCCCCAGCAGGATGATGGCGTCCCGCTTCTCCAGCGGCCGCGGGGCCTTTTCCGACAGGAACACCGCGCCCACCAGCCCCAGTTCCAGCGCCGCGCCCACCGCGGCCAGAATCAGCGCGCCTTTCCAGAATCGATTCAAAGACGTTCCTCCATGAATTTCAGAATGCCCGCCGCCCGGGCGGAGATGCGCAGCGCCGCGCCGCTTTGACGGGCGCCCCCGGCCAGGCGCGCGCGCAGCGCGGGGTCCTCCTTGAGGCGGCGGATGGCCGCGGCCACCGCGTGCGCGTCCGTCGGATCAATCCGGATCGAGTTCTCCGGCGTCAAAAGCCCGTCGTTGAAGGGCCGGTCGGAGGACACCACCGGCAGCCCCATGGCCAGCGCCTCCACGATGGCGTTGCAGCAGCCCTCGTTCAGCGTGGGCAGCGCGAATGCGTCCGCCGCCGCCAGGTACCGGGGGATGTCGCCGTGGTCCAGCGCGCCGCAAAACAGCATGTCCCGGGCGTCGGGCTTCACATCGCCCCGGCCGATGAAGACCGAGGCCGCCCCCGCCTCGTCCAGCGCCCGGGAGAGCACCCCCACGCCCTTTCGCGGGATGAACCCGCCCACGAAGGCCACCAAAAAGACGTCCTCCGCGATGCCCAGCGCGCGCCGGGCCTCGCCCCGGTCCATGGGGTGGAACACCGCCGGGTCCACCGCGTTGGGGAACACCCGCACCTTCTCCGGGAAGGGATAGTAGCCCTCCGCCACGATCTCCCGCGCGTTTTCGCCGGACACCGCCACCACCCCCGCCAGGGTGGCGAGCCGCCGCTTGAGCGCCGCCTTCGGCACCGCGGAAAAGAGCTTCGCCGAGGATTCGCCGTAGGCGAGGAAGGCGGGAATGCCGAGCTTCGCGCCGATCTCCGCCGCCGCCAGGCCGGAGGGAAAGACGAAGTGGCCGTAGAGCGCCTCCGGCTTTTCCGGAAGGCGCGCGATTTCCCGCGCCGCCGCGCGCCGGAAGGCGGAAAGCGTCCACAGCGCCGGGTTGACCGGCCCCAGCGCCCGCCCGCCGAAGGACGGATAGCGGGGCCTGAGCAGCGTGACGGGATGGCCCGCCGCCGTCGCGCGCGTTTCCCGCGCGGGCGGAAGCCCGCCGCCCTTGAGCGCCCGCCGGAGCGGGTTCACCGGCGCGATCACCGTCACTTGGACGGAAAGATCTGCCATCGCGTTCACCAGCTGCTCCACAAAGGGGTAGACCGGTTCCCCCGGGGACGGGTATTCCTTGGTGATCACCGCCACGCGCTTCATCGGGCCGCCTCCCCGTACAGCGCCCGGTACGCGCCGGCAATCCGGTCCCAGTCAAAGCGCAGGCTGCCCTCCAGGGCGGCGCGGCTCATGCGGGGATAGTCCCGGAGGATGTCCTCCACCCGGTCCGCGATGCCCTCCGGGTCGGCCGGATCGACGGAAAAGCCCACCGCGCCCTCCGGAAACTGGCCGTCAAAGCCCTGGCCCCGGGTGTAGAGCACCGGCAGGCCCTGGCTGAGGGCCTCGGCGTACACCAGGCCGAAGGTCTCCCGCGCGGAGGGCAGCAAAAATACGTCCGCCGAGCGGTACAGCGGCATCAATTCCGCCATGGGCCGGGGCGGTTCCAGGGTCACCAGCGCCGAGGCGCGGGCCGCCGCCGCCACGTGCGGGTCCACCGCCGGGCCCACCACCGTAAGGCGCGCCTTCCGACCCCGGGCGGAAAGGGCCTCCGCCGCGGCGATGGCGGCGGGCAGGTTCTTCCGGGGAATCAGCTGCCCCACGAAGAGCAGGTTTACCCCGTCGCCCCCCGGCGCGGTGCGGGGCGCGGGCCGGTTTTCAAGCCACAGCGCGTCCACGCCGTTGGGCAGCACCACGGACTTTTCCCGCACCGCCGCCATTTCGCCGGCGGAGAGGTAGGGCGACAGCGCCCGCTCCCGGTAGCTCTCCGACAAAAAGACCACCCGGGACGCCGCCGCGAGGATCTTCCGCGCCAGCGGCCGCAGCCAGGGCATGCGCCGCAGCAGCACGTTGACGTCGGTGTCCCGCACCGCCGCCACGAAGGGGACGCCCATCCGCCGGGAGAGGGCCAGGGCCACGCCCCCGTTGGTGAGCAGCGAGTGGGCGTGAATCACGTCGAAGCGCCGCCCGGCATAGGCGTTCAGCGCGCCGCGCAGCATCTTCTTCTGCTTCAGCGGGAAGATCAGCCGGTCCATCCGGCGGTGGTTGGCGTCCAGCCGCGCATAGGGGCCGAAATCCCGCCCGGCGGGGTCAAAGCCCTTCGGCACCGGCGTGTAGACCGCAATCTCGTCGCCCATCGCCGCCTGGCGTTCGAACAAATTTTTGTAAAACGCGCCGGTTTGGTAGTAGGAATTGATGTGAAGGATCCGCATAGGCCCTCCCGGAGAGCGTATTTTCCGCGGTTTTCATGATACCATAAAGCCCGGGACGGCGCAATCTTCTGTAAATTCTCCCCGAAGGGCTTGACGCGCGAGGGCTCCCGCCGTACAATATGTATGAACGATTGTTCATATGAAAGGATGTTTGCGATATGAAGCAGCCGGTGGCCTGCTGTGACGGACGGCACCCGCACCCGCCGGGGGGCGGCGGCCCGGACGAGGAGAAACTGTACGACCTGGCGGACCTTTTCCGGCTGTTCGGGGATTCCACCCGGGTGCGGATCCTGTACCAGCTGATGGAGGGGCCGCTGTGCGTGTGCGACATCGCGGCGCGGCTGGACATGACCCAGTCCGCCATCTCCCATCAGCTGCGGCTGCTCAAGCAGGCGAAGCTGGTCCGGTCCAGGCGCAGCGGCAAGGCGTCGATGTATTCGCTGGCGGACGACCATGTGCGGACGATCCTGGATCAGGGCATGGAGCACGTGTGCGAGGAAATATAGACCGCGGGAAAGGATGAAAGAAATGGAACGCGAGCACAAGATCATGATCGGGCGCATCGCGCTGGCGGTGGGGCTGACCGCGGCGGCGTGGGCGTCGCCGCTGACGGGGGTCGCGCGGTTTGCGGCGTTTCTCGTGCCCTACGCGGTGGCGGGCTGGGACGTGGTGCTTCGGGCGGTCAAAAACATCGCCCGGGGCGAGGTGTTTGATGAAAACTTCCTGATGGTGGTGGCCACGCTGGGGGCGCTGGCGCTGGGCGATTACCCCGAGGCGGTGGCGGTGATGGTGTTTTACCAGGCGGGCGAGCTGATGCAGGACATCGCCGTGGGCCGCTCCCGCGCCTCCATTGAGGCGCTGATGGACATCCGCCCCGAAAGCGCCAACCTGGAATCGGACGGCCGGATCCGGGTCGTCGCGCCGGAATCGGTGGCGGTGGGCGGCGTGATTGTGGTGAAGCCCGGAGAGCGGGTGCCGCTGGACGGCGAGGTGATCGAGGGGACCTCCAGCCTCAACACCGCCGCGCTGACGGGCGAATCGCTGCCCCGCGACGTGAAGGCGGGAGACGAGATTCTCAGCGGCTGCGTCAACCTGTCGGGGCTTCTCAGGGTGCGCGTCACCAAGCCCTACGGCGAGTCCACGGTGGCGAAGATTCTGGAGCTGATCCAGAACGCCGGCGAAAAAAAGGCCCGGGCCGAGCAGTTCATCACCCGGTTCGCCCGGGTCTACACGCCGCTGGTGGTGTTTGCCGCATTGGCCGTGGCGCTGGTGCCGCCGCTCTTTGACGGATACAACTTCGCCCGCTGGGTGGAGCGGGCGCTGATCTTCCTCGTGATATCCTGCCCCTGCGCGCTGGTGCTGTCCGTGCCGCTGAGCTTCTTCGGCGGCATCGGCGGCGCGTCGAAAAAGGGCATCCTGATCAAGGGCGGCGCCTACATGGAGGCGCTGGCCAAGGCGGAAACGGTGGTCTTTGACAAGACCGGCACGCTGACCCGGGGCGTCTTTGAGGTGACGGCCGTGCACCCGGACCAGCTGAGCGAGGAAAAGCTCCTGGAGCTGGCGGCGCTGGCGGAGCAGTATTCCGACCACCCCATCGCCGCGTCCCTCAAGGCCGCCTGCAGGCGCGAATGCGACCGGGAGCGGGTGAAGGACGTCCGCGAGATCGCCGGCGAGGGCGTGTGCGCCACCATCGACGGCCAGGCGGTGTGCGTGGGCAACGGCCGGCTGATGGAGCGCGTGGGCGTGGTCTTCCGGGAATGCCACCTGCCCGGTACCGTGGCCCACGTGGCGGTAAACGGCACGTACGAGGGGCACATCGTGATCTCCGACCGGGTAAAGGACGGTGCGGCAGAGACGGTGCGGGCGCTGCGGCACCTCGGCGTCAAGCGCCTGGTGATGCTTACCGGCGACGCCCAGGCCCCCGCCGACCGGGTGAAGGAGGCGCTGGGCCTGGACGAGGCCCACGCGAACCTTCTGCCCGCGGGCAAGGTGGAGTGGGTGGAGAGGCTGATCGCGGAGAAGTCAAAAAACGGCACGCTGCTCTTCGTGGGCGACGGGCTGAACGACGCGCCGGTGCTCGCCCTGGCGGATGTGGGGCTGGCCATGGGTGCCATGGGTTCGGATGCCGCCATCGAGGCCGCCGACGTGGTGCTGATGGACGACCGGCTGGAAAAGCTGCCCGTGGCCGTATCCGTCGCGCGGCGGACCCTGGCCATCGCGCGGCAGAACATCGCCTTTGCGCTGGCGGTCAAGGCGCTGGTGCTGGTCCTGGGCGCGCTGGGCCTGGCCAACATGTGGATGGCCCTGGTTGCCGACGTGGGCGTGGCGCTTTTGGCCATCCTGAACGCCGCCCGCGCCCTCCGCACCGATTGAAAAAAGGAGCGTGCCGTGGTATAATACCCCCTGAGGGAGGCGATCACCTTGCGCGTCGAGGAATCCAAGGAGAACTATCTGGAAGCCATCTACGTGCTGTCCCGGCAGCAGGGCTTCGTCCGCTCCGTGGACGTGGCCAACTACTTTGAGTTTTCCAAGCCCAGCGTCAGCGTGGCCATGGCCAACCTTCGCCAGGCGCTTCTGATCACCGTGGACGACGCCGGCGGCATCCACCTGACCGACGCCGGCCGCGCGCTGGCCGAACAGGTCTACGAGCGCCACACGCTGCTCACCCGCTTTCTGACGGCGCTGGGCGTCGATCCGGAAACCGCGCAGCAGGACGCCTGCCGGATCGAGCACGTGATCAGCCAGATCAGCTTTGAAAAGCTGCGGGAGCACATGCGCGAAATGGTGGAAAAATAGCGGGGCGGCGCTCCGGCGGTTTGGCACAGAAGAAAACGGGCGCGGCGCGCCCGGTCAGCCCATCCACAAAGCCTCCACAGGGCTTCAACCGTTCCCGGCGACCAGCGCGCCGGGAACGCGTTTGGTTCATCAGTGCGCACACTGATGGACCAAACAACACCTTATGTCAGCACACCGCCCGGAAATCCCGGGGGATTTCAGGTGTGCGCAGTCACTTTCCTTCGCATCAAAAAAACCCGCAGGGTTTTTTGATGCCCTGAAACGGGCGCGGCGCGCCCGTTTTTCATGCCAGCCTTATTCCATTTCAAACAGCAGCCGCATCAGCGCGTCGCCGGTTTCGAGGACCTCCGCGCCTTCGGCGGCCCGCTCGGTGAAGGGCCGGGGCGCCGAGGGCACGCGGCTGTCAAAGAGGGCAAAGGGCACGGGCGTGCCGTCGTGGGTGCGGGTGGACAAAAGCGTGTAATGGTCGGGCATCAGAATCAGCCGGAAGTCGCCCAGCGCGGGCAGCCCCGCCATAAGCGGCCCCACCACCCGCGCGTCCACGCGGCGGATGGCTTCCAGCTTGTTTTCCAGGCTGCCGTCGTGGCTCATCTCGTCGGGGGCCTCGATGTGCACCAGCGCAAAATCGTCGCCCGCGGCCAGCGCCTCCAGGGCGAAGGCCACCTTGCTTTCGTAATCGGTGTCCAAAAGACCCGTGGCGCCGGGCACTTCCGGCGCCTTCAGCCGGTTCAGCCGGGCAATGCCCTTGACCAGCGGCACCGCCGAGATTACCGTGCCGGTCACGCCGTATTTCCGGGTAAAATCCGGCAGGCTGCAGGCCTCGCCCGCGCCCCAGAACCAGGCGCCATTGGCCTTTTTCAGCCCCGCCGCCGCCCGGGCGCGGTTCACCGGGTGGTCTTCCAGCACGGCGCGGGCGGCCGTCTGCAGCCGCCGGAGCCAGTCCCCGCCGGGGCCGCCGGGCAGCCAGGGCGCCGCGGCCTGCCCCGCGATGTCGTGGGGCGGCTTTAAGGAAAAGTCCGCGGCCCGGCCCCGGGCCACCGCGATGTGGCGGAAGCTGTCCGTGGCGTGGATCACCAGGCCCCGCTCCGCGCCGATTTTTTGAAATTCAGGGTCGTCCGCCACGGCGCGGGCCAGTTTCAGCGCGTCCGCCCCCTCCACGCCGCCGCCGTTGTGGCTGAGCATGACCGCGTCCGCCGCGCCGCCGCCCAACGCCACCAGGTTCATCCGGAAGGCCACCTCGCCCGGCGCGAGCATCACGCCCATGCCCGCCGCCTCGAGGGGCGACCGGCCCGAGTACACCCCGACCGCGTCGTTGCCCAGCAGCGTCAGAAACGCCACGTCGCTGCCGGGGGAGAGCTGTGCGGGGCAGGACCTGAGCCGCCCCAGCCGCCCGCCGCCGACGGTTTCAAAGGACTTTAACGAAAGATATTCCAGCGGCGTCCTGCCGCCCAGGGACTTAAGCGGAAAGTCCGCCATGCCGTCCCCGATGACCACCACGTATTTCATGCGCGTGCCCTCCGATGCTTGCCAAATCCGGGCGATTGATATATGATTGTAGCACAATGCGCCATTGAGTTCAAGGAGGAAACCATGCAGTCCCAGCAGCCGCCGCTTTCGGCCATGATCAAGGGCCAGATGATCGAAGGATTTCTGCTGGTGCGCGCCGCGGAGCAGCGCACCTCGTCCAACGGCTCCAAGTACCTGGATTTGACCCTCGCCGACCGCCTCAGCGAGGTCAACGCCAAGATGTGGGACGGGCAGACCCCCGCGCCCAAGCCCGCCACCGTGGTCAAGGTGCGGGGCATGATGCTGGAGTACAACGGCCGCCCGCAGCTCCGGGTGGACAAGCTGCGCGCCGTGGAGCCGGCCGACGGCGTGGACCTTGCCCAGCTGGTGCCCTGCGCGCCGGAGCCCTCCGCCGACATGATGCGAAGGGTGAGCGAGCGCATCGACCGGATTGCCAGCGAGCCGCTGAAGGCGCTGGTGCGCTATCGCGTGGATGAATGCCGCGCCCAGCTGGAATACTATCCCGCCGCCTCCAAGCTGCACCACGCCGAGCGCGGCGGGCTGCTCCACCACATCACCACCATGCTGAGGGCCGCCGACGCCGTTTCCGGCATCTATCCGCAGCTGGACGCCGACCTCCTGGCCGCCGGCGTGATCGTTCACGACCTTTGCAAGATTCAGGAGTTTGACGCCGACGAAATGGGCCTGGTCAGCGACTATTCCGCCGAGGGCAACCTGATCGGCCACCTGGTGCGGGGCGTGGCGGAATTGCACGAGGCGGGCGTGGCGCTGAATACGCCGCCGGAGCTTCTGATGCTGCTGGAGCACATGGTGCTGTCCCACCACGACCTGCCGGAGTACGGCAGCCCCCGCCGCCCCATGGTCCCCGAGGCCGAGGCGCTGCACCTGATCGACCTGATGGATGCGCGCATGTTTGAAATGGACCGCGCCCTCAAGGCCATAAACCCCGGCACCTTTACCGAGCGCATCTGGTCGCTGGACCGCAAGCTCTACCGCCGCAAGGATGCCTAACCCTAAAGCGCGCCCCGCGCGCGATCATGCAAAAAAGGAAGTGTCCCCATGCGCGCCCATGAACGGTTTCTGAAGTACATCCAGTTTGATACCGCCTCCGACGAAAAGGCCGAAGGCTGCCCCTCCACCCCCGGCCAGTGGACGCTGGGCCGCGCGCTGCTGGACGAGATGCGCGCGCTGGGCATCGCCGACGCCCGGATCGACGAGCGCTGCTACGTCTACGGCTCCATCCCCGCCAACGTGGAGGGCGCCCCCGCCATCGGGCTGATCGCCCACATGGACACCGTGGACGTGGCCCCCGCCACCCCCATGAACGCGCGGATCGTGCGCTACGGGGGCGGCGACATTCCGCTTAACGAGGCCGACGGCACCGTGATGCGCGCGGCGGACTTTCCCGATCTCGCCGGTCACGTGGGCCACGACCTGATCGTCACCGACGGCCGCACCATCCTGGGCGCGGACGACAAGGCCGGCGTGGCCGAGATCATGACGCTGTGCGAGCGGCTTCTTTCCGATCCGTCCATCCCCCACGGCCGGGTGTGCGTGGGCTTTACCCCCGACGAGGAGATCGGCCAGGGGGCGGACTTTTTCGACGTGGCCGGCTTCGGCGCGGACTTCGCCTACACCGTGGACGGCGGCCCTCTGGCCGAGATCGAATACGAAAACTTCAACGCCGCCTCGGCCACCCTCACGGTGCGCGGCCGGTCCATCCACCCCGGCTCCGCCAAGGACAAGATGAAAAACGCGCTTTTGATGGCGATGGAGTTCAACGCCCTCGTGCCCCCGGCGGAGATCCCCGCCCACACCGAAAACTACGAGGGCTTCTACCACCTGAACGAGATGGGCGGCAACGAGGAAAAGACGGTGCTGCGCTACATCGTCCGCGACCACGACCGGCGGAAGTTCGAGGCCCGCAAGCAAACCCTGGAGAAGATCGCGGCCTTCCTCAATGACCGCCACGGCGCGGGCAGCTTCGAGCTGGCCGTCAAGGACAGTTATTACAACATGAAGGAGCAGATCCTGCCCCACATGCACATCGTTCACCGCGCCATGGACGCCATGCGCGCCGAGGGCTACGAGCCCAAGGCCGTGCCCATCCGCGGCGGTACCGACGGCGCGCGCCTGTCCTTCATGGGCCTGCCCTGCCCCAACCTCTCCACCGGCGGCATGCACTTCCACGGCCGCTTCGAGTGCGCCGACATCCAGGAGATGGACGCCGTGGTGAACATTCTGGAGCGGATCGTCCGGGCATAGGGGCCGGTTGATCGGCAGAATAAGGCGCGGGCAAGCGTTCGGCTTGCCCGCGCCTTCTAAGCGCTTCCGGGTCCGCGCCCTAAGAACCGACGAAAGCGCAGATTCTGCAGTGGGCGAACCACTGGTAGTCCACGAAGTCTAAGAACCGATGATAGGGCGCAGAGATTTTTCTGCCCGGCACAAAAGCCGGAGCGTAGGCGCAGCAGCGCTGCGTCAAGCGGAAAGCGACACGGCCGGACAGGAAAAGATCCAGCCATAGCGCGGTTCTTAGGCTTTGCGGACTACTGGCTCCACCGCTCGGTGAGCTTCAGAATCTGGTCGGCCAGGCGGGCCATGGTCTTGTTGTTCAGGCGGTCGCTTTTGCGCACCAGCGCGTTCAGCCGGTCGGCGGCCTGGGTCAGGCGGCGGAAGGCGTCGGCGCGGTCGGGGGACATCGGCTGGGGTTCGTCCCTAAGGCGGCCCTCCTGGGCGGCGCGCTGGGCGGCTCTGCGCTCGGAACGGCTGAGGGCGCGCTCGCGGCTGCCTTCGGCCACCCGGGCGTCCTCCGGCAGCGCCCAGGCCTCGCCGTTATAGGGCACGTCGGCCTCAAGGCCCAGTTCGTCCTTCAGCCGCCCGGCGAAGGTCAGCGCCACGCGCTCCTCCCCGTGGGTGACGAACACCCGCCGGGGCTTGGGGTCAAAGGAGGAGATCCAGCGCATCAGCCCCTGGTTGTCCGCGTGGCCGCTGACGGCGGCCAGTGCGCGGATGTCGGCGTTGACCTCCACTTCCTCGCCGAAGAGCCTGACCTTTCGGGCGCCGTCTACCAGCGCGCGGCCCAGGGTGCCCTTGGCCTGGAAGCCCACGAACAGCACCGTGCACGCTTCCCGCCACAGGTTGTGCTTCAGGTGGTGGCGGATGCGCCCGGCCTCGCACATGCCGCTGGCGGACAGGATCACCGACGGGCTCCGGTCAAAGTTGATGGCCTTGGAGTCGTCGCTGGTGACGCTGGTTTTGAGCCCGGGGAAGGCGATGGGGTTGACGCCGCGGCGGATCAGATCGCGCATCTCCTGGTCAAAGGAGGCGCTGTCGCTCTCGTGGAACACCTGGGTGGCCTCGATGGCCAGCGGGCTGTCCACGTAGACGGTGAAATCCCCGTGGCCCTTCACGCGGCCCTCGGCCTTGATCTGCCGCAGAAAGTACAGCATCTCCTGGGTGCGGCCCACCGCGAAGGAGGGGATCACCACGTTGCCGCCCCGGTCAAAGGTCTCTTGGATGATGCCGGACAGCTCGGCGATGTAGTCCGGCCGGGGGCCGTGGCTGCGGTCGCCGTAGGTGGATTCCATCACCACGAAGTCGGCCTTCGTCAGCGGCGCGGGGTCATTCAGAATGGGCTGGTGGGTGTTGCCGATGTCGCCGGAGAAGGCGATGGAGAATTGCTCCGCCGCGCTGACAAGGGTGACCGACGCCGACCCCAGAAGGTGCCCCGCGTCGGTGAAGGTGGCGCTCAGCCCCGGAAGCACTTCCACCGCCTGGCCGTACGAGACCGGGCGGAAAAGGCCGATGGCGCCGACGGCGTCCTCCATCGTATACAGGGGCACGTAGGGCGCCTCGCCCGCGCGCCGGGCCTTGCGGTTGCGCCACTCGGCCTCGAATTCCTGGATGTGCGCGGAGTCCCGGAGCATCAGATCGCACAGCGCGTGGGTGGGCGCGGTGGCGAAGATCGGCCCGCGAAAGCCGCGTTTGAACAAAAGCGGCAGCCGGCCCGAGTGGTCGATGTGGGCGTGGGTCAGCACCACGCAGTCGATCTCCGAAGGATCGACGGGCAGGTCCTGGTTTTCGTAGACGTCCTCGCCCTGTTCCATGCCGCAGTCCACCAGAAGGTGGCGGCCCTGCGTCTCCATGTGGTAGCAGCTGCCGGTCACCTCGCGCGCGGCGCCGAGAAACGTAAGCTTCATGGGGTGCCCCCTCGCATTACTTCTTTTTGGGCTTCGGAGCGCGCGGCGCCTTGGCGTCGGTGATGGCGGCCACCTTGACGCCGCGGCCCTCCAGCTGCCGGCGCACCCTGGGCCCGGCCTTGCTGCCTCCGCTGCCGGACACCAGCACCACCTCCACCTCCTGCCCGCTGCGAAGCTGGGCGGCGAGGCTGTTGAACGCGGGCGCGGGCATGCCCGCCCACACCGGCGCGAACACCACCAACCGGTCGCAGCCGATGATCTTGTCGCTGACGGGCTTGATGGCGGAGGGCTTTTGCTTCAGCGCCTGATAGCAGCCCACGGTCAGCGCGGCGATGATGCCGCGCTTTTTCACTTCCTCCACGGCGACGGCGGGGGCGCCCAGCGACTTGGCGCGGGCCTCGGCCAGCTTGCGGGAGGCGCCGCCCAGGGAATAGTAGGCCACGACGGTCTTCATGGGACTTCACTCCTAATTTATTGCGTTTTGCCGCCCATGCCGGGCGGTGAATGCGTTTCAGACGTAGGCGCCCTTGGTGCGGATTCCGGCCTTGCGGACGCGGGCGTCCGCAAGAAGGCACGCCTGCCGCTCGTCGGTGGACGGGCCGCAGGACGCAACCAGGTCCCGCGCGCGCTCCGGCCAGATGACCACCGGCGCGTTCCGGGCCATTCCCTCCAGCACCGCCTTTGCGGCATCCCCGGCGGCCCTGTCCTCGCCCAGCTCAAAGCCCGGCGCGAATACCCCGTCGAGGCAGGCGTTCATGCACGCGATCTTTTCATCCCACAGTTCGTAGCGAAGGCTTTCAATCAGCGCCCGCGCCGCGGCGTGGGTGGCGCTGCACACCGCCTCGTAGGGCGCGGGCAGCAGCCCCGAAAGCGGCATCACAAGCGCGATGCGGCCGTGGCCCTGGGCGCGCATGGCGGGCAGCGCGGCCTCCACCATGTGCACCACGCCCATCAGGTTGACGTCGATGGCGTAGCGCCAGCTCTCGCTGAGCACCTCGCCGATGGGCACCGAGCAGGGCGCGGACTCCGCCATCACCAGCGCGTCCAGCCGGCCCTTGCGCGCGAGCGCCACATCCGCCAGGTGCTGGGCGTCCAGCGGCTGGGTCACGTCCGTGGGCACCGCGAAGGCGTGGCCCGGATGGATGCGGTTGAAGGCATCCGCCAGGGCGCCGAGCGCGCCTTCGCTGACGTCGCCCAGATACACCACCGCGCCGCGCTGCAGAAGTTCGGCGCCAAGCGCCCGGCCGATGCGCGACACCGCACCGGTCACGACGCATATCTTGCCCGCGTATTCCGCGCCCATGACCGCACCCCCCCTTAGCGCATCATAGCACAAAACGGAGCCGAATTCAATGCGCGCCGGGCGGGTTCAATACTTTGTCATAACCCCAAAAGACCCGCGCGTGCGCGCGGGCCCCGTGGAAGAAAACGGCGCTATACCGGGATGTGCTCCGGGCGGGGCGCTCCCTCGCGGTCAGAGGCGGGAGCGGGAGCGGCGGTGCGGTCGGCCTCCAGCGTGAACACCGACACCTCAAAGGCGTTGCGGCTCATGTATTCGCCGTTTTCCAGCAGTTTCTGATATTCGCGGGACTGGAGCCTGCCCCCGATGCGCACCCGGTCGCCCACGCGAAAGCGCGCGGCGTACTGGGCGTTGCGCCCCCAGGCGATGCAGGGCAGATAGTCACTCTTGCCAAAGGCCCGGTTGACCGCCAGCATCATGTCGCAGATCTCGCGGCCAAAGGGCGTGGAGCGGTAGACCGGCGGTTTGCACAGCGCGCCGGCCAGTTCCACCCGGTTGAGCGTATCGTTTTCGGCGCCCACCGTGACGTGCTGGGCGAACAGCGTCACCAAAAGCCGTCCGGCGCCGTCGATCACCTTGTTGTAGGACCGCACCTGCCCCTCCACGGTGATCAGCGTTTCCAGCGGCCACTGGCCGCCGGAGAGCAGTTTCCCGGGCATGGTCACCGGCAGGCGGTCCACCGCCCCGGAAAGGCGCTTGACGATCAGGGTTCCGGCGTAAAAGGGTTCGTTCATCACTTCGTGGCTCAATTCCAGCGGGCCCTCGAGACGGCCGGCGGCCGTCATCCGGTTGTTGGGGTTTTCCAAGCGTATCACTCCCCGCGCGCGTATTTCTCCGTATACGATATGCGCGAGGACGCGGGACTATGCGCGGGGCGGGGCGCGCCCCCCGCGCCCCCGGGCCCGTGCGAATTAACATCCATCTGATTTTTTTCGTATTTATTTGATACACGCACGCCGTACACTTGTACCGTACAAGAAAGTCAAACAAAACGATGGAGGGAAAACAACATGAAAAAGACCCTGATCATCGCGCTCGCGCTGGTTCTGTCGCTGGGCATGGCGCTTCAGGCGGCGGCGGACGACGCCATCACCGTGGTGTCCCGCGAGGACGGCTCCGGCACCCGCGGCGCGTTCATCGAGCTGTTCGGCGTCGAAGTCAAAAACGCCGACGGCGACAAGGAAGACATGACCACCGAGGACGCGGAGATCACCAACAGCACCTCCGTGGCCATGACCAGCGTGGCGGGCAACCCCGGCGCCATCGGCTACATCTCGCTGGGCTCGCTGAACGACACCGTGAAGGCCCTTGAAATCGACGGCGTGGCGCCCTCCGCGGCGGCCATCATCGACGGCACCTACAAGATCGCCCGGCCCTTCAACATCGTGCTCTCCGAAAAGGCGGGTGACGCGGCGAAGGCTTTCGTCGAGTACATCCTGAGCGCCGAGGGCCAGGCCGTGGTGGCCGAGCACGGCTACGTGGCCGTGGGCGAGGCCGCGCCCTTCGCCGGCAGCACCGTCACCGGCAAGATTGTGGTGGCGGGTTCCTCCTCCGTGACGCCGATCATGGAAAAGCTGTCCGAGGCCTACAAGGCGGTCAACCCGGGCGCCGAAATCGAGGTGCAGCAGAGCGATTCCACCACCGGCATCAAGTCCGCCCTGGACGGCATCTGCGACATCGGCATGGCTTCCCGCGCGCTGAAGGATTCCGAACTTGCGGCGGGCCTCACCCCCACCGTCATCGCGATGGACGGCATCGCCGTGATCGTCAATCTGGAAAACCCCGTCGGCGGGCTCACCAGCGAGCAGGTTCGCTCGATCTACACCGGGGAAACGACCAGCTGGAGCGCACTCAATGGCTGACAAAGGGCTGAAAAAGTCCGCCCCTTCCGCCGCCGGGCCTGGCGGCGGAGGGGGTTTCGCGCGCGCCCGCGGCGCGCGCGCGCAGCGCGCCAAGGAGCGCGCCGCCCAGGTGATCTTCGCGGCCGCGGCCAGCGTTTCCGTGCTGGCGGTTGCGCTGATCTGCCTTTTTATATTCGTCAACGGCGTGCCGCCCATGGCGCGCATCGGCGTATTGGACTTTCTGACCGGAGAAAAATGGAAGCCGGGCAGCGGCATCTACGGCGTCATGCCGATGATTCTGGGCAGCCTTTATGTGACCGCCGGGGCGATGGCGGTGGGCGTGCCGCCGGGCATCCTGACGGCCGTGTATCTGGCCCGGTTCGCGCGGCCCCGCGCCGTCCGGCTGATGAAGCCGGCGGTGTCGCTCCTGGCGGGCATACCGTCGGTGGTGTACGGCTTTTTCGGCCTGACGGTGCTGGTGCCGATGATCCGGGAGCTCTTTGGCGGCAGCGGCTCCAGCATGCTGGCGGCGAGCCTGCTTCTGGGCATGATGATCCTGCCCACGGTGATCTCCCTGTCCGAGGCGGCGCTGGGTGCCGTGCCCGCCAGCTACTACG
The DNA here is from genome assembly GCA_029974035.1 of Eubacteriales bacterium. The sequence continues at coordinate 22,686 of JARKQG010000134.1, read as the reverse complement.
AGGGCGCACTGGCCTTGGGCGCCACCCATGAGCGCGCGGTGTTCCGCATCCTTTTGCCGGCGGCGAGGTCCGGCGTGATGGCGGGGGTGGTGCTGGCCGTGGGCCGCGCCATTGGCGAGGCGATGGCGGTGATGATGGTGGCGGGCAACCAGGCCCGCATGCCTCAGGGGCTGCTGAAGGGCGTGCGCACGCTGACCAGCAACATCGCGCTGGAGATGGGCTACGCGGCCGATCTGCACCGGGAGGCGCTGATCGCCACCGGTGTGGTGCTGTTTGTGTTTATACTGATGATCAACCTGCTTCTGGCGGCGATCAAGCGGAGGGCGGAAAAATGACGAGGGCCAGGCGAAACGCGCTTTTCATGCGCTTTCTGGTCTATTTGGGCGCGGGCTTTACCGCGCTGGTGTTTCTGGGGCTCACGCTCTACATCCTGGCGCGCGGCATTCCCAACCTGCGCCCCAGCCTTTTTGCGTGGGAATACAATTCCGACAACGCCTCCATGATGCCGGCGCTGATCAACACGATCCTGATGACGGGTTTGTCCCTTCTGGTGGCGGTGCCCGCGGGCGTCGCCGGCGCGATCTACATGACCGAGTACGCCGGAAGCGGCAACCGCCTGGTGAAGGTGACCCGCATCACCAGCGAGACGCTGACGGGCATTCCGTCGATTCTGTACGGCCTTTTCGGGCTGATGTTCTTCGTGACCACGCTCCGGCTGGGGCTTTCGCTGATCTCCGGCGCGCTGACGCTGGCGATCATGATCCTGCCGCTGATCCTGCGGGCCACCGAGGAGGCGCTCATCGCCGTGCCCCGCGAGTACCGCGAGGGCAGCTTCGGCCTGGGCGCGGGGCGGCTGCGCACCGTTTCCAGGGTGGTGCTGCCCTCGGCCATGCCGGGGATTCTCTCCGGCGTGATCCTGGCCATCGGCCGCATCGTGGGCGAGACGGCGGCGCTGATCTACACCGCCGGCACGGTGGCCAAGGTGGCCGACTCGCTGACGGATTCCGCCCGCACGCTGTCGGTGCACATGTACGCGCTGTCCAGCGAGGGACTCTACATCAACCAGGCGTCCGCCACGGCGGTGGTGCTGCTGGTGCTGGTGGCCGGCATCAACGCGCTCTCCGGCTGGGCGGCGGGGCGCCTGACGAGGAGATAGCATGGCAAAAATTGAAACCGCCGACCTCAACCTGTATTACGGAAGCTACCACGCGCTGAAGGGCGTGAGCATGTCCGTCCCCGAGCGGAAGATCACCGCGCTGATCGGGCCCTCCGGCTGCGGAAAATCCACGCTCCTCAAAACCCTCAACCGCATGAACGACCTGATCGAGGGCGTAAGAATTACCGGAAAGGCGCTGCTGGACGGCGAGGACATCTACGGCGACATCGACGTGACCGAGCTTCGCAAGCGCGTGGGCATGGTGTTCCAAAAGCCCAACCCCTTCCCCATGAGCGTGTACGACAACGTGGCCTTTGGCCCGCGCACCCACGGCGTCCGCGGCCGCGCCAAGCTGGACGATATTGTGGAAAAATCCCTCCGCGACGCCGCCATCTGGGACGAGCTCAAGGACCGGCTGAAAAAGGACGCGCTGGGCCTCTCCGGCGGGCAGCAGCAGCGCCTTTGCATCGCCCGGGCGCTGGCCGTGGAGCCCGAGGTGCTTTTGATGGACGAACCCACCAGCGCCCTCGACCCAATTTCCACCGCCCGCATCGAGGACCTTGCGGTGGGCCTCAAGGAGAAGTATACTATTGTCATCGTGACCCACAACATGCAGCAAGCCGCGCGCATCTCCGACATGACGGGCTTTTTCCTTCTGGGCGAACTAATCGAGTTCAGCGACACGGAAAAGCTGTTTTCCATCCCCACCGACAAGCGCACCGAGGACTATATTACCGGGAGGTTTGGATAATGGGCAACCTGCTGGACGAGCGGCTCGACAGGCTCAGCCGCGAGCTGATCGAAATGGGCGCGCTGATCGAGCACGCCATCGAGAGCGCCACCCAGGCGCTGACCAACCAGGACGTATCCGCCGCCGCCGAGGCCATCGCCTTCGACCAGGAGGTGGACCAGAAGGAGCGGGACATCGAGGCGCTGTGCATGAAGCTGCTGCTCAAGCAGCAGCCCGTGGCCCGGGACCTCCGGCTCATCTCCGCCGCGCTGAAGATGATCACCGACATGGAGCGCATCGGCGACCAGGCCGCGGACATCTCCGGTCTGGTGATCTACCTGGCCGGCAAGCCCTACATCAAGAAGCTGGAGCACCTGACCCAGATGGCCGCCGCCGCCATCCGCATGGTCACCGGCGCGGTGGACGCCTTTGTCAAGCGCGACCTCGCGCTGGCGCGCCGGATCATCGAGATGGACGACGTGATCGACGACCTGTTCGACATCGTGAAGTACGAGCTGATCGAGTGCATCCGCATGGACGCCGCCAGCGGCGAGCAGGCCGTGGACCTTCTGATGATCGCCAAGTACTTCGAGCGCATCGGCGACCACGCCCAGAACATCGCCGAGTGGGTGGAGTACGCCCTCACCGGCCGCCACAAGGGTGAGCCGCTATGATCTACTACGTGGAGGACGACCCGAACATCCGCGACCTGGTGGTGTACACCCTCCGGCAGACGGGCATGGAGGCCAGTGGCTTTTCCGCCGCCGGGCCGTTTTTCGCCGCCGTGGCCGAGGCCGCCCCGGAGCTGGTGCTGCTGGACATCATGCTGCCCGGCGAGGACGGCCTTGCGATCCTCAAAAAGCTCCGCCAGGACGGCCGGACGGCCGCCATCCCGGTCATCATGATCACCGCCAAGGACACCGAATTTGACACCGTGGTGGGCCTGGACGCCGGCGCGGACGACTATATCGCCAAGCCCTTCGGCATGATGGAGCTGGTGGCCCGCGTCAAGGCGCTTTTGCGGCGCACCGCCGCCAGGGAGGGCGCCGAGGCCATTACCTGCGGCGCGCTGACGGTGGACGCGCGCCGCCATCTGGTGATCTCCGGCGGGGAGAATGTGAGCCTCACCCTCAAGGAGTTCGAGCTTCTGCGCTTTCTGATGGAAAACCGCGGCGTGGCCTTCACCCGCGAGAAGCTGCTGGAGCGCGTGTGGGACCTGGGCTACGGCGGCGGCACCCGCACCGTGGACGTGCACATCCAGACGCTCCGGCAGAAGCTGGGCGCCCAGGGCGGCATGATTGAAACCGTGCGGGGCGTGGGCTACCGCTTCGGAGGCTGACATGACAAAGCGGATCTTCCGGATCATCTTCGCCGCCGCGCTCCTCGCCGCGGTCCTGGCCTCCGCCCTCATCATGCTGACGCTGTACCAGTCCTACACCCGGCAGCTGGAGGACCGGCTCAAGGTGGAGGCCGCCTACCTCATCTACGCCATGGCCCGGGAGACCGACGAGGCCGCCTATTTCCGCAACTTTCACGGGGACAGCCGCGTCACGCTGGTGGCGCCCGACGGCACCGTGCTCTACGACAGCACCGCCGACGCCGAGCAGATGGAAAACCACCTGAGCCGCCCCGAGATAAAGGCCGCGCTGGCGGGCGGCAGCGGCCAGACCCACCGCTATTCCGATACCCTTGCCCAGGAAACGCTGTACTTTGCCGTGCGCACCGACGACGGCAACGTGCTCAGGCTCTCCAACACCCAGGCGAGCGTGGTGGGCCTTCTCCTCCGGCTGCTGCCGCTGTTTTTGCTGATCCTCGCGGGCGTGAGCGTCGTATCCCTTCTGATGGCGCGGACCATGGCCGGGCGCATCGTGGCGCCCATCAACCACCTGAACCTGGACCAGCCGCTGGAAAACGATGTGTATGACGAGCTGAGCCCGCTCCTGTCGCGCATGCAGCGCCAGAAGGAGGAGCTGGGCAGGCGCCTGCAGGAGCTGACCGAGAACCGGCGCGAGTTCGCCGCCGTCACCGCCCACATGCGCGAGGGCATGGTGCTGCTCTCCGGCGCGGGGGACGTGCTGTCCATCAACGAGAGCGCTGCGGAGATCTTCGGCGTCCGCCCGGACGCCTACGCCGGCCGGCCCATCCTGTCGGTCAACCGCTCGGTGGCGCTGGAGCGGGTGGTGGAACGGGCGCTCCGGGGCGAGAGCGCCGAGGCGGAGCTGAAGATGGGCGAGCGCGTCTTTCAGTTGATCGGAAACCCCGTGGAACCGGAAAACGGCGCCCGGGGCGCGGTGATCCTGGCCCTGGACGTCACCGACCGGGTGAGCGCCGAGCGCAGCCGCAGGGAGTTTACCGCCAATGTGTCCCACGAGCTCAAGACGCCGCTGACCTCCATCATCGGCTACGCCGAGATCATGAAAAACGGCACCGTCCGCCCCGACGACATGCAGGACTTTGCCGCCCGCATCTACGACGAGGCCAGCCGCCTCGTGGCGCTGGTGGAGGACGTGATGAAGCTGTCGCGCCTGGACGAAAAGGCCCGCCTGCCGGAAAAGGCCAGGGTGGACCTGGCGGCGCTCTCAGAGGGCGTGGCCCGGCGGCTCGCGCCGCTGGCCGAGCGGCGCGGGGTGCGCATCGACGTATCCGGCGGGCCCGCATGGGTCAGCGGCTACGAGAAGATTCTGGAGGAGATGGTCTACAACCTCTGCGACAACGCCGTCAAGTACAACGTGAAGGGCGGCCGCGTGGAGGTCGTCCTCGGCGGCGGGGCGGACGGCGCCACCCTCACCGTGCGGGACACCGGCATCGGCATCCCGCCGGAGCACCAGGCGCGGGTGTTCGAGCGGTTCTACCGCGTGGACCACAGCCACGCCCGCGAAACCGGCGGCACCGGGCTGGGGCTCTCCATCGTCAAGCACAGCGCCGCCGTGCACGGCGCGGGGGTGTCCCTCGCCAGCGAGCCGGGCGCGGGCACCAGCATTACAATCACCTTTCCGGGGCCGGGTTGACGCCTTGCCCGGGCAGCGTCCGCCGATCCTCTGACAATTTGATGGAACCGGCCGGGCCCGGTGCGCGTCCCATTGGAAGCGGCGGCCCTCCGGGGCCCGCCGGCAGATTCGACGGGGATACGCGAAAGGGGGGGCGCGCCATGCGGACAAGGACCTTTCGGCGGACCGCGCTGACCCTCGCGGCGCTGTTTGCGCTGGCGGTCCTCCTGGCGGTGGGCATCCAGTTTGCCCACGCCGGCCACCACTGTGCGGACGGGCATTGCCCGCTGTGCGTGGCCTACACCGCCTCCCAGCTGGCCTTCAGGGCGCTGGGCGCGGTGGCGCTGACCCGCGCGCTGGCCCTCCTCGCCCGCGTCGCGCCGCCGGTCCTTCCGGGCGAGCGCGCCTTTGGCGCCGCCGGCGCATCCCTCGTTTCGCTGAACATCCGAATGAACGATTGATACCGCCTCCCTGCGCGGCCCGGCTTTCGGGCCTTTTTTCCGCACCCATCAAGCGCATGGAGGAATCATCATGAGAAAAATACTGGCGGCTTTGACCGCCCTGGTCATACTGTCCGCCGCGATGGCCGGCGCGCCCGCGCTGGCCGCGGAGGGCGAAAAGCCCTCTGTCGTCGCCACCAATTTCCCCGCCTTCGACTTCTGCCGTCAGGTGGCCGGCGAGGCCGCCGACGTGGCCATGCTGCTGCCGCCCGGCTCCGAGAGCCATTCCTATGAGCCCACGCCCCAGGACATCCTGAAGATCCAGAACGCCGACCTGTTCGTCTACACCGGCGGCGAGGGCGACGCCTGGGTGGACGACATCCTGTCCGCCTTTGACCATGAGGTGCCCGCGCTGCGCATGATCGACTGCGTGGACGCCGTGGCGGAAGAAGTGCTGGAGGGCATGACCGACACGGGACACGACCACGAGGACCACGAGGACGAGGACCACGAGGACGAGGACCACGAAGACGAGGACGGGCTCCACGAGATCGAGTATGACGAGCATGTGTGGACGTCGCCGAAGAATGCCGACCTGATCCAGCGGGCGATCGCCAAGCGCCTGAGCGCCGTCGATCCGGAAGACGCGGCGGTCTACGCGGCCAATTCCGAAACCTACGGCGAAGCGCTGGCCGCGCTCGACCGGCAGTTTGACGAGTTCTTTGACGGCGTGGAAAACAAGACCCTGATCGTGGGCGACCGCTTTCCGCTGCGCTACTTTGCCGACGCGTACGGGCTCACCTGCTACGCCGCGTTCCCCGGCTGCAGCAACGAGACCGAACCCAGCGCGGGCACCATCGCCTTTCTGATCGACAAGGTGAGGGAGACCGGGGTGTCCACGGTGTTCTACATCGAATTGTCCAACCACCTGGTGGCCGACAGCATCGCCGAGCAGACCGGCGCGAAGACCGCGATGTTTCACTCCGGCCACAACGTGTCCCGCGCGGATTTTGACGCGGGCGCGACCTACGTTTCGCTGATGCGCGCGAATCTTGAAACCCTCCGGGAGGCGATGAAGTAATGCTGGTCGCCTGTCAGGACGTGTCGGTCGCCTACGAGGGCGGCGTGGCCTTGAAGGACGTATCCTTTTCGGTGGATCAGGGGGATTACCTCTGCGTCGTGGGGGAGAACGGCTCCGGCAAGAGCACGCTGATGAAGGCGCTTCTGGGCCTCGAGCCCGTGCGGGACGGCGCCGTCCTGACAGGCGGCGGCCTCTCCCGGGACCAAATCGGCTACATGCCCCAGCAGACCGGGCTGATGCGGGATTTCCCCGCCAGCGTGTGGGAGGTTGTGCTGTCGGGCTGCCTCAACCGGCGCGGCGTCCGCCCCTGGTATTCCGGGGGCGAGCGCGGCCGCGCCCGGGCCAACATGGAAAGGCTGGGGGTGGCCGCGCTGGCGAGGCGCCCCTACCGGGCGCTCTCCGGCGGTCAGCAGCAGCGGGTGCTTTTGGCCCGGGCGCTGTGCGCCACCACCCGGCTGATCGTGCTGGACGAGCCCACCGCGGGGCTCGACCCCGTGGCCACCAAGGAACTGTACCGCCTGATCGGCGAGATCCACCGGGGCGGCATCGCGGTCATCATGGTGTCCCACGACGTCCGCGCCGCGGTACGGTACGCCACCCACATCCTGCACCTGGCGGGCAGCCCCCTCTTCTTCGGCACGGTGGAGGGCTACCGCCAAAGCGCCGCCGGACGGCTGTTTCTGGGGGGTGGCGCGGATGATTGACGTGATCCGGCAGATGCTGTCCTACCCGTTTTTGTCCCGCGCGCTGATCGTGGGCATCCTGGTGGCGCTGTGCGCGGCGCTCCTGGGCGTGAACCTGGTGCTCAAGCGGTATTCGATGATCGGCGACGGGCTGTCCCACGTGGGCTTCGGCGCGCTGGCCATCGCCCAGGCGCTGGGCGCCGCGCCCCTGGGCGTGGCGGTGCCGGTGGTGATTTTGGCGGCGTTTCTGCTTTTGCGACTCAGCGAGCGCAGCAAGATCAAGGGCGATGCCGCCATCGCGCTGATCTCCACCGGGTCTCTGGCCGTGGGCGTGATGGTGATCTCCATCACCACCGGCATGAACGTGGACGTGTGCAACTACATGTTCGGGTCCATCCTGGCGATGAGCAGATCCGACGTGACCCTGAGCGTGATCCTGTCGCTGGCGGTGCTGGCGCTGTACCTGGTCTTCTACGCGCAGATCTTCACGGTCACCTTTGACGAGGGCTTTGCCCGCGCCACCGGCGTGAAGGCCGGGCTTTACAACATGCTGCTGGCGCTTTTGACGGCGGTGACCGTGGTGGTGGGCATGCGGCTGATGGGCGCGCTTCTGATTTCGAGCCTGGTGATCTTCCCGGCGCTGACCGCCATGCGGCTGATGCGCTCCTACCGGTCGGTGATCGCCTGCGCCGCGGTGCTGTCGGTGGTCAACTTCCTGATCGGGATGACGGTTTCCTACCTGGCGGCCACGCCCGCCGGCGCCAGCGTGGTATCGGCCAACATGATCATGTTTGGCGTGTTTTCCGGCGCGGCGTTCATCAAGGGGAGGCGAAAGACATGAAAAAATTTACGGTTTTTGTGCTGTTTCTTGGCCTGGCGCTGGCGCTTTCCGGATGCGCGGTGAAGCGCGCGGATGATTCCGCACAGGATCAGACGCAGGATTCCGCCGCCCAAAGCGCCGCCGCGGGCGCGGCCATCGAGCTGACCGAAAACATGTACGTCACCTACATCAATGAAATCTACACCAATTACGAGGACTACATCGGCCGCACGATCAAGCTGGAGGGCATGTTCACGTCGGAGTATTACGAGCCCAGCGACACCACCTACGAGTACGTGTACCGCGTCGGGCCCGGCTGCTGCGGCAACGACGGCTCCATGTGCGGCTTTGAATTCACCTGGGACGGCGACATGCCCAGTGACAACGACTGGATTGAGGTCACCGGCGTGCTTGACAAGTACGACCTGGAGGGCCAGACTTACCTGACGCTGCGCGCCCAGTCCGTGAACGTGAAGGCGGAGCGCGGCGCCGAAACCCTGTACCGCTGAGGCCTCCCGCGCCCAGGCATGCCCGCGCCGCTTTGCCGCATACAATGGAACAGCTTCATCAAAAGGGAGGTGTTTCAGGTTGTACTATGGCCGGGGACAGGGCGCAAGCTATCTGGGCCACTTGCTGCGCACGCTGCGGCCCGCCGCGAGGGCCGTGGTGCGGGGGAGCGCCGCGTACCCCGCCGTGGAAGGGTATGTCACCTTCTACCCCAGCGGGCCGGGCGTCGTCGTGGCCGCTGAATTTACCGGCCTTCCCGGAGAGAGCGGACCCTGCGCGGGCCGCGTGTTCGGCTTTCACATCCACGAGGGCTCCGGCTGCACCGGCACCGCGGATGCGCCCTTTGAGGACGCCGGCAGCCACTTCAACCCCTACGACTGCGAGCATCCGCAGCACGCGGGCGACCTTCCGCCGCTCTTTGGAAACGCGGGCTTCGCCTGGAGCATGGTCTACACCGACCGCTTTACCGTGCCCCAGGTGACCGGCCGCACCGTGGTGGTGCATCTGGACCCGGACGACTTTACATCCCAGCCGGCGGGTATGTCCGGCGAACGCATCGCCTGCGGCGTGATTGCCCCGCTGGCGTAACCAAAACCACCCTCGGGCCCGCGGCTTTCTCCGCGGGCCCGAGGGTGGTTTTGGCGTCTTGTCGGCCGCCCGAAATCCGAAATAATCACATGTAAAACCAAACGAATCGCGCGACCCGCGCGCGCATTTGCGGTACAGTATTGCCGGGATAATACCGTGGAGGTTGAGTGCCGTGAAGCGGAACATGAAGGTATGGCTGAACGAACTGATGGCCGCGCCGGTGAAAAGGGCGCTGCCGGTACTGTCCTTTCCCGCGATCCAGCTGATGGGGATCACCGTCCGGGAACTGATTTCCGACGCCGGCCTGCAGGCCCAGGGCATGCTGAAGGTGGCCCAGCGGGTGAAGAGCGCGGCGTCCGTGAGCCTGATGGACCTGTCCGTGGAGGCGGAATGCTTCGGCGCCGCGATCCGCCTGAGCGACGAGGAGGTGCCCACGGTGACGGGCTGCGTCATCCATTCGGAGGAGGACGCGGATAACCTCGCGGTGCCGCCGGTGGGCGCGGGCCGAACGGGGCTTTACATCCGCGCCATCGAGGAGGCCGCGCGCCTGATTGCGGACAGGCCCGTGCTGGCGGGCATCATCGGGCCGTTTTCGCTGGCCGGGCGGCTGATGGACGTGACGGAGATCATGTACACCTGTTATGACGAGCCTGAGGTTGTGCACCGGGTGCTGGAGAAGGTCACCGGCTTTTTGATCGAATACGCGAAGCGCTACCGCGACGCGGGCGCCGACGGCGTGGTGATGGCCGAGCCGCTGGCGGGCGTTTTGAACCCGGCGCTGGCGGAGGAGTTTTCCTGCCGCTACGTCAAGCGGCTGATCGACGCGGTGCAGACGGACGATTTTCTGGTGGTCTACCACAACTGCGGCAGCGCCGTGGTCAACATGACGGAGGAGATTTCCGCCATGGGCGCGGCGGCCTATCACTTCGGAAACGCCGTGGACATGGAGGAGATCCTGAAGAAGATGCCCCAAAACCTGCCCTGCATGGGCAACGTGGACCCCGCCGGGCAGTTCCGCAACGGCACCCCCGAATCCGTGCGCGCCGAAACGCTGGCGCTGATGCAGCGGTGCGCCAAGTACCCGCACTTTTTGATTTCCTCCGGATGTGACATCCCGCCCGCGTCCCGCTGGGAGAACATCGACGCCTTCTTTCAGGCGGTGGACGACTTTTACGGCGCGTAGTTTCCGCGCACCAAAGGCCCGGCGCTTCATGCGAAGCGCCGGGCCTTTGGCTCTTTTTGGCCGCGCCCTCAGCGCAGCGCCCTCTCCTCGGAGAGGATCTCCGCCTCGGTATTCATCCGAATGAAGGCGGTCACGTTTTCCGCGATGGAATCCGCTTGGGCGGCGCTTGCGGCGATGGCGGCGACGCCCAGATCGATCAGCGTGATGACGTCCTGCGCCCCCACCTCGGCGGCGGAGAGGTTGAACTTGCTCCGCAGCCGCGAGAGCAGCATCCGCACCACAGACCGCTTGTCCTTGAGCGAGCGGCACCAGGGCGCGTGCAGCCGGACCGTGAGTGTCAGAACGAGCATTTTTTCCTCTCCTCCCTGCAAAGCCTTCAGGCGCGGGGTTCGCCGCCCTGGGGCAGCACCGCCACCAGTTCCCCCATGAGCACCACTTCCTCCGCCGGGTAGAGCATGGGCGGGTACTTGGGGTTCTTCGAGCGCAGCTCCACCTTGCCGCCCGGCCGCCGGTAGACGTACTTGATGGTGGCGTCCGGCTGATCGGTGGGGCCGTCCACCTGCACCAGCGCCACGCGGCCGCTGTCAAAGGCGCCGTATTTGTTGAACACGCAGTAGTCGCCGTCCCCTACGACCCCGGTCATCGAGTCGCCCTCGGCCTGCACGATGAAGTACTGCGCCCCGGTGTACTTGACGGGCACCAGGATGCGGCGCTCCTCCTCCGGCACCGTTTCAATGGGCGGCCCCGCCGCCGCACGGCCTTCCACACCCTTCCAGACGCGGCCGGGCTTTGGCGGCTCCCGCCGCGGGACGGGGAACGGGCGGATCGCCGCAGGGGCGGTTGGCGCGGCCGGCGCGGCCGGCGCGACCGGCGCGGCCGATGCGATCGGTGCGGCCGATGCGATCGGTGCGGCCGATGCGATCGGTGCGGCCGATGCGATCGGTGCGGCCGATGCGATCGGTGCGATCGGTGCGGTCGGGACGGCCAGGCCGTCCTCCAGCGCGGCGGCGGCCATGCGCAGCACCGCCCGCCGCGCCGGCGCCGGCGCGGCCCGCAGCGCGTCCACGAGGCGCGCTTCTTCATCGTCCAGCGACCGCGCGCCCGTCAGCACCTGCTTTTCGCTGGTCAGCCCCAGAAGGTAATCCGCCGAGACGCGGAAATGCCGCGCCGCCGCCGCCACCGTCGCCGCCTTGGGCGAGGCCCCCTTCTTCCAGCCCGACGGCGCGCCGCTGCTGACGTGCAGCACCGTTTCCGCTACCTCCGCCACGGAGGTGCCGGACTCCCTGCACAGTTGCTCCAGACGGGCGTAAAACACGGCAGAACCTCCTCTTGGAATATATATTCTAAGAATATATTGACAATCTTAGTTTTATAAGATATAATTGGGGCGCAGTAGGATTCCGGTTGCAGTATAGCACGGGGCGGGCGGGTTGTAAAGCCGCCCGAGGGGACGCGGGAACGGAGGGATTGGAATGAGGCCGCTTTTTACGACGGAAGAGCTCCGGGCGCTGCGGCGCGTGGACGAGGGACTGGAGCGGGCGCCGGTTTCGGAGCGCGAGCTGGCCGAGGCGGAGGCCCGGGACGCGGACATTGCCGGGGAGACGGAGCGGCTCCTGCCGGGGCAGCCGATGATTGCGCTGCCCCCGGGATGGCTGGAAAAGGCACGGGCGGCGCGGTTTGCCAGCATCGAAGCGGCGGCCCGCGCCTGCGGCATCGGCCCGCGGCTGATGTGGATTCTCGAGTGCGGCGGCGTCACATCGCCGGAGATTGCGCGGCGCGTCGGCCGCGCTCTGGGGCTGGGGCGCGCCCAGGTGCGGGCCATCACCAGCGCAAAGACGGCGGCGCGCCGGCAGGCCGCGCGGCGCGCCGCCCAGAGCGGGGCCGCGCGGGAAGGGGAGGGAGCCTGATGGAGACCATCACCCGGGAGATGCTGCCCGAGGCGCACCGGCGCCTGGCGGACGTGATTGGCCTTGAGGCGACGGTCAAGCTGTGCGAGGCCTACGGCGGCGCGCCGCTTTATATCCCCAAGATGGACGCGCTGGCGGCGGCGGAGCGCGACAGGCGCATCCGCGCCGAGTATGACGGCGGAAATACCGCGCTTTTGGCCCGGCGGTATGGGGTTTCCACGCGCACGGTACAGGCGGTTGTGTCCTGCGCGCCCGGGCGGCGCGCGGCCGCGCGGTAAAACTGCGACGCGCTTCGCGCGGACAAGTGCGGGACAATCGGGTACAATGCCGGCAGTCGAAACGATGGCCGGCATTTTCTTTTGATCGGAGGCGGGGTGAAGGCATGGAGGCGCAGTACGCCCACTGGATCGTGACGTCCGCGGTGGGGCTGATGGTGGCCGCGCTGGCCTGGTTCATCAAGCGATTGGTGACGGAACTGGAGGGCAAGATCGCCCGCAGCGAAAAGACCACCCTCGAACGGATGGACGCGCTGGAAAAGCGCATGGACCGGCAGGAAGAGCGCTACGATCGGCTGCTGATCCAACTGCCTGAAAAATACGCGCTCCGGGACGACCTGATCCGCATGAGCCAGAACATCGAGGCGCAGCTGGGTCAGATCCGCGAGCTGATCGTCAACGGCTGCAGGGAAAAGGAGGGCTTCCGATGATTCATCACACCGATCTTGTCAAGCGCAAGCAGCTTCGGGGCGACATTGTGACCATGCTCTACAAGGACTTCGGCCGGCCGCCCATGCCGGTCAAGACGCTGATCTTTGCGCTGATGGGCGAAAACCCCGCTGCCGAAACCGAGGTTCCCGCGCAGCTTTTCTATCTGGCCGACCCGGGCAAGGGCTTTGTGACCATCGCCTACAAGGAGGGGGCCGAGCCGGAACTGACGCCGCTGCGCAGCGCCCTCGTGCGGTTGACCGCCGCCGGGTGCAACCTGGCCGAGGGCGACATTGACGACCCCGGCGTGCTCTTCGGCGATGGCCGCCGCGCCTAGCGCCCGGGCCGCCGCGCCGGGGCCGCGCCGCCTGCGCGCCAAGGACCTGCCCGACGGGGCCCGCGAGGCCCTGGACCGGATGCTCTCGGACGAGACGCTGCGCTACGGGCGCATCGCCGAGGCGCTGGCGGCGGAGGGGTTTTCCATCGGCGCGGGGGCCGTCGGCCGGTACGCCGCCGCCCAGGCCGACGACGCGCGGCGCGAAAAGGCCGTGATCAAACAGCTGAACGCGCTTGACCGCTGGACCAGGAACCATCCGGGCTTTGACATGGCGGGAACGGCGCTTTCAATGCTGATGACAAGGCTTCTCAGCCGCCTCGAGGGCGGGGACGCGCCGGACGACCTGCCCGCCGAAAAGGCCGTGACCGGGCTGATTCAGGCCGCGCAGGCCGCCCTGCAGATCGAGAAGCTCTCCGGCGACCGAAGGCGGAGGGATGCCATCCGGGCCGAGGTGGTGGCCGAGCTCCGGGCGGCGCTGCGATCAAGACCCGATCTGTGGGCCGAGATCGAGGCGCTGACCGCGGAGCCGGGCGGAAACGGAGGGGAAGCGCCTTGAACGGACGGACGGGCGTTTTGCGCGAGATCCTGGGCGGCGGCGCGCCCAAGGCGCGGACCAGCTTCTGGGCCTACTGCCGCGCCGCAAACCCCCGCTTCTTTCGGGACGACCGGCCGCACCTGCGCGAGCTGGCCGGGGCGCTCCAGGCGCTCTACGAGCGCGCGCCGGAGGCGGAGGGCGCCGCCCCCCGCCGGGGACTGATCGTCAACATGCCGCCCCGGATGGGCAAGAGCTACACGCTGTCGCTGTTTTGCCAGTGGGCGCTGGGGCAGAACCCCGCCGAGCGGATCATCGCCGTCAGCTACAACGAAACCCTGGCGGCGCGGTTTTCCCGCATGGTGCGAAACGGCATTGCAGCCACCCGGACCGGGGGCGCGCAGACCGTCTTTTCCGACGTGTTCCCCGGCGTGACATTGCAAAAGGGCGACGCCGCCGCCACCTTATGGGCCCTTGAGGGCCAGCCCATGAGCTTTCTGGCCGCCGGGTTCGGCGGAACCATCACCGGCGTGGGCTGCTCCATCGGCATCATCGACGATCCGGTCAAAAACCACCTGGAAGCCATGAACGAGGCCGCCCTCGACGCCCAGTTCGCCTGGTACAACGACACCTTCTTCTCCCGGCTCGAGGAGGGGGCGATCCAGATCGTGGTGATGACCCGGTGGGCCGCGGGCGATCTGGCCGGGCGGCTGGCGGGACGCGATCCCGGTGCCTGGCGCGTGGTGCAAATGCCCGCCTGCCTGGACGAGGCGCGCCGCGAAATGCTGTGCCCGGAGCTGCTCAGCTGGGGCCGGTGGCAGAAGATCCTCCGGACCACCAGCGAGGAGATCGCCATGGCCAACTACCAGCAGCGGCCCATCGACGCCACCGGGCGCCTGTACGACCACTTTTCCACCTACGAGGATGTGCCCCGCCGGCCGGACGGCCAGCCGGCCTTTGAAAGGGTGGTGTGTTACGTGGACACCGCCGACACCGGATGCGACTACCTGTGCGCCGTGGTGGCCGGCGCCTTTGAAGGGCGGCTGTGGGTGCTGGACGTGGTGTACACCGACCGTGGCATGGAATATACCGAACCCCTGGTGGCCGACGCGCTGCGGCGGCACGCCGTGAACGAGGCCTGGATTGAGAGCAACGGCGGCGGCAGGGGCTTTGCCCGGAATGTGGAGGCGCTGCTCTTCAGCCGCCACGGCTGGCGGGACACCCGGATCGTGCCCCGTACCCAGCGGCAGAACAAGGCCGCGCGCATTGCGGTCAACGCGCCCTTCGTGATGAACCGCGTGCTGTTTCCCAGGGACTGGGCGCGGCGCTTTCCCGAGTACCACGGCGCCATGACCCGGTACCTGCGCAAAGGGCGCAACCGCCACGACGACGCGCCCGACGCCACCACGGGCCTGGCCGAATGGATGCAGGGCGGCCTTCAGGGCCGCGACCACTTTTTCAGCGGGAGGGGCTATCGAT
This sequence comes from Eubacteriales bacterium, assembly GCA_029974035.1. The sequence continues at coordinate 7,552 of JARKQG010000134.1, read as the reverse complement.
GACCAACGCGGAATGGATTCGCGCGGAACTGGGCGCGCTGTACGGCGGCGAGGTGCTGCGCGAGCTGGGCGAGATCAACCACCTGTACGCGCTCTACGACGGCGCGCCGGAGGACGGCGAGGGCCCCCGGCCCGCCGCCAACCTGATCAAGAAGCTGATCAAGGAGGAAAGCCGCTTCATGGCCGGGCGTGCCCCCGAGATCCGGATCCTCTCCGACGGGGACGACGGCGAGGCCGCCGCCCGGATCGAGCGGTTTCTCGGCCGCACCCTCGCCGAAAACCGCTGGCAGAAGCGGCTGATCCACGGCGTGCGCGACTGCCTGATCGGAAAGCGCGTCGCGCTGTGCCTGGACGGCGCGCCCGGCCGGCCGCTCGCCGTCCGGTTCGTCCCGTCCACCGAATTCGTGTTCGAGCAGGACGAGGCGGGCGACGTGGCCAAGATCATCTTCTTTTACGGGCTCAACGACCGCTTCGAGCGCGCCCGCCAGCGCATCTACCGCAAAAAGCTGTGGCTGGAGGACGGGCGGTGCCTCCTGGACGAGGGCGTGTACGACGGATACGGACGGCTGGTCGAACCCCGGCATACGGGCGAGGACACGGGCCTGACCTTTATCCCCGCCCATGTGATCGTCAACGACGGCCTGACTGGCGACCCCGCCGGCGAAAGCGACGTGCGCGAGCTGGCCCCCATCCAGCGCGCCTACGGCCAGCTCATCCGCGACGACATCGACGCGCTGAAGTTCAACATGTTTCCCCAGAAGGTGCTGGTGGACGCCTCCCAGGCGTCGGTCGAGCACGTGGTGATCGCGCCCGGCGCGCTGATCGACCTGGCCACCGACCCCGCCCGGGGCCAAAACGGGCAGGCGTCCGCCAGCGTCCTCGAGCCCAAATTCGGCTACGACCAGCGCTACGAACACGCCGTGCGCCGCCTGCGCGGCGACATGTTTGACCTGATGTCGGTGCCGGAGGCGTCCGTCGAGCTGCTGCGCGGCTTCGCCGCCAGCGGCAAGGCCATGCGCGCCGCCTATTGGGGGCTCACCTGCCGCTGCGAGGAGAAATGGGCCGAGTGGGACGACGCGCTGAAGTGGATGGCCCGGCGGCTCGTCGAAATGGCCGGCGTCTACGGCGCCGCCGCGCTGCCCGGCATCGACTACCGCGTGCGCATTGACCACCTGTACCCCATCCCCGACGACGAGGAGGCCGAGCGCCAGCGCGATCTGGACGAGGTGGCCCGCGGCGCGCGCAGCCGCCTGGGCTTCATCCGCAAGTGGCAGCCCGACGCCGACGCATCCGCCGAGATGCGGCAGATTGATGCCGAGAAGCGCGCCCCTGGCGCGATGGAGTGAACTCGGAAGAAAGGAGAAACAGGCATGGACGAACAGGAACGGATTTTGACGGAGGACGAGGCGCAGCCCGAGGCCGAGGCCCCGGTGGAGGCGCGCACGGAGGACGAGGGCGCCAGAGCGCACCTTGTCGCGATGCTCCTCGGCGCCGAGGCGCGCTGCGCCGCCGCCCTCATGGGCGTGAAGGAGGCCCGGCTGGACCATGTGGCCCGGCTCGCCGGGCTCGAGGGCATTGACCCGGAGGACGAGGCGATGCGCCAGAAGGTGGCCCAGGCCGTCCGGGCCGTGCTGGGCGAGGTGCCCGAACTCATCTCCGGCGCGGGTACCGGCGCCGCGGCTTCCCCTCGGAGGCTCCGCCGCGATGCCTTTGCCCGGGGATTCATGGGCGAATGACCCCGAACCAAACAACCGATGAGGAGGCGTACCCTATGGCGCAGAATCTGGTCACCAAGTATTCGGACATCATCGACGAGCGCTTTTCCGCCCAGTCCCTGACCGAGGCCGCCGTCAACCACGACTACGACTTTGTCGGCGCGCAGACGGTCAAGGTCTTTTCCACCGCCACCGCCCAGATGCGCGACTACCAGCGCACCGGCGCGAGCCGCTACGGCGCCCCCGCCGAGCTGGACAACACCACCCAGGAGATGACCATGGCCCGCGACCGCGCGTTTACCTTCACCGTCGACCGGGCCTCGGACGACGAGGCCGGCGGCAGCCTGAACGCCGGGCTGGCCCTCAGGCGCCAGCAGGACGAGGTGATCATCCCCGAAATCGACCGCTATCGCCTGAGCCGCATGACCGCCTTTGCCGGGCATGTGGATCTGGGCGGCTACGAGGGCGAAGTCAAGCCCTACGAGCGCATCCTGGAGGCCAACCGCCGCCTGGACGAGGCGGGCGTGCCCCGCGAGGGCCGCGTGCTGTTCATCAGCCACGCCATGCGCGTCAGGCTGCAGCTGGACCCCAACTTTACCACCGCCGCGAAGATCGACCCCTCCACCCGCATCCGCGGCCAGGTGGGCGAGGCGGACATGACCCCCATCGTGGCCGTGCCCGAGCGCTACCTGCCCGAGGGCGTCGAACTGCTGCTGACCCACCCCAAGGCCACCACCGCCCCCCAGAAGCTGGCCGAGTACAAGCTGCACGACAACCCGCCGGGCATCAACGGCACCCTGTGCGAGGGCCGCGTGTACTACGACGCTTTCGTGCTTTCCCAGAAAAAGGACGCCATCTGCGCCCTGCGCACGGGCCTTGCGGCGATTTCCCTCTTCGTGGCGGCAGGCGGCGCGGGCAAGACCGCCGTCAGCGTGTCCGGCCACCTGTACGAGGATGGCACCCCCATCGGCGCGCTGCGCTTCAAGGTGGGCGCCAGCCAGGCCGCCCCCGCGCTGGGCGACGATCTCTCCGCCTGGAGCCTTCTGGCGCCGGAGGACGGCGAGGCCGAAGTGAGCGCCACCGCCGGGCACAAGCTGGTGGTGGCCGCCACCGACGCCGCCGGCCGGGCCGTGGCCGCGTCGGCCAGCGTGACGGTTGTGGTCGGCGCATGAGCATGACCCTTGAGGAGCAGATGGACCTGATCCGCAGCGTGCTCGACGAGGCGGGCGAGCTTCGGGCCCTGACCGACGCGCAGCTGGAGGCGTTTTACGCCCAGGCCGGCGGCGATCCCGGCGGCGCGATCTACCTGGGCGCCCTGGCCAAGGCCCGCGCGGACGGGGCCACGCTGCCCGACGGGACCAGCTTGCCCTCCAACCGCGACTACTGGCTGGGCCTGGCCGCCGCCTTCCGCCCCAACCGGGGCGGCGCCATCCCCCGCGAAGGGAGGTAAAGCCATGGATGCCTACGACCGCATCCTGCGGCTGCGGCTGCGCCGCGCCACGATGAGACGGACGCGCCTGGACGGCGCCGTATGCCGCCCGCCGGAGGGCGCGGCGGTGGGCGCGGTGGGCGGATTCTACTACGAAAAGCAGGGCGGCGTGTTCTCCGTCGCGCTGCCCGGACAGCGGTTTGACCAGCCCGACGGACGATACCTGATGGCGCTGTACCCCGACGAGCTGCCCCAGGCGCGGCCCGGGGACGAATTGCGCCTCGCGGACGGGCGACTGCGCATTCTGAGCGTCGCCGACCGCGGCGCGTACCACACCTACCGACTGGAGGAGATGCCATGAGCGGACTGATCCTTGATGCGGGCGCGCTGACGCGCCCCCTCTCCTCCGAGGGAGAGCGCCGCCTCGCCGCGGCGCTCTCCGCCGGGCGCGCCCTCGCCGGGCGGATGGCGCGCCATGCCCGGGAGAATCACCCCTGGCGCAGCCGTACCGGGCTCGCCGCGCGCTCAATCGGCGCCGATGCCGGGCGGAACGGGGCCAGAATCGTCATCCGCCTGACCGGCGGCGCGCCCTATTCCGCCGCGCTGGAAACCGGATACGGCGGGCGCTACGCGGTTTTGTGGCCCACCGCCCGCGCCTTTACGCCGGAATTTCTGAGGATTGCAAAGGGGGAAGGCGCATGAGCCCCTTGGAACGCGCGCGTCAGGCCCTGCAAAACGCGGGCCTGAGCGTCTACCGGCCCGGCGAGGCCGCCGGGCCCTGCAAGGCGGCATACCTGGTGGTCTACGACGCGGGGTGGACGCCCCTCCAAAAGGGGCAGGCCCTTCGCGCCGTGGGCGTGGCGGCCTTTGCGCCGCTGGGACAGCAGCAGGTTCTGGCGCCGATGCTCTCCGCCGCATCCGGCGCGCTCCGGGCCCGGGGCCTCGCGCCCCGCGGCGCCGCCGGGCCCGAGGGCATCGACGAGGGCTTCCGCGCCCATACCCAGTCGCTGGAATTTACGGCGCTTTGCGCCATGTGAGGAGGATACCATGGCCGAGACGAGAATCGCCGGCGGCAACATCGTGGGCTGCGAGCGCGTGCGCGTGGTCACCCTGGAGAGCGCGCCGCGCACGTACGCATTCGAGACCGCCACGAGCCTGTCCTTTGCCGCCAGCGTGTCGGCGGGGACCGAGCAGGAGCTGCGGGTCAAAAACGCCATCGTGGGCGCGCTGCGCACCGAGGACATTGTGAAGGGGTACGACATCGAGCTGGACGACCCGGCGCTCAATACCCAGATCCTGGCGCTGGTGGACGGGGGAAGCCTGACCGGCACCCCCGGCGAGGCGGGCGAGCGCTACGACGCGCCCGCCGCCGGCGCCCCGGTGAGCCGCGTGCGCTTTGACCTTTTCGCCTATTCCGCCGACCGGGACACCGACGGCGAGGCGGTGGCCTTCCACGAGTGGAAATTCCCCGCCTGCAGGGGCAAGCCCGCCGAAATCGCGCTCAAGGACGGCGAGTTTTCCACGATCCGCTACAAGATCGAATCCCGCCCCGGCGCGGGAACGCCCCCGCTGACCCTGCGGCGCATCGCCGCGCTGCCCGCCACCGACGAATGATCCGCGCCCGCGCCGCGCCGGCGGCGCGGGCATTTGCAAGGAGGAATGCCGCATGACCGATCTTCAGGAAACCGCCCGCGCCTACGCCTCGCAGCGGGTGGCGCTGCCCGGATGGGGCGGCGGAGACGACTTTGAATGCGCGCTCCGGCGACCGGGACTCGTCAGCATGGCCGCCGCCGCGGGCTTTGTTCCCAATCCGCTGATGTCCGCGGTGGAGGAGATGTTCTTTCCTTCGGAGAAGGCCGTCCGGATGCCGCCCGAACAGCAGGCAAAGGCGCTTTACGAAATTGCCCGCTGCGCGCTGGTCTCCCCCACGATGGACGAACTGAACGAGGCGGGCCTCATGCTGACCGACGAACAGTACCTGGCCATCTACGCCTTTGCGCTCAAGGGGGTCGAGGGGCTCCGCCGATTTCGTGACGGAATCGGCGGCAAACCTGGCGGCCATGGCGCGGACGTACCGCGCGAGGCCGTCCCGGATGATCGGCCTTGAGGATCCCTACGAAGCCTACTGCCTGGACGAGGCGCTGTGCGAGTACATCGCCCGGATCGAAGCCGGGCAGCCCCTCCGCCCGCCCCGGGCGGCCGACAACCGAAAACTGATCGACGCCATGAAGGGAGGCGCATCCCATGCTGGACGCCGGAAAGGTCGTGGCCAGCCTTGAACTCAATGCCGAGGGCTACATGCGCGGCATGGACGACGCGGTCCGCGCCGCGCGGTCGCTGAGCGGAAGCGCCGTGGCCGCGTCCGGGGATGTCCGGCGGCTCTCCGCCGCCATGGGCACCCTGCGGCGCGCCGCGAAAGAGGGCGCCCAGGGCGCGGCGGACGCAATGAGCGGCATGAGCGCCGTGGGCCGCGCCGCGGTGAACGGACTGATCCGGGGCGCTGCCGGGCGGCGGGGCGCGCTGGTGGCGGCCTTCCGATCGCTGGCGCGAAGCGCCGTCCAGGCGGCCCGCGCCGAGCTGGGCATCGCGTCCCCGTCCAGGGTGTTCGCCCGGATCGGACGGTACGCGGCGGACGGCTTCATCCAGGGCGTGGACGCGGGCGCCGGCGGCGCCCGGGCGTCCATGCAAAGGCTGGTGAGCGCCGGCGCGTTCACTTCGCGAAGCCTCACCGGCGCCGGAGCCAGCTACCCATCCAGCAGCGTGGTCAACAATAACCACTACGGCGCGCCCGTCACCGTCACCTTCCCCGGCGCGGTGGTGCGAAGCGACAACGACATCCGGGACCTCGAGCGGCGCACGCAGAAGATCGCGCAGGATTTGCAGTACGGACTGGGGGCGAGGTAATGGGCGACATGGGCTTTACCTGGCGGGGCGTATCCTCCGACGCCCTGGGCGTGGTGGTGACGAAGCTGCCGCCCGCCGTGATCCCCGCAAAGCGGGACGAGACCATCGTAGTGCCGGGCCGGAGCGGCGCGCTGCACCGGCAGGACGGCGCCTGGGACGAGATGCTGCTCTCCGCCGAATGCTACCTGCCCTACGAGCAGGGCACGGCGGTGGCCTCCCTCGAGACCCTCGCCGCCTGGCTGACGGGCGCGGGCTGGCTGACCCTTTCAAACCGCCCAAACCGGCGCTTTTACGCGCGGCTGACCGACGCGGTGAGCCTCACCCCCCTCATGGAGGGCTTTGCCGACCGCATCTTCAGCCTGTCCTTCTGGGCCGATCCCTTCGCCTACCTGGACCCGCCCCTCCTCTACGACGAGACCGCGCCCTTTTCCGTCACCAACCCCGGCACGGTGTTTTCCGAGCCGGTGATCGAGCTGACCGCCACCGGGGATATCACGCTGACCCTCGGCGATAAGACCCTCGCCATCGCCGGCGTACCCGGCTCCGCCATGATCGACGTGGGCGCGGGGCTGATCTACTCCGGGACGACCAACCTGACCGGCAGCGCCGAAACCGACGACTGGCCGCTGACCCTGCCCACCGGCACGACCGCGATCAGCTGGGGCGGCAGCGTGACCCGGGTAAAGATCCAACCCAACTGGAGGTGGCTGTGATGGCGGTATTCGTGTACGCGCCGGGGGCGGACAACTTTGACACCCTGGGGCTTTGCGGACCGCTCATCCCCACCGGGTGCGACTTCAACGAAAAGCGCAACGGCCTTTCCCAGCTGACGCTTAAGCACCCCATCGACGACGAGGCGCGCTGGAGCCAGCTGGTGCCCGGGTGCGTCCTCAAGGCCGAAGTGCCGGTGCGCACCACGCCGGAGATCGACGGCACGACCCTGGTGACCACGGTGGAAACCTGGCTCATCAAAACCATCGCCACTGCCTGGCAGCGAAGGCTGTACTCCAAAGCCAGCGGCGGGCGGGTGCTCAAGACGCTGCCGGTATGGGCCGACAAGGCCAGGACCCAGCGCTTTCCCGTGACCGTGGTCAAAAAGGGCGAGAACCGCTACAAGGTCAAGACGCGGTACGGCACCGGCTGGGTGGCCACCGGCGGGATCGAGTACGCCGTGACCGAGACCATCCCGAACGATCCGGCGGCCATCGAGCGGGTGGAAGCCCCCTGGACGGTGAAGCCGCAGCTGTTCCGCATCCGCACGGCGGAGGTGACCGAAAAGGGCGTGACCGCCACCGCCAGCCACATCTTTTACGACATGGCGGGCAACCTGACCAGCTTTTCCGCCGACAACCCCACCTGCGCCGAGGCGCTCTCCGGGCTGATGGGAAACTGCCTGAGCCCCCACGAGTTTGAGGGCTTTACCAACCTCCTCGACCAGCGGGTGGGCGCAAGCTGGACGCGCACGGGCCTGGTGGAGGCGCTCCTGGCGCCGGACACGGGCCTTG
>JARKQG010000107.1 GCA_029974035.1 Eubacteriales bacterium | reverse complement strand
TCCTTCCTGACCGCCGCGGTTCAAAACATGAAAAGGCTCGCCAGGCCCTTCTTCCTTCCGTTTTTCTTCCTCCCTCCAGCCTTCTTGCAAACAGCCACTCTCCGGTCGTCCCGGAAAGTGGCCGTTTGTTGATGGTCTGAGGCCCGCCCCGTGTATCCGGGGCGGGCCTTTTCACACGGGTCAGATGGGCGGCTTCTGCACGATGCGCCGGGCGACGCTCACCAGCCGCTCGCCCGTTTCCATGCTGCGCTTTTGCAGGTAGCGATGGGCTTCGGACTCGGTCATGCCGGTGCGCATCAGGATCGACTTGGCCTCGCCCACCAGCGCCTCCTCGCCGGCGGTACGGCGGGGCGGGTTCGCCTGCGCCTTTTCCGCCAGCTGCCGCAGCATGGACACGGAGGTCAATAGTTCGCTCCGCGAGAAGGGCGCGGGCAGCTTGAAGATGGCTTCGTTTTCACAAAAATCCAGCTGCACGTTCTTGGCGACGACCAGCACGATGGACGCGGGACCCAGGTCGTAGGCCAGTCCGTCCGCGGTCATGTCCTGAAACTTGTAGCCGCAGACCACCAGCGCGCGGCCCATCTCGTGGGCGGCGCGCAGCACCTCCGCGCCCGTATGGCACACCATCTTCGGCGGCATGCCGCCGCTCTCCAGCGTTTCCCGGACGAGATTGCACTGCTTTTCGCCCTCAAAGGCGACGATGAGGCGGTTCATGCGCGTCCCCCCTTCCGCGGACCGAATCCATGGCGCGCGTCCGCGTCAATAGGTGACGATGTACTTTTCAATCTCCCAGTTGGTGACGCGGGTGCGGTAGTCGTTCCACTCCGCCTCCTTGCCCGCGACGTACTGGACGCTGGCGTGGGGGCCCAGCGCATCCATCATCAGATCGTCCTGCTTCAGGGCCTCCAGCGCCTCCTTGAGGGAGCCCGGCAGGTTGTCGATGCCCTTCTCGCAGCGCTCGCCGCTGCACATTTCAAAGATGTTCTCGGTGATCTCCGGCGGCGGCGTCATGCCCTTCTCGATGCCGTCCAGGCCCGCCGCAAGGCAAAGCGCCAGCGCCAGGTAGGGATTGCAGGCCGGGTCGGGGCAGCGCAGCTCCACGCGGGTGGACTGGCCGCGGGCGGCCGGGATGCGGATCAGCGCGCTCCGGTTGCTGGCGGACCAGGCCAGGTAGCAGGGCGCCTCGTAGCCGGGCACCAGCCGCTTGTAGGAATTGACCAGCGGGTTGGTGACGGCGGACATGCCCTTCACGTGGGCCAGCAGGCCCGCGATGAAGCTGTAGGCTTCCTTGGATAGGCCGCGCTTGTCCGACGAATCGTGGAACACGTTTTTGCCATCCTTGAAAAGCGACATGTTGGTGTGCATGCCGGAGCCGTTGACGCCGAAGAGCGGTTTGGGCATGAAGGTGGCGTGCAGCCCGTTTTTCTGGGCCAGCGTCTTGACGGTGAGCTTGAAGGTCATGATGTTGTCTGCGGCGGACAGCGCGTCGGCGTATTTGAAGTCGATCTCGTGCTGGCCGGCGGCCACCTCGTGGTGGGACGCCTCGATCTCAAAGCCCATCTGCTCCAGCGCCAGGCAGATCTCGCGGCGGGTGCCCTCGCCGTGATCCAGCGGACCCAGGTCAAAGTAGCCCGCCTCGTCGCCAGTCTGGGTGGTGGGCCTGCCCTCGGAATCGGTCTGGAACAGGAAGAACTCGCACTCGGGCCCCACGTTGAAGGCGTACCCCATCGACGCCGCCTTCGCCAGCATGCGCTTCAGAACGCTGCGCGGGTCGCCCACAAAGGGCGTGCCGTCCGGGTTGTACACATCGCAGATCAGCCGCGCCACCTTGCCGTGCTGCGGCCGCCAGGGCAGCACCACAAAGCTGGAAAGGTCCGGGCGCAGGTACTGATCCGATTCGTGGATGCGCACAAAGCCCTCGATGGAGCTGCCGTCGATCATGATCTGGTTGTTGACCGCCTTTTCGATCTGCGAGGCGGTGATGGCCACGTTCTTCAGCTGGCCAAAGATGTCGGTAAACTGCATCCGGATGAACTTGATGTCCTCTTCGGTCACGATCCGGACGATGTCGTCCCTGGTATACTTCGCCATGCGCCGACTCCTCGTTTCCTTGCATATTCCCGGACGACGGGCATTGAAAAAGAGCGCCGTCGCTCGTTTGATGGCCGATTATAGCACGCTGAAAACCGACCTGTCAATGTAGAAATGAAAACCAGGAATAAAATTATTGCAAACTTTTCGGCCACGCCCGCGCATCTTGCCCGAAATGTGCAGGATTGAAATTGTGAGCTTCAAAAATTTTCGCTTGACATCGGCGGGCTTCCGTGGTAAGATACGGGCCATAATCGAATACCAAATGCGATGATGGAGAAAAGTACCGGGGAGATGCTGTCCAAGAGAGCGGGCGACGGTGGGAATCCCGCACGTGCATCCCGGGGAAGAACACTCCGTAGCGGCAAATCGAACGCCCCCGGGCCAGTAGAGGAGACGTGAAGGCGGCACGTTACAACCGCACGGGCTTTGTTGAGCCTTAGGAGAGACCGCTTCGGCGGTAAATCAGGTGGCACCACGGATTGGCGGCAATTCGTCCTGAAATATTCAGGACGGGCCGCGCGAAAATTCGGAGGTGCGTTTTTTATGTGTTCGATCATGGGTTTTGAAAAGCGGAGCATCCCCTTTGAAGCCATGCTGGAGGCCTTTGGCCGGAGCGCGTCCCGGGGGCCGGACATGTCCCGCGTGGAGGAGGCCGGGCGCGGCTGGCTGTGCTTTCACCGGCTGGCCATCATGGGCCTGACGGAGCGCGGCATGCAGCCCTTTGCGCTGGACGGCGACATGGTGGTGGCCAACGGCGAGCTTTACGGCTTCCGCCCCGTCAAGGAGGCGCTGTCCGAAAAGTATGCCTTTGAGAGCGACAGCGACTGCGAGCTTTTGCTGCCCCTCTACCGGGAGCAGGGGCTGGACATGTTCAAGAACCTGGACGCGGAATTCGCGATGATCCTCTACGATTCCAAAAAAGACGCGCTCATCGCCGCGCGGGACCCCATCGGCATCCGCCCGCTGTATTACGGCCGCCTGGCGGACGGCTCGCTGGTATACGCCAGCGAGCCCAAGAACCTGGTGGGGCTGGTGCAGACGATCCTCCCCTTTCCGCCGGGCTGCTACGCGGTGAACGGCGAAATCACCCGCTATGCGGACATCGCCCATGTCGAATCCCACTTTGACGCCGACATCGAAACCCTCTGCGAGGGCATCCGCACCCGGCTGATCGCCGGGGTGGAAAAGCGGCTGGACGCCGACGCGCCGCTGGGCTTCCTCTTGAGCGGCGGACTGGACAGCTCCCTGGTGTGCGCCATCTCCGCGCGGCTGATCCAAAAACCCATCCGCACCTTTTCCGTGGGCATGGACGTGGACGCCATCGACCTCAAGTACGCCCGCGTGGTGGCCGACTACATCGGCAGCGAGCACACGGAGGTCATCATCTCCGAAAAGGACGTGCTGGAGGCGCTGCCTCGCGTGGTAGGGCTCCTGGGCACCTACGACATCACCACCATCCGCGCCTCCATCGGCATGTACCTGGTGTGCAGGTACATCCGCGAGCACACGGACGTGCGGGTGCTGCTCACCGGCGAGATCTCCGACGAGCTCTTCGGCTACAAGTACACCGACTTCGCGCCCGACGCCGAGGCCTTCCAGCGGGAGTCCGAAAAGCGCATCCGCGAACTGCACATGTACGACGTGCTGCGCGCCGACCGCTGCATCTCGGTCAACTCCATCGAAGCGCGGGTGCCCTTCGGCGACCTGGAATTCGTGCGTTATGTGATGGCCATCGACCCTCGGCGCAAGATGAACACCTACAAGATGGGCAAGTACCTGCTGCGCCGCGCCTTTGAAGGCGACTGGCTGCCCCTTTCGATCCTCTACCGCGACAAGGCGGCCTTCAGCGACGCGGTGGGCCACTCCATGGTCGAGGACCTCAAGGCCTTCGCCGAAGCGCGGTATACCGACGCGGAATTTGCCGCCGGGGCCGCGAAGTACGACTTCGCCACCCCCTTTACCAAGGAGAGCCTGCTGTACCGCGACCTGTTCGAGTCCTTTTACCCTGGCCAGGCGCGGATGGTGGACGACTTCTGGATGCCCAACCGCCGCTGGGCGGGCTGCAATGTCAACGACCCCTCCGCCCGCGTGCTGGCCAACTACGGCGCCAGCGGCGTGTGACGCGCGGCCGCGCCGGATCGGCCATTCATTATCCGCGCAAAATGTCGTGTGCCCCCGGGCGGGCATTCCCATAAAAGCGCACTATGCGTGCGCTTTTATGGGATATTTACGCCTTATGTCCGGATATTTCCCAATCAAAAAATGTATATTTATACATATTATGCATTTAACAGGTGGCCCGTCTTCCATTTTCTCTGTAAATGTGGTACAATGGCGTCAGATCAACGCACGAGGCTTGGAGCGCGCATTCCGGCGCGCCCGAAGGACGAAGACGCCCGCCCCGCGCGCCACAGACGACAACTTGCGCGCTGCGCGGGCGAAGATGCCCGGCCGGCGCGCGCCATTTTTGGAAGGAAGGTGCAAACATGCTGGAAAACAGAGTGATCCCGGGCGCCTGCACGGGGCTCGAATGGTTTGCGGAAGGCGAGGCGGTGCCCTCCGTGTCGCCGGTGGACGGCGGGGTGCTGGGCCGCGTGCGCCAGGCGACCCCGGCCGACCTTTCCCGCGTGCTGGACGCTGCGGCGGCGGCCTTTCCCGCGTGGCGCGCGGTTCCCGCGCCGCGCCGGGGCGAAATTGTGCGCCAGTTCGGGCTGAAGCTTCGGGAAAACAAGCGCAGGCTGGGGGAAATGGTGTCCCGGGAGATGGGCAAGATCCTGCAGGAGGGCATGGGCGAGGTGCAGGAGATGATCGACGTCTGCGACTTCGCGGTGGGGCTGTCCCGCCAGCTCTACGGCCTCACCATCGCCTCCGAGCGCCCCGGCCACCGGATGATGGAGCAGTACCATCCGCTGGGCGTCGTGGGTGTGATCAGCGCGTTCAACTTCCCGGTGGCGGTGTGGTCCTGGAACGCGATGGTGGCGGCGGTGTGCGGCGACGTCGTCGTATGGAAGCCCTCCGGCAAGGTGCCGCTGTGCGCGGTGATGGTAATGGAGCTTCTGGGCGAGGTGCTGAAGGAAAACGGCGTGCCCGAGGGCGTGTTCAGCCTGGTGGTGGGCGGAGGAAAGAGCGTGGGCGAGGCGCTGCTGCGCGACCCCAGGGTCAGCCTCGTGTCCTTCACCGGCTCCACCGGCGTGGGGCGGCATGTGTCCGAAACCGTGGCCGCCCGATTCGGCCGCACCATTTTGGAACTGGGCGGCAACAACGCGGTGATCGTCGCCCCCTCCGCGGACATGCGTCTGGTGGTGCCGGGCGTCGTGTTCGGCGCGGCGGGCACCACCGGGCAGCGCTGCACCACCATCCGCCGGGCGATCATCCACGAAAGCGTGTTTGAAAAGACCGCCGCCAGCCTCGCGGATGCCTATGCCAAGCTGCGGGTGGGCGATCCGCTGGACGAGGCCATGCACATCGGCCCGATGATCGACCAGGGCGGCGTGGCGCTGTTCCGGAACACCATTGAGCGCGCCGTGGCCCAGGGCGGGCGGCTCATTACCGGCGGCGAGGTGCTGCCCAACCCCTCCGGCTGCTACGTGCGGCCCGCCATCCTGGCCATGAAACCGGGCATGCCCCTCCTCCGGGAGGAAAACTTCTGCCCGGCGCTCTACCTGATCCCCTACGCGGGCGGCATCGAGGAAGCCATCCGAATCCAGAATGATTCGGCCCACGGCCTGTCCTCCGCCATCTTCACAAACGACCTGCGGGAGGCGGAGACCTTCCTGTCCTATGCCGGTTCGGATTGCGGCATCGCCAACGTCAACATCGGCACCTCCGGCGCGGAGATCGGCGGCGCCTTCGGCGGCGAAAAGGAAACGGGCGGCGGCCGCGAAAGCGGCTCCGACGCCTGGAAGGCCTACATGCGGCGCCAGACCTGCACCGTCAACTACTCCCGGGACCTGCCCCTCTCCCAGGGCATCGACTTCCGGCTGGACTGACCCACGAAAGGAGGCGCCTCCATTGAAAGCGCATCAGATTCTTCCGACGCTGAAGCAGTACATCCTCACCGACGGCTTCCGCCTGCTGCCGGACTTTGACCGCTCCCACGGCTCCCACGTGGTGGACCTCGCCACCGGCGAGGCGTACCTGGACTTTTGCACCTTCTACGCCTCCATGCCCATCGGCTACAACCACCCGGCGCTGAAGGGCGACGCCTTCCGGGAGGACGTTGTGCGCTACAGCGTGTTCAAACCCTCCAATCCGGACTTTTATTCCGTGCCCTACGCGCGGTTTGTGGAGCGGATTGCCTCCATGCTGCCGGAGGACATGCGGCGGCTGTTCCTCATCGACACCGGGGCGCTGGCGGTGGAAAACGCGATGAAGGCCGCCTTTGACTGGAAGGCGAAAAAGAACATCGCCAAGGGCGCGCCCGGCGGCGCGGACAAGATTCTCTACTTCCGGCGCGCCTTCCATGGCCGCACCGGCTACGCCCTCAGCGCCACCGACTCGCCCCACATCGCAAAGACGCTGCACTTCCCGCGCTTCGACTGGCCGATGTTTGATCCGCCGATCCGCCGCTTTCCCGACGACCCGGGCTATGAAGCCCGAGTGGCGAAGTGCCTCGGCGAAATCGACGCCTGGTGCGCCGCCCACCCGGACGAGGCCGCGGCGCTGATCGTGGAGCCGGTGCAGGGCGAGGGCGGCGACCGGCACATGGGCGCCTCCTTCTTCAGGGGGCTGCGCGATCTGGCCGACCGGCACGGGTTTTTGCTGATCTTCGACGAGGTGCAGACCGGCATGGGCCTCACCGGAAAGAACTGGGCCTGGCAGCACTTTGGCGCCCGGCCGGACATCCTGGTCTTCGGCAAGAAGGCGCAGGTGTGCGGCATCGCGGCGGGCCCGCGCATCGATGAGGTTCCGGACAACGTGTTTCGCGTGTCCTCGCGCATCAGCGGCACCTGGTGCGGCAACGCCATCGACTACCTCCGGGGCGCGCTGGCCATCGGCGTCATCCAGTCGGAGCGCCTGGTGGAAAACGCCGCCGCCCGGGGTGAAACGCTGCAAAAGGGCCTTGCGGCGCTGGCAAAGGAGCATCCCGTCGCTTCCCAGGCCCGGGGACTGGGGCTGATGGCCGCCATCGACCTCTCGGACGAGGAAACCACCCGGCGCGTCGTGCGCCGCTGCTACGAGGAAGAAAAGATGCTGCTGCTCACCAGCGGCACCCGCACCATCCGCTTCCGCCCGGTGCTGGACGTGACGGAGGCGGACATTTTGGATGGCCTGGCGCGCCTTTCCCGCGCGCTGGCAAAGGAGGCGGCAAACGCATGAAGCCCTTTGCCGGAAAAACCGCGCTGATCACCGGCGCGGGCGGCGGCATCGGCCGCGCGCTGGCGGCGGCGCTGGCTTCGGGCGGCGCAAACCTGGCCCTCTGCGGCCGGAACGTCCAGCGGCTCTCAGAGAGCTGTGAAATCGTCCGCGCCGCGGGCGCGGAGGCCGTCCCGCTTCCCGGGGACCTGACGGAGGACGGCTGCCCCGCGGCGTGCGTCAGGCGGGCCGTCAACCGCTTCGGCCGGCTGGACATCCTCGTCAACAACGCCGGCGAGGTGCTGTCAAAGCCCTTCGAGGACATCACCCCGGAGGAGTACGACCGCGTGATGGCCGTCAACGCCCGCGCGCCATTTTGGATGTGCCAGGCGGCGCTTCCACACCTGAAGGCGGCCCGGGGCGCGATTCTCAACATCGGCTCCGTGGTGTCCCACAAGGGCTACCCGCTGCAAAGCGCCTACGGCGCGTCAAAGCACGCGCTTTTGGGGTTCACCAAGGCGCTGGCGGCGGAGGTGGCCGCAGACGGCGTGCGGGTCATGATGCTCAGCCCCGGCACGGTGCTGACGGACATGGCCTGGCGGGTGCGGCCCGACCTCGACCCCGACGCGCTGATCCTGCCGGATGAGATCGCGGAGCTGGCGGTCTTCATGCTGTCGCGGAAAACCGCCCTCATCGACGAGATCCAGACCCGCCGCCCCGGCAAGGGGCCCTTTGCCTGACCAAAGAATCCTGGGCCTCTGAGCGCAAGCACAATCCCTCCCGCGCATAGGCTATTGAGCGGGGAGGGATTTTTATGGAAAGAAGCGTCTGTCCGCTGGGGGATACCTACACCGTGCGGGAGGGAGACACGCTGCAGCGCATCGCGCGCGGCCTGGGCATCACACAGCGGGCGCTGATCGCCCAGAACCCGCTGGTGGACCCGCTGCGCCTCCAGCCGGGGCAGGTGCTCTGCGTCCCGCGCGGAGCCGGGCCGGGCCCCGCGCAGCCGCCGCCCGCGCCCCAGCCCCAAAGGCCCGCACCCCGGCCCCCGCAGATGCCGCGCCTCGCGCCCGAGCCGCCCTGCGCGCCGGGGTACCGCCGGGGCACCGTGCAGCCGGGCGAGCGGATTGAGGACCTCCTCGTCCGCTACGACGTTTCCTACCGCGCGATGCGCGCCGCCAACCCCTCCCTTTCCGACCAGCCGCAGCCCGGCCAGCGCTACTGCGCGCCGCCCGCGGGCTCCCGCGGCTGCCGGACCTATACGCTGGCGCGGGGCGATACGCTGGAGCGGGCCGCCGCGCGGACGCGCACCTCCCCCGGCGCGCTGCTTCGCCTGAACCCTGCCATGGCGCCCCGGGACTTTACCGCAGGCCGGGTGATCTGCATCGAATAGGAAGACAAAAGCGGCCCCGAAGCTTCGGGGCCGCCCGCGCTTTTGGGGCCGGGCCGCGCAATCAGTTGGCGGCCTCGTTGTGCATGTCAATGGCGCGCCGGAACTGGGTTTCAAACAGCTCGCGGTAGATGCCGTGCATCGCCATCAGCTCGTCGTGGCGGCCGCGCTCCTTGATCTCGCCGTCGGTGAGCACCAGAATCTGATCCGCCGCCAGCACTGTGGACAGCCGGTGGGCGATGACAATGGAGGTGCGCCCCTTCATCAGCGCGTCCAGCGCGTCCTGGATGTGGCTCTCGCTGATGGAGTCGAGGGACGAGGTGGCCTCGTCCAGGATCAGAATCTTTGGGTCCTTCAAAACCACGCGGGCAATGGACATGCGCTGCTTTTCGCCGCCGGAGAGCTTCAGCCCCCGGTTGCCCACCCGCGTCTTGTAGCCGTCGGGCTGGGCGGCAATGAAGTCGTGGATGTTGGCGGCGCGGCAGGCCGCCTCCAGCTCCTCCATCGTGGCGTCCTCCTTGGCGCAGCGCAGGTTTTCCTCGATGGTGCCGTTGAAGAGGTAGGTATCCTGCGTCACCATGCCGATGCCGGCGCGCAGGTACGTGAGGTCAATGTCGCGCACGTCAGTGCCGCCGATCCGGACCGCGCCGCCCGTCACATCGTACAGGCGGGGAATCATGTTGACCAGCGTGGACTTGCCGGCGCCCGAAGGCCCGACGATGGCGAACATTTCGCCGCCGGGCAGCGTAAAGTCGATGTCCCGGAGGATTTCAAGCCCCGGGGCGTAGGCAAACTGCACGTGGTCAAAGCGGATGTCCATCTTTTCCAGCGGAGGCTGCACGGCGTCGGGCTTGTTGAGGATGTTATTCTTCCGGTCCAGATAATCGAAGATGCGGGTGAAGAGCGCCATGGAGCGGGTGATGTCCACCTGCACGTCCGTGAGGCTCTGCAGCGGCCGGTACAGCCGGTTGACCAGCGCCACCGTGGAGGTGATGACGCCGACGCTGAGGTTCGGGTCCAGCCCCTTGAGGATCATGAAGCCGCCGGCGCAGTAGATCAGAAGCGGGCCCGCCTGGGAGAACATGCTCATCATCATCTTGAACCACTTGCCGGAGCGCTGCTCCCGCATGGTCCAGAGGGTCACTTCCTCGTTGACCTTTTTGAACTGCTCGTAGTCGTTGTCCTCGCGGGTGAAGAGCTTGGTCAGCAGCGAGCCGCTGACCGACAGCGTTTCGTTGATGATCTGGTTGAGCTCGTCCTGCTTGGCCTGCCCCTTGGACAGAAGCTGCCAGCGGGTCTTGCCCACCTCCTTGGTGGGCAGGATCAAAAGCGGAATCGCCAGAATGCCCAGAAGCGCCAGCTGCCAGCTCATGGAAAACAGCGCCACCATCGTGGTCACGACGATGGTGATGTTGGAGAGGATGTTGGACAGCGTGCTGGACAGCACCGTGCTGACACCGCCCACGTCGCCGTTCATGCGGGTCACGATGTCGCCCTGCTTTTCGGTGGTGAAAAACGCGTGGGGCATGCCCTGCAGGTGCCGGTACATCTCGTTTTTCATGTCGTAGATGATCCGCTGGGAGATCCAGATATTGACGTAGCTCTCCAGTACGCCGATCACCTGCGAGGCCACCAGCGTCACGCCCGCCAGGATCATCAGCTCGATCAGCATTTTCATGTCGTGACCGATCACCGCCTCGTCCACGATGCGGCCCGTGATGATCGACGGAAACAGCCCCAGCACGCTGGAGGTGATGATGGTAAAGAACACCAGCAGCAGCTGCTTCCAGTAGGGCTTCAGGTAGGACGCGATGCGCAGAAGCAGCGCCTTGGTGATCTTCGGGCGGTTTTTCTTTTCTTCCTCGGTCAGAAAGCCGCGCGGCAGCTTCGGCAAGGGGATCTCTCCTTTCGGGCGGCTGCCCGGCATAGCGGGAACATCATTTTTTGTGCATCATTTTGATTATAGCATACATTCCGCCAAATATCAAAAAAACCCCGGATTTTAAACCGGGGCGCAAAGGCGCGGGGCTCCGCCCTTTCGCGGAGCCCCGGAAAAGCCGTATCCTTGGCGTCAGTCCTTTCGCGCCAGCGCGCGCCGCGCCTTTTCCGCGATGTGCTCCGCCGTCAGTCTGAAGCGCTTTTGCAGGTAATCCTGCGGGCCGACTTCGCCAAAGGCGTCCTCCACGGCCACGTACTCCACCGGCAACGGCAGCCGGCCGGCCAGCGCCTCGCACACCGCGGCGTATAGCCCGCCCACCCGGTTGTGGTTTTCGGCGGTGACCACCGCACGGGTCTTTCCCGCCGAGGCGAGGAGCGCCTCCGCGTCCAGCGGCTTTACGGTAAACATGTCGATCACCGCGCAGTCGATGCCCTCGGCCGCGAGGGTTTGGGCGGCCGTAAGCGCCTCGCCCACCATGATGCCGCAGGCGACGAGGGTGACGTCACGCCCCTCCCGAAGCGTCACGGCCCGGCCGATGGCAAACTCCGCGCCCGCCTCGTACACCTTCCAGCCGTTTTTGCGCCCCACCCGCAGGTACTTCACCCCGGGGCGGTTCTGGCATTGCCGGAGAACGGATTCCAGCATCACGGTGTCGGTGATGTCCATGACGGTGGCGCCGGGCAGCACCCGGTAGAGGGCCATGTCCTCAAAGGGCATGTGGGTGCCGCCGTTGAAGGCGGCGCACACCCCCGGGTCGGTGCCGATGACGGTGATGTCGTTTTTCGCGTAGCCCGCCGACAGAAACACCTGGTCAAAGCAGCGCCGGGACGCGAAGGGACCAAAGGTGTGGGCGATGGGGCGGAAGCCCGCCGCCGCCAGCCCCGAAGCCACGCCGATCATGTTGGCCTCCGCAATGCCGCACTGGATGGCTCGGTCAGGCCGCCGGCAGGCGTACTTTGCCGTGCCGATACAGCTCATCAGGTCCGCGTCCAGGTAGATGGCATCGGGGTCCTCTTCCAGAATATCGGTGATGGTGGCACCCAGCACGTCCTTGAACGCCCGGGGGTCTCTCTCTCCGCGAAACGCGTTCACGCGCCCTCCCCCCCTTCCAGCGCCCGAAGCTCCGCCCCGAGCGCCTCAATCCAGCGGTCGCAGGTTTCGGGCGACACGTTCATGCTGTGGTTGGCTTCCGTCTCCTCCACCTCGCGGATGCCGGCGCCCTTGACGCCGTCCAGCACGATGGCGTGGGGTTTGCCGCCGTGCGCGGCGCACCCGGCAATGGCCTCGCGGATCGCGCCCACGCCGCCGCCCGGGACGCGCCGGGCATCAAAGCCGAAGGCTTCGAACTTCTTCCGGATGTCGAAGTGCTCCAGGATGTCGCAGCAGCAGCCGTCCAATTGTTTTTTGTTGTCGTCGATAAACCAGATCAGGTTGTCAAGGCCCCGGGCGGCGGAAAACATCGCGGCCTCCCACACCTGCCCTTCGTCCAGCTCACCGTCGCCGACGATCAGGTATATGCGGCTATTTCGGCCCTTCAGCCGGTCGCCCAGCGCCATGCCCGCCGCCAGCGACGTGCCCTGGCCCAGGGAACCGGTGGTCATGTCCACGCCGGGGGTCTTCAGCCGGTCGCAATGGCTGGGCAGCCGGGTGCCGGGCTGGTTGAGCGTCCTGAGCTCGTCGTAGGGAAAGAACCCGGCGACGGCCAGCGCGGCGTAGACCGCCGGCCCCGCGTGGCCTTTGGAACACACCAGCTTGTCCCGCTCGGGCCAGCCGGGGTTCCGGGGATCAAAGCGCATCACGTCGCCGTAGAGCACGGCCAGAAGGTCGCACACGCTGAGCGCGCCGCCGACATGGCCAAACCCCCGGGCCTTGAAAGCCTCCACCGCGCCGATGCGGATGCGCGCCGCCAGCGCCCTGAGCTCGCGTTCGGTCTTCATTTTGTCCTCCTCGGATCAATCCCGCGCCCTGGGCAGCGTCGAACCGCCGTAGGGCATGGCAAGAATGCTTGCGTCGTTTCCCAGCTTTTGCAGCGCCGCGTCGAGGGCCGCCTGGGCCGAAGGGAAGGGCGTGAGGAAGATCCGCCGCACAAAGTCCTCCGGCATCTCGCTGACAAGGTAGATGTCCGCGTGCTGGAGCACCATGGCGATGGCCGCCGCCTTGTGGCCGCCCAGCTGAAAATCCCGCCGGATGCGCTCAATCATCGAATCGGGTGAGGGCGCGCCGGTCATCCACGTCTCAAAGGTTTTTTCGCCCATCCCCTCGCGGCAGGAGCCGATGAGGATCACCACGCCGCCGTCCTTCACCGCGTGTTTGGCGTTGTCCAGCGCCTTCTGGGTTTGGTACAGGTTCAGGTCCTTGGGCGCGCCGCCCTGGGATACCAGCACGATGTCCGCGCGCGCGGGAATCGGCTTCAGGTAGAAGCGGTCCAGAAACGCGCACCCCGCCCGGTGGGCCTTCACCACATCGCCGGCCACGGCGTGCACAATCTTTTTGTGCTCGTCCAGCACCACGTTCAGCAGAAAGTCCGCGCCCACCATGGCGGCGGCTTCCTCAATGTCCTCCCGCAGCGGGTTGCCGTCGAGCTTTCCCGCGCAGGCGTCGGGGTTGGTCATCAGCGAGTGGTTGCGCTGGATGGCGCCCCGGGTGGACACCCCGGGCATCAGCGCCTTGCCCCCGCCGGAGTACCCGGCAAAATAGTGGTATTCGATGTTGCCCAAGAGCACCCGCCGGTCGGCCCGCGCCACGGCGCGGGTGATATCCACGGGCGTGCCCCGTTTGGTGACGCCGTAGTGCACACAGTCCTCCGGATCGGAATCGACGCAGCGGATCTCCCGATAGGCCCGCACCCCGGCGAGCTTTTGCATCTCCTCCGGCGTCTGACGGCGGTGGCTGCCGAGGGCAAACACCAGCATGATGTCCTCCGGCCCTATGCCGGCGGCGTAGAGTTCATCGAGGAGCATCGGCATCACAAGGGCGGTGGGCATGGGGCGGGTCGCGTCGCTGGTGATGATGGCGACGGTCTCCCCCGGGCGCACCCTGTCCCGAAGCCGGGGCGAGCCGATGGGGGCGTTCAGCGCTTCCGCCACGGCGTTTGCGCCGGTTGATCCCAGCTGCACCGCGTTGGGCGTCAGCACGCCCACGACGTTTTGATCCGGCGCTTCCACCGCCTGCACGCCGCTGCCAAAGCCAAATTCAAGGCGCATGGGTTCCTCCTTCCGGGGGAAAGGCCGCGGCCGCGTGCCGCAGCGCCCTCACCACCGGCAGTTCCTCGCCGGTGAGGAAGCGGATCAGCGCGCCGCCGCCGGTGCACACATAGTCCAGCTTTTCGGCCACGCCAAATTTCCGGGCCGCCGTCACGCTGTCGCCGCCGCCGATCACGGTGAAGGCGCCCGTGTTCCCCAGCGCTTCCCACACGATTCGGGTGCCAGCCTCGGTTTCCGAGCGCTCAAATACGCCCATGGGGCCGTTGGCAAAGACGGTTTGGGCATCCCTGATGACGCGCGCGTAGCCCTGGGCCGCGCCTTTGCCGATGTCCAGCGCCAGCGCATCCTCCGGAAGATCGGAAAGCGCCGCCTCGCGGCGCGCCCCGCCCTCCAGGTAGGCGAGGCTTTCGGGCAGCAGAATTCTCCCGCCATACTGCGCGATCAGGGGCTTTGCGTCCTCGATGTAGGCGCCGTAGCCCGATTTTTCAATGAATTCGCGGCTGCCCCGGCCGATCGCCTCGCCCTTCGCGGCCAGGAGGATGTTGGCCACGAGGCCGCCCGTCAGCACCGTATCCGCCGCGCCGCCGCCCAGCACCGCGCCCAGCATCTGAAAGGCGTCGGCCACCTTTGCGCCGCCCAGCACGAACACCGCGGGCCGCCGGGGACGCTCCATCAGCTCCGATACCACGCGGAACTCCCGCTCAAACAGCCGGCCCATGGCGCTGGGCAGCACCTGCTCAAAGCCGCAAAGCGACGGCTGGTCCCGATGGGCGGCGGCAAAGGCGTCACAGACGTACAGGTCGGCCAGCGGAGCCAGCTTTTTTACGACCTCCGTTTCAGCCTGCTGCTCGTGGGTCAGCCGCAGGTGCTTTTCAAAGAGGGTCTGCTCCTCGGCGCAGAAGCGCACGTTGTCCAGCAGCAGCGCCTCGCCGGGCTCGAGCGCGCGGATGGCCGCGCGCGCCGCCGGGCCGCACACGTCGTCGATAAAGCGCACCTCCCGGCCCAGAAGCTCCGAGAGCACCTTCGCGTGGGGCGCGGTGGTAAAGTAGTTCTGGTATTCGATGTCGCTGCCCTGGTGGGCCAGCACCACGAGCCTGGCGCGGCGGTCGATCAGCTCCCGCAGCGTCGGCACGCAGGCCTCGATGCGCTGCGTGCCCCGAAGCGTGCCCGTCCGGCGGTCCACCGGCTGGTTGATGTCCACGCGGCAGATGACCGTCCTGCCCTCCAGGTCAAACTCGTCCATCGTGCGGATTCCAAAGTGCATGGATATTCCTCCGTTGCGGGCGGTGCCGCCACCCCGCGCTAGGCTTTGAAGCGGCCGATGCGCAGGTATTCGTTGGTCATTTGGGTGCCTTCCTCCCGCGTCAATTGCATCTTCATCGCCGCGCGGATGCCGTCGATGGTCTCCGGGATGGTGACGGACTCCTGAGGGATGTTGATGGCAAACATGATGTCGTCGCCCGACTCCACCACGCTGTCGGCCCACAGCCCGATCTCATACATGTCGCCGCGGGGGTTGCCCAGGTCCCGGGCGTACTTGAAAAAGCTGGCGTTGCCCATAAAGCCGTCGGCGATGGACACCACGCGGATGCGCGGATGGGCCTCGAACGCGGCCAGCGCCCGTTCGCGGGAAATCTCCCGGCCGCCGATGCCGCTGGCCACCACGGTGATGATGTGGCCGTGGGTGACCGGCGTGTGGACCAGGATGCCGGTGGCGGCCACGCGGGGCATAATGGTCATCAGATCCACCGCCTGGTGGGAGGGCGCCTTGTCCATCTGAAGGGCGTTGGTCAGCCCCCGGTGGTAGTCGCCGGGGTCGGCCACGCGGCGGATGATGGTGATGGCCACCCGGGAAACCCCCGCCGCCCGGTCCAGCGCATCCACGGCGCGGATGAGCCCGGTGGTGTTGCAGGAAGTCAGCTTCAGATAATCTGCGCCGATGCCCTTTTCATAGTTGGCGTAGCCGTGAAAGAACACATCCGCCACGGCGTTCTTTTCGCCGCCCTGAAAGATGGCCTTGACGCCCGCCGCCTCGTAAAGCGCCTTGTTTTTCGCGCCGACGCCGCCGGGCGACGAATCCAGCATCACGTCCACCTTTCCGATCAGGTCGGCAAACGTACCCGCCACGGGGATGTCCAGCGCGTCGAAGGCGGCCCTGTCCGCGCCGTCCACCAGATACAGATCATAAGGCATGCCCTTTTCTTTCAGCGCGCGAATGGAGAGCGTGGGCGCCAGATCCGCCACGCCCACCAGTTCCATGTCGCCCTGCATCGCCACGCCGTCGGCCAGCCGCTGGCCGATGGTGCCGTAGCCCGCGACGCCCACTTTGACTTTTCTCATGCGAAAGCCTCCCGTTTCAGCATTCAATCCACCTTCACCGGCGCGCCGCCCAGTTCCCAGGATTTTTTGGCGGCAATGGCGATCTTCACGGGTTTGAGCCCGTCCACGGCCCTGACGGGCGTGTCCGCGCCGGTCAGACAGGCGGTGACGAAGTCCGTCTCTTCCTGGATGAAGGCGTCATTGTAGCGCTCGAGGAAGAACCACAGCGGTTTTTCCTTCATCACGCCCTCGGCGGTGTACCATGTGGTGTTGTTGGCGGTTTCGTTTTCGGCGGAGATCATGCCCTTGGAGCCGAACACCTCCACCCGCTGGTCATAGCCGTAGACCGCCTGGCGCGAATTGTCGATGACGCCCAGCGCCCCGTTTTCAAAGCGAAGGTTGATGATGCAGGTGTCGATATCGCCGGCCTCGCCGATCTCCGGGTTCACCAGGCACGCGCCGAAGGTGGACACCTCCGTCACCTCGCTGCCCGACAGATAGCGCACCATGTCAAAATCGTGGATGGTCATGTCCGCGAAGATGCCGCCGGAGGACTTGACGTAGGATACCGGCGGCGCGGCGGGATCGCGGGAGGTGACCTTGACGATCTGCACGTCGCCGACGCCGCCGGAGGCGACCACCTCGCGCACGCGCTTGAAGTTGCGGTCAAACCGCCGGTTGAAGCCCACCTGGTACTTGATGCCGGCGGCCTTCACCGCCTCCAGCACGGATTCGATCTTTTTCACGTCCTGGTCGATGGGCTTTTCACAGAAGACGTGCTTGCCCTGCGCCGCCGCCTCGATGGATATCCGGGCGTGGGTATCGGTGGACGAGCAGATGAACACCGCGTCGATGGAGGGATCGTTCAGGATGTCGTGGTAGTCCGCCGTGGCGGCTCCGACGCCCAGCGCATCCGCCAGTTCCCGGGCGGCGGGCAAATACACATCCGATATGACGGCAAGCTCCGCCTCCGGTACGCGGTTGACCAAATTGGCGGCGTGAAGTTTTCCGATGCGCCCCGCGCCGATGACGCCGATTCTCAGCTTTCTGTCCATGGTGAACCCTTCCTTCTATATCTGTCAGTATTGACGCGCGCCCGCGAGGTGCTGAAGGTGTTCCTGCCAGGCGTCCCGGCAGCGCGGGTTTTCGGATGCCTCCGGCGTGCCCACCCGCCACCAGGCGCCGTAGCCGCCCGTCATGGACTTGGGCAGCACCTTGATGTCAAAGAGCACGGGTCTGTCTGTGATCGCCCGGGCGGCCTCCAGCGCGGCCGTGAGGTCGGCCAGGGTGCGGATGGAATAGCCCGCCGCGCCGTAGCCCTGGGCGATCTTCGCGTAGTCCACGTTCAGGAAGCTCCCGCGGTGGCCCGCGCCCTCACGGTAGCGCAGCTCGGTGGCCATGGTGTCGTTGCCCTGGCCCACCTGAAGGTTGTTGATGCAGCCGAAGCCGGCGTTGTCAAACAGGCAGATGTTGATCTTCATGCGCTCCTGCACCGCGGTGAGCAGCTCCGAATGCAGCATCACAAAGCTGCCGTCGCCCACCATGGAGTACACCTGGCGCGCGCCGATGGCCAGCTTGACGCCCACCGCCCCGGAGATCTCGTACCCCATGCAGGAGTAGCCGTACTCCATGTTGTAGGTGTCGGGCACCTCCGGCCGCCACATGCGCTGCATGCAGCCCGGCAGGCTGCCGGAGGAGCCGATGACGACGGCGTCCTTTTCGATCAGCCGGTTCAGCGCGCCCAGCACCTCGGTCTGGGTGAGTCCGGCGCCCAGGTCCTGCGCGAACTTCCCGGCGGAGGATGCGTTTTGGTCGTTCACCTCCGGCACGTAGTCCGCCCCGGTGTAGCAAAGCCCGTCCAGCCGCTCCAGCTCCTCGGCCCAGTGCGCCTTCGCGCCGGCGATCTCGCGGCCCCAGCCGCTTTTGTATCCCTCAAGCGCGGAGGTCAGGGCGTCCAGCGCCGCCCTGGCGTCGGCCACCACCGGCGCGGCGTCCAGCTTCATCGCCTGAAAGGGCGAAGCGCTGATGGCCACAAAGGCGGCATCCTCCGCAAAGAGCGATTTTGAGGCGGTGGTAAAGTCGGTAAAGCGGGTGCCCACGCCGATGACGCAATCCGCCCGGCCGGCCAGCTCGTTGGCCGCGCCGCAGCCGGTGACGCCGATGCCGCCCAGGTTCATCGGGTGCGTCCAGGGAACGGCGGACTTGCCCGCCTGGGTCTCCCCGAAGGGGATTTCAAAGGCCTCGGCAAAGGCGCGGAAGGCTTCGTGGGCCTCCGAATAGCGCACGCCGCCGCCGCAGACGAGGATGGGCCGCTTCGCGGCGCGGATGCGCGCCGCGGCCCGCGCCACAGCCTCCGGGGCCGGCGGCCGGCGCTCGATTTCGTGCACGCGCCGCTCAAAGAAGCGCTCCGGATAGTCCCAAGCCTCGCCCTGCACGTCCTGGGGCAGCGCGAGGCACACCGCGCCGGTGTCGGCCGGGTCGGTCAGCACCCGAAAGGCGTTTTGCAGCGCGCTCATCAGCTGCTCGGGCCGGTTGATCCGGTCCCAATAGCGGCACACGGGGCGGAAGGCGTCGTTGGTGGAAAGCCCCAGGTCGTGGGTCTGCTCGATCTGCTGCAGCACCGGGTCGGGCTGCCGGCAGGCGTACACGTCTCCGGGCAGGATCAGGACGGGAATGTTGTTGGCGGTGGCGGTACCCGCGGCCGTGACCATGTTGGCCGCGCCCGGCCCCACGGACGAGGTGACCGCGAAGATCTCCCTGCGCTTTTTCTGCTTGGCAAAGGCGATGGCGGCGTGGGCCATGCCCTGCTCGTTCTTGCCCTGATAGAGCTCAAGGCCCCTCCGCTCCTGCTGGAGTGCCTGGCCCAGCCCCACCACGTTGCCGTGGCCGGGCAGCATCATGACGCCCCGCACGAAGCGCGTTTCCTCGCCGTCAAAGCGCACATACTGGTTTTCCAGAAAGCGCACCAGCGCCTGCGCCATGGTGAGCCGTACCGTTTTCATATCAGTTGCCCTCCGGCGAAAGGATGTGTTGGTCGGCGTCGGCCGCCAGAAGCCACACGTGCTCCGGCTCGTCGATGCGGGTTTTTTCCCAGGGATTTCCCGGCAGGTGCCGGATGCCCCACACGTACATTTCCGCATAGCCCGGCGCGGCGGCCTGGCTGTGGAAGCCCGATCGGATGGCGGTCAGCCCGTTGTGCCGCGAGGTGTATACCTCGCCGTCGGCGAAGCTGACGCCAAAGCCCTGCGGGCGGTCAAAGCGGTGGAAGTACACCTCCGGCTGCGGGTGATGATGGGGCGGATAACTGGACCAGCGGCCGGGGTAGTTCAGCACCTCGCCCAGCACCATCATGGACCAGGGCGCGCTCTCGTAGTCGAAAAGCGTCTTGATCTCCCGGCGCATCGCGCCGCCCAATTCCCCGTTCGCGCCGGCGTGCTGCACCATCACGTCCTCCGGTCCGTAGAGCTTTGCGGGGAAATCCCCGGCGTTAAACGCCCGCTGTACGTAGATTTCTGCGCCGCGCAGCGCCGTCACCCTGAGGCGCATGCCCCGGGGCGCGTGCAGGCACCAGGGATCGTGGCGGAACTCGTCCGCTCGCTCGGCCAGATGCACGCGGCAGGCCTCGCAGTCGACGTCGCCCCACTCGAAGCGCACGCGGCCGCGCAGAAGGAGCAGCGCCGTTTCCTTCTCCGGCTCGTAAAATTCCCAGCGGGCGCCGTCCTCCAGCGCCAGAAGCCCCACGTCCATCCCCGTTCCCGCGTCCTCGCCGGGCGTCGTCAGAAGGGGGGTGTAGCCCGGGCCGATGTCCTTTTGAATGTACATGCTGCCTCCTTTACAGCCCCGCGTGCCCGCGGATGTAGGCGCGGGCGCGGAGCGCATACTCCAGCGGGTCGGCCTTCGCCGGATCCTGCTCGGCCTCGACCAGAAGCCAGCCCTCGTAGCCCGCGCCGGAAAGCTCCCGGAAGATGGGATCGAAGTCCACGCAGCCGTCGCCGGGCACGGTGAAGGCGCCCGCCCGGACCGCCTGGAGAAAGCTCAGCCCCTCCCGGCGCACCCGGTCAACCACAGCGCGCCGCACATCCTTCAGGTGCACGTGGCCCACGCGGCCCGCGTGCGCCCGGAGCACCGCCAGCGGGTCCTCCCCCGCGAAGGCGAAGTGGCCGGTGTCATAGCACAGAAACACGTGGTCCGGATCGGTTTCCCGAAGCATGCGGTCCGTCTCCGCGGCGCTCTCCACCACGGTGCCCATGTGGTGGTGGAAGCACAGCTTGAACCCCCGCGCCGTCGCCGCCCGGCCCAGCCGGTTCAGCCCCTCGGTGAGGCGGGCCCATTCCCCCTCGTCCATCACGCGCTTTCTGCCGTCCAGCACCGGCACGTCCGGCCGGCCCTGGATGGAGCCGCTCTGCTCGGACACGTTGACGCGCGCCGCGCCCACCGCGGAAAGAAAGTCCAGCGCGCGGAGGAAATCCGCCTCCACCTCGGCGTAGGGCTTGTCCAGCAGGAACGAGCTGAACCAGCGGGAGGCGACCTTAAGGCCCCGCAGATCCAGTTCCCGCCGGAGCGCTTCGGGGTCGGCGGGGTACTTGTTGCCGATTTCGGTGCCGGCAAAGCCGGCCAGCGCCATTTCGCTGACGGTCTGGCGGAACGTGTTCTCCGCGCCCAGCTCGGGCATGTCGTCGTTGCACCAACCGATGGGCGCGATGCCCAGGAAAACCCTGTCGCTCTGAAACATGCTGCCCTCCTACGCGGTCGCCATCTTGCGGGCGCGCGCCTCGATTTTGCCGCGGGTCACGTCGATGGTTACCGCCACGATGATCACCGAGCCGATGACGATGTACTGGATGTCGTTGCCCGCGCTGAACAGGTTCAGCCCGTTGCGGATGGCGGAGATGAGCAGCGCGCCCAGAAGCGTTCCCCAGATGGTGCCCTTGCCGCCCCGGAAGGACGCGCCGCCGATGATGCACGCGGCGATGGCGTCGGTATCGTAGGTGGCGGCCGAAGCGGTGTTGGCGGTGTTGAGCCGCCCTGCCAGCACCACGCCCGCGATGCCGCACATGAGCCCCGAAATCGTATAGACGATGGTCAACACGTTCTCCGAGCGGATGCCGGACATGCGCGCCGCCTCCGGGTTGCCGCCCACGCAGTAGATCTGGCGGCCCAGCGCGGTGTGGTTGAGAAACACGTGGAATATGGCGTAAATCAAAAGGATCAGAAGAAAGCTCACCGGAAACCCGAAGCTGAAGATGGTCTCCTTGCCGATCCACAGCACCGGATCGATGCCTTTGTTTGTGAAGCCGATGGTCTTGGAGCTGGTGATGAGCAGCGCCAGGCCCCAGAATACGTACTTCATGCCCAGCGTGGACACAAAGGGGTGCGGCAGGTCCAGCCGGGTCAGCAGTACGCCGTTGACAAGCCCCGCCAGCGTGGAAACCAGGATGGCGCTCAGGATCAGCACCGCGGGGTTGGTGATGCCGAAATTCTGCATCAGCACGCCGATGACGCAGGTGGCCAGGATGGTGTTGTAGCCCACCGAAAGGTCGATGCCCGCGGTGATCAGCGTGAGCAGCATGCCCGAGCCGATCAGGCAGTTGATGGATGTCTGCTTCAGGATGTTCATGAGGTTGGAAACCCGCAGAAACTTGTCCGGAAGCGCGATGGAGAACACAATAAACAGGATCGCCAGGACCATCAGCGGCCCCAGTCTCATTAAAATGTCGCCGATGCCGGTCCTTTTCTTCGGTGCGGTACTTGTGGCGTTCGTCATCCGACCTCTCCTCCCCACGCGGCGCGCATGATGTCTTCCTGATTGAAGTGATCGCTCTCGCGGTCCAGCGCCGCCATGATGCGCCCGCCGCGCATGACGATCACGCGGTCGCTCATGCCCAGCACCTCCGGCAGCTCGGACGAAACCATGATGATGCACTTGCCCTGGCGCACCAGGTCGTTCATCACGTTGTAGACCTCGACCTTCGCGCCCACGTCGATGCCCCGGGTGGGCTCGTCAAAGATGTAGATGTCGGCGTCGCAGTTGATCCACTTGCCGATGACCACCTTCTGCTGGTTGCCGCCGGAGAGCTGCATGGTCACCTCGTTGACCGAGGGCGTCTTGATGCGCAGCGTCTTGACCAGCGCGCGGCTGTCGCGATCAATCTGGCGGTTTTTCAGGAGCGGGCCGCGCTGGAACCGCTTCATGTTGGCCAGGATCATGTTGGTCTTGACCGACTGGCTGAGCACCAAGCCCTGGCCCTTCCGGTCCTCGGTGAGAAAGGCGATGCCGTGCCGGATGGCGGCGCCGGGACTTTTGATGGATACCTTTTTTCCCTTGATGTAGATGTCGCCGCCGTCGGCCCTGTCCGCGGCGAAAATGGCGCGCATGGTTTCGGTGCGGCCCGCGCCCACCAGCCCCGCGAAGGTCAGAATCTGCCCGCCGTAGGCCTCAAAGCTCACGTCGCGGAGCACGCCCGCCTCGCTCAGGCGGTCCACCCTGAGGTAGCATTCGCCCTTGACGCCGGGCACCTTGGGGAACTGGTTTTCCAGCGTGCGCCCCACCATCGCCCGGATCAACCGGTCGTTCGTCATGCCGCGCATGTCCTCGGTCAGGATGTGCTCGCCGTCGCGCATCACGGTGACGCGGTCGCACAGCTCAAACAGCTCCTCCAGCTTATGGGATACAAAGAGGATCGCGATGCCGCTTTCCCGAAGCCTGCGGACGGTGGTCATCAGCTGGCGGACCTCCTGCTCCCCCAGGGAGGAGGTGGGTTCGTCCATGATGAGCAGTTTCGCGTTCAGCGACACCGCCTTGGCAATCTCCACCATCTGCTGAAGGCCGATGCCCAGCTTGCCGCACTCCCTGCGCGTATCGATTTCGGGATGGCCCAGCATGGCCAGTGCCTCGTGGGCTTCCCGGTGCATTCTCGGATAATCCAGAAGGCCAAGCCGGTTTTTCACCTTCCGGCCCATGAATACGTTGTCCACCACGCTGAGCATGGGCACGATGCCCAGCTCCTGGTACACGCAGGCGATGCCGTGCTCCCGCGCCTTGACGGGGCTGGTAAAGTTCACCTTTTTGCCGTCCACAAAGATCTCGCCCTCCTCGGGCGCGTGGACGCCGGTGAGCACCTTGATGAGCGTGGATTTTCCGGCGCCGTTCTCGCCGATCAGCCCGTGGATCTCGCCGGGACGAATGCCAATGTGCATGTCCCGCATCGCCACCACGCCGGGGAATTTCTTGGTCACATGCCGGAGCTCCACGACGTACTCGTTCATTCAGCCACCTCCTGATGCCGGGGCCGGGGTTCGGATGGACCTGCGGACGACCCGGGTGCGCCGGGTCGTCCGCAGAAGGCCGTTCCGGCGCCCGGATTACTTCATGAACTCGGCGGCGTTGGACGCGTCGATGATGACGGTGTCGACCACCACGCGCTCGTCCACCTTATCGCCCTTGACGGCGCTGGCGGCGGTCCGGATGGACAGATCGCCCATCAGCACCGGCTGCTGCGCCACGGTGGCGGTCAGCTTGCCGGCGGCGATCAGCTCCACGGCGCTGGCGTTGCCGTCAAAGCCGATGACGTTGATGCCCTCGGCGCCCGCCGCCTCGATGGCGTTGAGCGCGCCGATGGCGGTATCGTCGTTCATGCACAGCACCAGGTTGATCTGGTCGGGATAGGAGTTGAGCAGGTCTTCCATGACCTTGGTGGCGCCGTCGGTGGTGTTGTTGCCGGAGAGCTCAGCCAGCGGCGTAATGCCCGCCTCGCTCAGCGCGCGCTCGTAGCCCGCCTTGCGCAGGTTGGAGGTGTTGTCGCCCTCCTGGCCGTAGATGATGACCGCGCCGGTCTTGTCGCCGTTGATCTTGACGCCGTACACGCCGCCGGTATAGGCCGCCTCTTCGTTGGACGTGCCGACGAAGGAGGTCTTCTGCTCATAGGCGCAGTCGGTGTCGCAGAAGATCACAGGGCCGGTGTAGCCGGAGGACTGAAGCACGCCGATCACCGCGTCGCCGTCCAGCGGAGCGATGACGATGGCCGCCGGGTTCGACGCCAGCTGGGTCTCCAGCTGGGCCACCTGCTCGGCGATTTCCGTCTCCGCCGCCGCGCCCTGCACGTCGATGGTCACGCCCAGTTCGGCCGCCGCGGCGTCGCATCCGGCCTTCACGTTCTGCCAGTACTCGCTGGACAGGGTCTTGAGGTTGACGGCGATGGTGCCTTCCGCAAGGCCGGGAGCAAAGGCGATTATCGAGAGGAGCACAACCAACAGGATCGCGAAAGTCTTTTTCATGGGTTTCCCTCCGTTCCGATATTGATCTCCGGGGCGGGGCCCGCCGCCGGCTATCCTCTAAAATCGGGGCGCCCGCCCCATGATCAACGTTGTCATCATTTTATCCAGAGTGCTTTGTAAAGTCAATAGAAAATGGTGAAGTTACTCAAAATGATTGGTTTATTGTGTTATTTTCTCAACACAAAATCTCATACGGATTGACAGGGCTTCAATGATTATGCTATGATACACAAAAATTCCGCATGCATATCGAGGGATTTTTATGAAAACCGCCCGTCTGGACGCCATGGAGCAGTACATTCTGCAAAATGAGCAAGTTACCATATCCGATCTCAAGCGGCACTTTGAGGTTTCGATCAACACCCTCCGGCGTGATCTGGACGAATTGGAGGCCCGGGGCCACGTTTCCAAGGTCTACGGCGGGGCGGCGGCGCGCACGAGCGCCTCGCTGATCTCCATGCCGCGGCGCTTTCAGATGAGCGTGCCGGGCAAGCGCCTGATTGGAGAACTGGCCGCCGCGGCCATCCCCGACAACACCACCGTCTTCATTGATTCCGGCTCCACCACCTACAACGTGATCCGCCACCTGGGCGCCAAAAAGGGGCTGACGCTGGTCACCCACAGCCTGATCGCCATCAACGAGGCCAGCCGCCTCAAGGAGCTCAACACGATCTCGCTGGGCGGCATCTACAACGCGTCGCTGGGTGCCTTTGTGGGGATCTCCAGCCTGGATTCCATCCGCACGCTGTCGGTGCGCATCGCCGTGATGGCCGCCACGGGCGTATCCATCAAGCGGGGGCTGACCAACACCACGTATTTTGAGGCGGAGATCAAGCGCGTGATCTCCTCCAACTGTGAAAAGATCGTGCTGATGGCCGACCACACCAAGTTTGACCACGACGCCATGATCTCCTACTGTCCGCTGGAGCGGGTTTCCACCGTGGTCACGGACCGCCAGCCCCCCGCCCGGTACATGGACTTTTTCAAAAAGCACCGGATTGATGTGCTGTACGGAACAGAGCGCCCCGGTACCTGCTAGCGAAGAAAGTAAAAACGCCCCCGCCCCGCCCGCGCCACTTTCCGGTGGACGTTCCGGGCGGGGCGTGCTATACTTGGGGCTGGGAATTGATTCCTGCCCGCGGGTAAACGAGGAGGGTTGCACGCATGAGGGGCGAAATGTACGCGCTGGTCAAGGCGCGCCCGGGCAAAGGGCTCGAACTGACAAAGGTTCCGATTCCGGAGGTCGGCTACGGCGAGGTGCTGATCCGCATTCGCAAGACCGCCATTTGCGGCACCGATCTGCACATCTACAACTGGGATGAATGGAGCCAGAGGCACATTGTCCCGCCGCTGACCATCGGCCACGAGTACGTGGGCGTGATCGAGGCCCTGGGCGAAGGGGTCGAAGGGCTCAAGGCGGGCCAGCGGGTCAGCGGCGAGGGCCACATCACCTGCGGCCACTGCCGCAACTGCCGCGGCGGCAATGCCCAGTGGTGCAAGCACACCGTGGGCGTGGGCGTCAACCGCGACGGCGCATTCGCCCAATACCTCTGCCTTCCGGCCAAAAACGTGGTGCCCATCGACGAGGCGCTGCCGGAGGAGGTGGTGGCCTTCTTTGACGCCTACGGCAACGCCACCCACACCGCGCTGCAGTTTGACGTGGTGGGCGAGGACGTGCTGGTGACCGGCGCGGGGCCCATCGGCATCATGGCGGCGGCCATCTGCAAAAAGAACGGCGCGCGCCAGGTGATCATCACCGACATCAACGAATACCGGCTGGATCTGGCCCGGAAGATGGGCCTTTTCGCCATCAACGTGGGGCAAAACGACCTGGGCGAGGTGATGCGCGCCCACCACATGGTGGAAGGCTTTGACGTGGCGCTGGAGATGAGCGGCAGCGACCAGGCGCTGCATCAGCTGCTGGACCACATGCGAAACGGCGGCAAGGTGGCGCTTTTGGGCATCTTCTCCAGGGACGCCCAGATCGACTGGAACGAGGTCATCTTCAAGGGCCTGACGCTGCAGGGCGTCTACGGCCGCAAGATGTACGAAACCTGGTACAAGATGGCCGCGATGGTGGAGAGCGGGCTGGACCTGACGCCCCTCATCACCCACCGCTTCCATTTTTCAGATTTTGAGCAGGGCTTTGCCGCGATGAATACCGGGCACAGCGGCAAGGTGATTTTGGACTGGGAGGCGTAAACCATGAAAACCGCGTTGGGGTACTTTCAGAGGGCGCTCGGGGACATCGAGGCCGCGGGTACGATGAAAAGCGAGCGGATCATCACTTCGCCGCAGCGCGCGCGCATCGACACCGCGAAGGCGAAGGGCCTTCTCAACCTGTGCGCCAACAACTATCTGGGCCTCGCCGACGACCCGGAGATCATCGCCGCGGCGAAGGCCAGCTACGATGAATGGGGGTTTGGCCTGTCCTCCGTGCGGTTCATCTGCGGCACGCAGCGGCTGCACCGGCAGCTGGAGGCGCATCTGGCGGAGTTTCTCGGCATGGAAGACGCCATCCTCTACGCCTCCTGCTTCGATGCCAACGGCGGGCTCTTTGAGGCGCTGCTCGGGCCGGAGGACGCCATCCTCTCCGACGAGCTGAACCACGCCTCCATCATCGACGGCGTGCGCCTTTGCAAGGCGAAGCGGCTGCGCTATAAAAATAACGACATGGCGGACCTCGAAGAAAAGCTCAAGGAGGCGGCCTCCGCCCGCATCCGCCTCATCGCCACCGACGGCGTGTTTTCGATGGACGGGTTCGTGGCAAACCTCCGGGGCATCTGCGATCTGGCGGAAAAGTACGACGCGCTGGTCATGGTGGATGACAGCCACGCGGTGGGCTTCATGGGCGAAAACGGCCGGGGCACGCCGGAATACGCGGGCGTCATGGGCCGCGTGGACATCCTGACGGGCACCTTCGGCAAGGCGATGGGCGGGGCGTCGGGCGGCTATACCGCCGCCTCCGGGGCGATTGTCGCGCTGCTTCGGCAAAAGTCCAGGCCCTATCTCTTTTCCAACACCCTGGCCCCGGCGGTGTGCGCCGCCACCCTCAAGGTGCTGGACATGCAGAAGGAGAGCGACGGCGCGCGGCGCCGCCTGACGGAAAATACCGCCTGGTTCCGCGGCGCGCTCAAGGCCCGGGGCTTTGACGTGCCGGAGAGCACCCATCCCATCGTGCCGGTGATGCTCTATGACGCCCGCGTCGCCGCCGAATTTGCGGCCCGCATGCTGGACATGGGCGTGTACGTGGTGGCCTTCAGCTATCCGGTGGTGCCCCAGGGCAGGGCGCGCATCCGCACCCAGGTCAGCGCCGCCCACACCCGCGAGGATCTGGCCTTCGCGGTGGACTGCTTTTCCGCGGTCAAGCGGGCGATGAACCTGTAGCCATTTTGCTTCGGGAGGGAACGCCAATGATCTACCGGCCGCTGGGCGCGTCCGGCCTCAGGGTCAGCGAGGTCGGCCTGGGCTGCGAGCATTTGCAGGACAAGCCCCTTTCCACCATCCGGTCCGTGCTGGACGAGGCCTTTGAGCAGGGCATCAACCTCATGGACGTCTTCATGTCCCAGCCCCAGGTGCGCATGGACCTGGGCCGGGCGCTCTCCGGCCGCCGGGTGCGCATGCACATCCAGGGCCACATCGGCGCCGGATGGGTGGACGGGCAGTACTGCCGCGTGCGAAAGCCGGAGCAGTACCGGCGCTTCTTTGAGGACCTGCTCGCCTTTTTGCGCACGGACTACATGGACATCGGCATGCTGCACTTTGTGGACACCCAGGCGGACATGGACCTGGTGCTGGAGGGCGGCATGCTGGACTATGCGCGGAAGCTGAAGCAGGAGGGCGTCATCCGGGCGGTGGGCATGAGCTCCCACGATCCGGTCACGGCGCTGAAGATGATCGAAACCGGTTTGATTGACGTATTGATGTTCTCCGTCAATCCGGCCTATGACGCGATGCCGCCGGAAGCCGAGGTGGAGGACCTGATGAGCCGGGACGCCTATTCGGGCTTTGAGGCCTTCACGCCCCGGCCGGAGCGGGTCAAGCTGTACCGCGCCTGCGAGGCGCGGGGCGTGGGTGTGACCGTGATGAAGGCGCTGGGTTCCGGCGCGCTGCTGGACGCGCGCCGCTCCCCCTTCGGCACGGCGCTGACGGCGCCCCAGTGCGTGCACTACGCGCTGACGCGGCCCGCCGTGGCCAGCGTGCTGGTGGGCTGCAAAACGCCCGGGGAGGTGCGCGCCGCCGCGGCCTACGAAACCACGCCCGGGCCGGAGCGCGACTACGCGCGGGCGCTCAGCCGCATGCGCTTCTCCCCCGCCGGACAGTGCATGTACTGCAACCACTGCCTGCCCTGCCCGTCGGAAATTGACGTGGCCCAGGTCATGAAATACCTGGACCTGGCGGAACTGGGCGACGAGATCGGCACCGTCCGGGCCCACTACCTGGCGCTCGGGCACCGGGCGGACGAATGCGTGGCCTGCGGCGCCTGCGAAGCCAACTGCCCCTTCGAGGTGCCGGTCATTTCGCGGATGGAGCGGGCTCGGCAGGTCTTCGGCGCATAGGGGCGGGCGCGCAAAGAGGCGCCGGGCCGCCGCGAACGCGGAAGGCCCGGCGCTTTTTCTCTGGATTTTCGTCAGCGCAGCGTGGTCGCGTTGCGGACGATCTTCTCCACCTCGGTCTTGAGCTGGTCCGCGCTGGCGCCGGAGCGCTGCTGCTGCGCCAGCTGCTTGACGGTGGCCACGTCCTGGGCCTCCGCCGTCACCGCCACCACCTGAATGCTGGGGTCGGCGGCCATGACCTCGCCGGCGATCATGTCGCGGATGCGCTGAGTCATCTCCCCCTTGTACTGGGGAGTGAACACCACGCCCACCAGCGCGGTGTTCCCGCTGGTTACGACGCTGCTCTCCTGGATTTCGGAGAACATGTTAATCCGGCTTTCGACGGTGGTGGCCTGGGTGGCCCAGTCAAACTGCTGGCCGGGCGACATGGTCGAACCGGGCATCGGGGTCGATCCGGGCATCATCGTGCCGCCCGCAAGGTCCGTCGCGCCGGGCATGCCGGTCACGAGCGGCACGGGCGTGGCGGTGGGCGACACATCGGTGGTCGTGCGGAAGCACCCCGCCAGCGCCAGGCTGAGCGCGACCGGCAGCATCAGAAAGAGCAAACCTTTTTTCATACCGTTCATGAAGAACCCTCCCTTGCGCCCATATTTTGCGCGTTGCGGGAGGATTTATGCAGTCAGACCGGGATTTCCATGGCGCGGGCGATGGACGCCCCGTAGGGCGGCCGCAGCACGCCCGCCTCGGTGACGATGCCCGCGATGAGCGCCGCGCCCGTCACGTCGAAGGCGGGATTGAAGGCGTCGACGCCTTCCGGCGCGGACCGGACGCCCTGGAAAAGACGCATTTCGTCCGGATCGCGCATTTCGATGGGGATCAACGCGCCGGAGGCGATGTCCGGGTCGATGGTGGACCTGGGCGCGGCCACGTAAAAGGGAATGCCATGGGCCTTTGCCAGCACCGCGAGGCCGTAGGTGCCCACCTTGTTGGCCGTGTCGCCGTTTCGCGCGATGCGGTCCGCGCCGACGATCACCCGCTGGATTTTGCCTGCCGCCATCAGCACCGCCGCCATGCCGTCGGACTGGACGGTCACCGGGATGCCGTCCTTTTGCAGCTCCCACGCCGTCAGCCGCGCGCCCTGCAAGAGCGGCCGCGTCTCGTCGGCGTAGACGTGCACGCGCTTTCCGGCCTCGACCGCCGAGCGGATCACGCCCAGCGCGGTGCCATGGCCGGCGGTGGCCAGCGCGCCGGCGTTGCAGTGGGTGAGGATGCCGTCCCCATCCGCGATCAGCGCCTGCCCGTGGGCGCCGATGGTGCGGTTGACGGCCGCGTCCTCGCGCTTCATCCGGTCCGCCAGACCGCGGGCGGCCTCCGCCGCGCCCGCCGCGCCGCCGGCGGCATAGGCGCCCTCGATCTCCGCCATGGCCCGGTCCAGCGCCCAGAACAGGTTGACCGCCGTGGGCCGCGTACCCATGAGCCGCAGGCGGTCGGCGCGCACCGCGCCCAGAAAATCCGGCGCTGCGGCGTTTCGCCGCGCCGAAAGGGCCATGCCGTAAGCCGCCGCCACGCCGATGAGGGGCGCGCCCCGCACCCTGAGGCGGCAAATAGCCTCGGCCATGGCCTCCACCGTTTCGATGCGCAGGTAGTCTTCCCGCGCCGGCAAAAGCGTCTGGTCCAGAATGACCGGCGCGCCATCCTCCCAGAAAATGGTCTCCATCAGTCGTCCTCCCGGTAAAAGCAGGAGCCGCCGATGAACTCCCGCAAAATGGAGTTGGGCGGAATCTCATCCTCCACGTCGGCGGTCTGGATGTAGTTCAGAAACTTCACCAGCGACCGGGCGCGGGTAAAGTGGGGGCTCTCCGGCGGAATGTCGCACAGCAGCGGATAGACGTATTTTTTCAAAATCGGCAGCTCGTACACCAGGGATGTGTTGAACATGATGTCCGCCTTCTCCTGGTGCGGAAAGATGTAGTTGGCTTCGCCCCGGCGGACAGAGGGCCACATGGCCAGCGTGTCCTCCGGCGTGGCGCCGCGGAAGTTGTGGTCGCGCACCAGGCGGCGAAGAAGGCGGGCGTCGGTGGTGCGAATGCGGTTGTGGTCATCCAGGTTCAGCGTGGTCAGCGCGCTGACGTAGATCAGAAACTTGCTGCCTCGGGGCACTTCGCTGGTGAGCTGGTCGTTGAGCGCGTGGATGCCCTCCACCAGGATCGGCTGGCCGTGTTCGACGCGCACGGCGTGCTTTCGCTCCAAACGCCGGCCGGTGGGAAAGTCAAAAGAGGGCGCCTCCACCGTCTCCCCCTGCATTAGCCGCACCAGCTGCTCGTTGAAAAGCGGCAGATCCAGGGTGTCGATGCGCTCGAGGTCCACCTCGCCGTTTTCGTCCACGGGGATCTTCTCCCGGTCGATGTAGTAGTCGTCCAGCGACAGCTTGTAGGGCCTGAAGCCCCGGGCCTGCAGCACGATCCGCAGCCGGTGGGCGAAGGTGGTCTTGCCCGAGGACGATGGCCCCGCCACCAGGATCAGCTGCGCGCCGCTCTTCTGAAATTCGTCAGCGATCAGGTTGATCGAGCGCTCCTGCAGCGCCTCGTTGATGCGGATGAACTCGCGCAGCCTTCGGCCGGCGATCATCTCGTTGAGGTCGGCCGCGTTTTCGCAGCCCAGGATCTCCGCCCAGCGGGAGGATTCGTCAAAGCAGCGCATCAGCTTGGGCTGATCGCGGAATTCGGCCGGGCGGGCCGGGTCCGCCGGGTCCGGAAGC
Source organism: Eubacteriales bacterium (assembly GCA_029974035.1). The sequence goes on along the minus strand of JARKQG010000107.1, from coordinate 21,596 downwards.
GACAGCGCCAGCCCCGGCATGTAAAAGTCCAGCTTGAATACCGGCGTGTAGCCGGTGGAGGGCGCCATTTCGCCGTAGAAATACTCCAGCATCTCGCCGCACTTGTAGAGCTGGAAGTGCTCGAAGGGGCGGTATTTCAGAAGCTGCACCTTGTCCATCTGCCCCTCGCGCTCAAAGTAGCGAATGGCTTCGGCCCGGGTGATCACCTTTTTTTCAAAGGGCATGTCGGCCGCCACCAGCGCGCGCATCCGGTCCTCGATCTGCCGGACCATGGCGGCGGTCAGCGTCACGCCCGTCAGCCGCGCGTACAGCCCCGTCTGCGTGCTGTTCTCCATGCGCACCCGGACCTCCGGAAACAGCTCCCGGATTGCCAGCAGCAGCACGAAGCGCACCGACCGCTCGTAAATACGCGCGCCTTCTTCGTATTGATAGGTCAGCGTTTCCACCGCGGCGCCCGCCTCGGCCCGGGCGCTGAGCGGCAGCGTCTTGCCCCGGAGGCTCACGCCCAGCACGCGCCGGGGCGCCTCGGGGCAGAGCCTCTGGATCAGGTCACGGTACTGCGCGCCCTCCGCAGCCTCCACCGGACGCCCGTCGATCAGAACCGTCATGTCGCACTCCCTTCCGGAGCAAAGGCGTTTTGTCCGCCTTCGCCAATTGTTAACACAACTCAGCCTTCAAAAAAGATGACTATTTACGTATATACGCACTTATGGTCAGTAAATTAATCTTTTATATTCTCACATTTTGAGATATAATTAAATTTACTGATATCCATTCTTGGGAACGGAGGCGCATCCATGTCCATCGTCCGAATCATGCTTGTCGACAGCAATGCCGCCTTCGTGAAGGGCACGCGGGACACCCTGCAGCGGGAGGACGACCTGGAGGTCGTCGCCACGGCCTACGACGGCGCCGAAGCGCTCAAAACCGCGCTCACCGCGCGCCCGGACGTGATGGTCACGGGCCTTGTCATGCCGGTGCTGGACGGCTTCGCGCTGATGGAGGCCCTCTTCCGGGCCAAGCTGGGCATCCGCGTCGTCGTGCTGTCGGAGCTGACGCGGGACTGCTTCATCCGCCAGGCGATGAGCCTCGGCGCCTGTTATTACATGATCAAGCCGGTGGACCCCGCGGTGCTGGTCAGCCGCGTGCGCGACAGCGTGCACTTTGAGGACGTCGGAACGCTGGCCTCGCCCGTCGGCAACCTGGAGGACCCGGTCAGCCCGCTGCTGGCGTCCGTGGGCATCACGCCCGGCACGGCGGGCCACCGCTACCTGCACCTGGCCGTCACGATGGCCGCCCGGATGGAAAGCCTTTCGGGCCGGATCACCACGGAGATCTACCCCGCCGTCGCCCGCGCCTTTCAGACGGACCAGCGCAACGTGGAGCGGGCGATCCGCCACGCCATCCGGACGGCCTGCACCCTGGGCAGCGCGCCGGACGCAACCCGGCTCACCAACGGCGAGGTGATCGCGCGCCTCGCGCGGCAGTACGCCGCAAAGCTCATGCCCTGAGGATCACCGGAATCCGCCGTCCACCCCCAGCACCTGTCCGGTGATGAACGCCGCCCCCGCCAGAAAGACCAGCGCCGCCGCCACTTCCTCCGGCTCTCCCAGCCGTCCGAGGGGCGTGCGCTGCTCCAGGTCCCGGATGGCCTCGTCGTCCAGCGCCCCGTTCATGTCCGTCCGGATCACGCCGGGCGCCACGGCGTTGACGCGGATTCCGGAGGGCCCCAGTTCCTGCGCGAGGGATTTGGTCAGCGCGATCACCGCGCCCTTCGCCGCGGCGTAGTGGGCCTCGCAGGAGGCGCCGGATACGCCCCACACGCTCGAAACGTTCAGGATGCATCCGCGCTTTCGCGCGATCATCTCCCGTGCCGCCGCCCGCGCGCAGTAGAACGCGCCGTCCAGATTGACCGCCAGCATCCTGCGCCAGTCGTCGTCCGAAATCTCGTCAAACAGCCGGAATTCCGAAATTCCGGCGTTGTTGACCAGCACATCCACGCCCCCGAGCCCCGCGCGAACCCGCGCGAAGGCTTTTTCTACGTCCGCGGAGCGGGCCACATCGGCCTTGACCCCCATGGCGCCGGTCTTCTCGGCCACGGCCTGGGCGGCCTCGTCGTCGCTGCGGTAGAGAAACGCCACGCGATACCCCGCCGCGGCAAAGGCGGCCACCGCCGCCGCGCCGATGCCCCTCGATCCGCCCGTGACCACCGCGACAAACGGCATGCCCATCCCCTCCGTAATCTCCATTATACCACGCCGCGCTTCCGATCAAAACCCCGAATCGCGGCATTTTCTTTGCCTAAAACGCGCGTTTCTGTTATAATGCAGACTTGGGAGTGAATGCGCATGGTGCTTTTGTCCCTTCAGGGGATTGGAAAGAGTTTTGTCATGAACCGCGTGCTGTCGGACGTCAGCCTGACGCTCAAGCAGGGCCAGCGGATGGGCCTGGTGGGCGTCAACGGCAGCGGGAAATCGACCCTGTTAAAAATCATATCGGGCGACATCGCCCCCGACGAGGGCAGCGTTTCGCTGATGAAGGGCGCCACCGTGGGCCTGCTCACGCAGCAGGCCGACATTCTGGACGACCTGACCGTGTGGGAGGAGCTGGCGCGGGTGTTCGACCCGCTCAAGCAGCAGGAGGCGCGCCTGCGCGAATTGGAGCGGGAAATGGCGGAGAGCCACGCGGACGGGGCGCTTTTTCAGCGGCTGTCGGGCGAATACGCGCGCCTCACCGCCCGATTTGAGTCGGACGGCGGCTACGAATGGCCCAGCCGCATCCAGGGCACGCTGGCGGGGCTGGGCTTCGCCCGGGACCGGCAGGACCAGAAGGCCGCCTCCCTTTCCGGCGGCGAAAAGACGCGGCTTTGTCTGGCGCGGGCGCTGCTGGCCCAGCCCGACCTCCTGATGCTGGACGAGCCCACCAACCACCTGGACCTCGGCGCCGCCGCATGGCTGGAGGAGACGCTCAAAAAGTATCGGGGCACGGTGCTTCTGATCTCCCACGACCGCTACTTCCTCAACGCCGTGTGCGATTCGGTGGCGGAACTTTCCATGACCCGGCTGACCCAGTACGAGGGCAACTACGACCAGTTTCTGGTGAAGCGGGGCGAGGCCTTGGCCCGTCAGATGAAGGAATACGAAATGCAAAAGGCCGAGATCGCCCGGCAGGAGGCGATCATCGAGCGTTACCGCTCCTACAACCGCGAAAAATCCATCAAGGCTGCCGAGAGCCGCGAAAAGCGCCTGGAAAAGATGGAGCGGGTGGAAAAGCCCGTCAGCGAAAAGAAGGTGCGCTTTCAGTTCACCGCCCGGCGGCGCTCCGGCGACGAAGTGCTGCGGGTGCGCAATCTCTCCAAGGGCTTTGGCGGGCGCGCGCTGTTTCAGCACTTAGACCTGACCGTGCGCGCCGGGGACCGGGTGGCCATCATCGGCCCCAACGGCGTGGGCAAGACCACGCTGATGGACATCCTCGCCGGGCGGCGCGCGCCGGACGAGGGCACCGTGGCCTACGGCGCCAACGTGGACCTTGGCTACTACGATCAGCAGCAGTCCCAGCTGCACCCGGAAAGGACCGCCATGGACGAATTGTGGGACGACTTCCCCTACATGCAGCCCGACCAGATCCGCGGCGCGCTGGCGCTGTTTCTCCTGACGGGGGACGACGTGTTCCAGCCCATCGCCACCCTCTCCGGCGGCGAAAAGGGCCGCGTGGCCCTCGCGAAGCTGATGCTCCGCAGGGACAACCTGCTGCTCCTGGACGAGCCCACCAACCACCTGGACATGGACTCCCGCGAGGTGCTGGAGCACGCGCTGTCCGAATTCACCGGCACAATCCTGACCGTTTCCCACGACCGCTACTTTATCAACAAGATCGCCAGCCGCGTGGTGGAGATGCGCGCCGACGGCGCCGACGAGTACCTGGGCAACTACGACGACTATCTGGACAAAAAGCGCCGCGCCGCGTTCCAGGAGGCGGACGAATCCGCCGGGCTCACCCGCACCGAGCAGGAAAAGCAGAAGCGGCGGGAGCGGCTGCGCCGGGAGTCCAGGAAGGCGCTGGAGCGGCGCGTGGCGGACCTGGAGGAGAAAATTGCCCGGGCTGAAGAATCCATCGCGCTTCTGGAGGCGCGGATGGGCGACCCCGCCACCTATCAGGACGGCGGCGGCGAGCTGGTGGCCCGGGAGCACCGCGCCGCCCAGGAGGATCTCGCCGCGCTTCTCGACGAATGGGAGGCCGCGGCGGAGGTCGCCGCGGAACCGTAGCCCCGCGCAAAATGTGGAAACCCTGTCCGCATTCTAATCTCATTCTAATGATGCTGTCAGGACGCGCTAATCTCCGGATGCTATGATGATCCCGTCACAAGGAAAGAAACGGACAAAACGGAGGGAAAATCATGGATCACTACGAAATGGTTGAGAAACTGCGCGAAAAGGCCAACGTATCCTACGAGGAGGCCAAGGCCGCGCTGGAGGCCGCCGACTGGAACCTGCTGGACGCGCTGGTGCTGTTGGAAAATCAGGGCAAGGTGGCGGGCGGCGCGGACTATTCCACCCGCAGCGAACCCCGGGACGACCGCGACAGCCACCGCCGCCGTGAGCGCGCGGGCCGCGTGGGCCGCCAAATCGCCGCCGGCGTCAACCGGCTGGGCCGCTACTTTGTGGTGTTCACCCGCAGGGACGAGGCGCTGTTTGAGCTGCCGCTGATGGTGCTGATCCTGCTGCTGATCTTCGGCTTCTGGATCACGGTGCCGCTTCTGATCGTGGGGCTGTTCTTCGGGTTCAAGTACACGCTCAAGGGTGACGCGGGCGTGGAAGCGGTCAACCGCGTGATGGACAAGGCTTCCGAGGTGGCCGACAACATCGTCAGCGAGGTGCGCAAGGAAACCGGAACCAACGACAAGCCGTAACCCTGCGGGGCCGGCCAACCCCTTGGCCGGCCCCGATGCGGGCGGTCAAGGGGCAGGAGGCATATGGCAAAGATCCTTTTGATCGAGGACGAGGAGCGCATCGCCCGCTTTGTGGAGCTGGAGCTGACCCACGAGGGCTACGAAGTGGCGAAGGCCCACGACGGCCGCGCAGGGCTGGAGATGGCCGAGAGCGGCGGCTATGACCTGATGCTGCTGGACATCATGCTGCCCGAGTTGAACGGGCTGGAGGTGCTGCGCCGCTTCCGGAAGAGCTCAAACGCCCCCGTCATCATGCTCACCGCCCGCGACGCGGTGATGGACAAGGTGTCCGGGCTGGACATGGGCGCGGACGACTACATCACAAAGCCCTTTCAGATCGAGGAACTGCTGGCCCGCATTCGCGCTGCGCTGCGAAAGCGCGGCGCGAATGCGGGTCAGCCGCTCCTTTCCTGCGGCCCGGTCCGCCTGGACGCGGCCCGGCGGCTGGTCACCTGCGGCACCCGGGAGCTCGAGCTCACCAACCGGGAGTTTTCGCTTCTGATGACGCTGCTTGAGCACAAGTCCATCGTGCTGACCCGGGAGACGCTCCTTGAGCGGGTGTGGGGCTACGAATACATGGGCGAAACCAACGTGGTGGACGTGTACATCCGCTACCTGCGCGCCAAGCTGGACGAGGCCTGCGGCGTCAAGCTGATCCATACGGTGCGCGGCGTGGGCTACGCCATCAAGGAGCCGGAAGCATGAGCCGGAAGGATCGGGAAAAGGCGCGCGCTTCGCGCTCGGTGCGCCGCATCAGCCGCATGTGGCTCATGCGGCTGATTGGTGCCATGCTGGCGGCGGATATCCTGCTCGTCGCCATCGCGGTGGGCGCCTTCTGCTACCGGGCGGAGAAAGGCTCCGGCGCGGGCTTTTCGCTCATGAGCAGCCGTTCCTTCTCGGATGTCCGGGCGGACGGCCCCTTCTACCGGCGGCTGGACGAAGCGCGATACCAATTCGTCACGCCCGAGGGCGCGTCCGGCTCGGCAGACGCCGGCGCGTACTTCGTCACGCTCCGGCACTTCCTTTCGCTGATGCTGACGGCTCAGGGCGTGGTGTTCCTCTTTCAGTGGGGCGGCGGCCGCAAAAGCGCCGAGCGCATGATGAAGCCCGTCCGGCAGATGACCCGTGCCGCCGAGCGCATCTCCAGCGAGCGCTTTGCCGCCGACAAGCTGCATTCCCTGGAGGACGCCATCGCCGGACTCGCGCCCTCCGCCCGCGGTGTACGCCTCAAAACCGGCGACCGGGACCTCGAGGGGCTGGAGGAAGCCATCAACAGCCTCCTCGGCCGCGTACACGAATCCTACGTGGAGCAGACGCGTTTCGTGTCCGACGCCTCCCACGAGCTTCGCACGCCCATCGCGGTCATCCAGGGGTATTCCGACATGCTCGCCCGCTGGGGCAAGACCGACGAGCACATCCTGGAGGAGGGAATCTCCGCCATTCAGGCGGAATCCCGCAGCATGAACCGGCTGGTGGAGCAGCTTTTGTTCCTCGCCCGGGGCGACAGCGGCCGGAACACCCTGTCCTTTGCGCCCTTTGACCTCGCGAAAACCCTGTCCGAGGTGTGCGACGAATACCGGATGATCGACGCCGCCCACCATTTCGCCTTCCGCGCCAAGGGCGCGCCGGCGGTCACCGGCGACGAGGCGCTGATCAAGCAGGCCGCCCGGATCCTGATGGACAACGCCGTCAAGTACACCGCGGAGGGCGGGCGTGTCCTGCTGGAAGTGGGGCTGGAGGAGGGCGCGCCCGCCTTCAGCGTGACGGACGAGGGCATCGGCATCAAGGCCGAGGACGTGCCGAAAATCTTCGACCGCTTCTTCCGCTCCGATCCGGCCCGGGGCCGCAAGTCCGGCGGCGCGGGGCTGGGGCTGTCCATCGCCAAGTGGATCGTGGACAGCCACGGCGGCTACGTTCAGGTGCTCTCCCGCGAAGGCATCGGCACGCGCATGCGCGTGGTGCTGCCCCAACCGCCCGGCGAGCCGCCCCGGTCCGCCCGCCCGGGGGTGTGACCTCCATGAATAAAGCGCCGCCCGCGAAGAATCGCGGGCGGCGCTTTATCCCGGAAGCCGAGCCTACCGAGAGGCCCTGCGGCGGATCCACCAGGCCCGAAGGGGCAGGTAGGCTTCGTAGAGCGCGGAGGGCAGGTGCAAAAGGGCCTTCGGCCCGGCGGTCAGCGAAACCGACGCCAGAAATGCCACGGCCAGCCCGGCCAGCGCCCTGCCCCGCCCGGGGAGAAGCGCCAGCAGCGCGGCCATCAGAAGCGCCAGCGCGGTCAACCGCCCCGCCGCGCGGGCGGCGTCCGCCCCTTCGCGGCGCAGCGCCACGCTCGGCAGCAAAAAAAGCGCCGCGCACAGCGCCGCGCCCGGCAGCGAACCTCCAACGGAGGCCGCGATCAAAAACGCCACCGCCGCGGCCAGGGGCCTTCCACCGGCTTGGAGCAGCGCGGAAAAATCCGCCTTCCGGGGCCGCGCGGCGCGCGCGTCGAATCCGAGGGCCGCAAGCAGGCGCATCAACGCCAGGGCGCAGCCCGCCGCCATCGGCGCCAGCGCGTCCGGCAACACAAACCACGATCCGGCCAGAACCGCCGCGGAGGCCGCGGCCCACAGCCCGAGCGCCGCGCCCGCCATGCGGCGCCTGTCCGCGTCCGCCACCATGCCCCGGGCCAGCGCCGCCGCGCCGCCCGCGCCCAGCATGGCCGCAAGCGTCAGCCCGCCGCCCATGAGCGCCAGATATGCAAACCTTCCCGCCCCAGCCCAAAAATCCATCGGCGTTGCGCCCCTCTACTTGTGATACTTCTGCCCTGAGAGAATGCGCTGGGCGCGGTAGAGCTGTTCCAGCAGGATCACCCGCATCAGCGCATGGGGGAAGGTGAGGTTGGAAAAGGACAGGCGCGCGTCGGCGCGGGCCAGCACCGCCTCCGACAGCCCCTGCGAACCGCCGATCACCAGCGCCAGCCGCCGCCCGTCCGCCCAGCCCTCGAGCCGCCTCGCCAGCCCCACCGAATCCGGCGCGTCCGCCCGGATGCACAGCGCCACCACCCGGTCCTCCGGGCGCAGGCGGCGCAGAATCTCCCGCCCTTCCTTTTCCACCAACTGCCGCACCTGCGCCGGGGACGCCCTGTCGGGCTCCGGCTGATCCGGCACCTCGATTACCTCGAAATTCCCGTAGCGCGTCAGCCGCTTCAGATATTCGCGGCAGGCGGCCCGCTGCCATTCTTCCTTCAGCTTGCCGACCGCGACGATCAAAACGTTCATCTAGTACACCCGCGCCATCTGCAGGACGTCCAGCAGGTACATCGCGCCCACGGTGATGAGGCCGGCCAGGAGCACCAGCAGTTCCTGCCACTTGAGGGGCGTGCGGTCGACCCGCGCGATCTGCTCGAATGTCCTCCCACGCCTTTCCCGGTGCCAGCCGGACACCGCCAGAATCGCCCAGAACACGCCGCCGTAGACCAGCGCCTGCAGCGCCAGGAGCATCACGCCCGCCGTGCCGCCCACGCTCTCGTAGAGGGTCTGCCCCAGGGCGTCCGCCGTCTGCCGCTGCGCCTGCACCTGCGAAAGCGCCACCAATGCCGCGTTGTGCACCGTGTGGTAGATCATGCCGGCGTACAACGAGTCGGTATTGATCACCAGGTATCCGATGGCAAAGCCCAGCACGATCTGCGTGGGCAGTCCCAGAATGGAGCCGTGGAGCGCGGCAAACAGCATCGTCGAAACCACCAGCGCGTACTTGGTGCCGCGCCGCTCCCAGGCGCTCAGGATGAGCCCCCGGAACAGGAGCTCCTCAAAGATGCCCGGCATCACGCAGCCGGAGATCACCAGCATCAGCAGCGCGCCCGTCGTCTTCGCCACCGGCAGCGACTGGTCCACCAACCGCGCGCCCATCCCCTCCAGCGCCAGCGTCCAGAGGGACCCCAGCGACAGCGCCACCATCACGCCGGCCAGCGCCGCCAGCACGCTTACCACGGCCATGCCCGGCGCCAGCGGGTTCAGCCGCATCGCGCGGACCACGCCGTCGTGCCGGAGGGCGTACAATAAGACCGGAAGCCCGATCAGAAAGGGATAGTAGATCAGCGACGTAGGGGTGAGGAGCGCCTCGTCCGTCGCCCGGACGCCCATCAGGCCCATCAGCGTCGCCAGGACGACCGACAGAAGCGGAATGCCCGCCGCCGCCAGAAGGTACAGCGCGTTGGCGGAAAGAATCGCCGGACGGCGCGCCCAAAAGCGAAAGTCCCCGTCCTCCAGGTGGTTTGGATCAAAACCAGACAAAGGGCATTCCCTCCGTTCCGGCAAGGCGGCCGCCCTCCGCGGGGAGGGTATAGACGCCGTTGGGTTCGTTTCTCCGGGCCACGTCAAGGCCGATGTCCACGCCGGGGCGGATGCCCTGGGCCTCGAGGGCGTCGTGCACCGTGCGCAGCGCCAACTCCGGAAAGTTGTTCTCCCCCGACAGGTGCCCCAGCACGATGTGCCCCACCCCGGACTGCGCCAGCTTCACCGCGGCGCGGGCCGCGTCCTCGTTGGACAGGTGGCCGTGGCTGCCCAGGATGCGCCGCTTGAGCTCATAGGGATAGCGGCCGGCCTTGAGCATGTCCACATCGTGATTGGACTCCAGCAGCACCAGGTCGCACTTCATGACCGCCTCCAGCCATTCGCCCGATAGCTTGCCGATGTCGGTGGCCACCGCGATCCGCCGCCCAAGGGCGGACACGCAGTAGCCCACCGGCTCCGCCGCGTCGTGGGGCAGACGGAAGGGCATGACGCTCATGCGCCCGATGTAAAAATCCTCCAGCGCGCGCACCTCCCGCGCGTTGGAGGGGGTCACGCGGCCCAGCTTGTCCGCCATGGCCGCCCAGGTGCCCCGGGTGGCGTAGAGCGGGATGTCGTACCGGCGGGACAGAATGCCCGCGCCCTGCACGTGGTCGGAGTGCTCGTGGGTAATCAGGATGGCGTCCAGCATTTCCGGGGCGACGCCCTGAGCCCTCAGCGCCCCGGCTACCCGGGTGCCGGAGACGCCCGCGTCGATCAGAATGCGCGCGTCGCCCATCTCCACGTAAATCGCGTTGCCGTTGGAGCCGCTGAAAAGCGGCGAAAATCGCATCTGCATCGATCAACCTTCGTTCAAAAAATCAAGGAGTGCCCCGCGCACATCCTCCACGGTGGTCAGCGTCATCACGCGGCCGCGCAGCTTCGCGCAGCCCTTCGCGCCCTGGGCGTAGGCGGCCACGTGGCCGCGCATCTCGCGCACCGCGCGCTCCTCGCCGTGGAGGGCGGCCAGCATGTCCAGGTGGCGCATCGCCATTTCGAGCCGGTCGCGGATCGTGGGCGGCCGCCAGTCTCCGCCCCGCATCGCCTGCGCGATCTCGGAAAAGACCCAGGGGTTGCCCCGGGCGGCGCGCACCACGGCGACGCCGGCGCAGCCGGTCTGACGCAGCATGTCCACAGCGTCCCGGCCGGAGGCGATGTCGCCATTGCCGATTACCGGTATATCTACCGCACGGACCGCCTCGGCAATCACGCCCCTGTCCGCCCGGCCGGCGTAAAACTGGTCCCGGGTGCGGGCATGCACGGTGACGGCGGCGGCCCCCTCGCCCTCGGCAATGCGCGCCATCTCGGGCGCGTTGACGTGGTCCGCGTCCCAGCCGGAGCGGATCTTGACCGTCACCGGCAGGCGGGTGGCGCGGACCACCGCGGCGACGACGCGGGCGGCGACGGACGGCTCCTTCATCAGCGCCGCGCCCTCGCCGCCGGACACGATCTTGGGCGCGGGACAGCCCATGTTGATGTCCACAAAGGAAAAGCCCTGGTCCGAGAGCCGCTTCGCGGCCTCGGCCATGGCCGTTGGATCCCGACCGAAGAGCTGCACGCCCACCGGCCCTTCGTGCTCCGCATGCATGAGAAGCTGCGCGGCCGCACGGTGTCCGGGGCTCAAAAGATACCCCCTGGCGCTGACCATCTCCGTGGTAGAGAAGGCCGCGCCCATCTCCCGGCAGATCAGCCGGAATGTGACGTCGGTGACGCCGGCCATCGGGCAGAGGCCGGCGCCCTCGCCAAGCGCGCGGGTGAGGATCATTGCGGCGAAAGGGTGGGCGCGGGCGTGGGCTCCGGCTCGAGAATGATCTGGGTCTGCTTCATGCCGGCAATCTTCCACTGGCCGTTCACCCGGTAAAGGGTCATACTGTAGCGCCCGCCCTGCCAGACCGGTGGCGTGCTGGTAAGCACGCCCGACTTGACCAGCGCGGTCTTGCCCGACACCACGCTGCCGTGGATCACCGGCACGCGGTAGACGATGGTGGCCTGGGCGGTATCCTCCCAGGGCCAGCTCCAGATCCACTCCAGCTTGACGCTCGACTCAAAATCGCTGATCTTGTAGTTCACATAAGGCGACTGGCTGGACAGCCCCAGCGCCAGCGCCTCGTCGCTCTTCAGGAAATCCGCGCGAAAAAAGCTGTTGAGGGACTCCGGCTCCTCCCGCGTCAGGATGACCTGGGTGCGCTGGCGCATGCCGTCGCTGAGCAGGATGTAGATGTTGGACGCGTTCATCGAAAGGTAGAACGCGAGGATCAGAACCGACGCGATCACGCTGAAGATCAGAAGGCGCGACGCAATGTACCACAGAGTCCGGCGAATGTACTTCACTCAAGAACGCTCCATTTCAGCTGGCTTCCCTTGGGGATGCGGGGGTCGTGCTCATCCGGCCCTGGCCGCGCGGAGCGCGTCGTTGTTCAGGAAGAACCCGAGCACGACGCGGCCGTCGCCCTCCGGGCCGGATCGGGTGCCCGAGAGCCCCACGGCGGCGAGCGCCGCCCGCGACGCCCCGTCCAGCGCGGGCGTCCGGGCCAGATATTCCAAAACGGCCCTCGCCCGGCGTTCGGCCAGGCTGGATGCCTCCCCGTCGCCCAGAGGCGCGTAGCCCTCCACCGAAACCGCCGAAACGCCCTCGCTTTGCAACACGGCGTACCAGGCGGGCAAGAGCCGGTCCAGCACCGCGCGGCCGTCGGCGTCCAGCGTCGAGGTCCCGTCCGCGAACAGCGCGCCGGCGTCCAGCGCCACGCCGCCCTTTGAATCGACCGTGGCAGAAACGCCCGCCGACAGGAACGCCGACCGCAGCGCCGAGGCGATGCGGCCCCGCGCGCCCAGCGCGTCGTCCACCGCCTTTTGCAGCGCCTCGTAGTCCTGAAGCCGTGCCTCAAGGCCCGACTGCCGGGCCTCAAGATCCGCCTGCGCGGATTCAAACGCCTTGCGCGCCTCCTCCAGCACCCGCTGCCCTTCGGCGAGGGCCTTTTGATCGCCCTCGAGCGCGGACCGGTCCGCCTCGATCCGCAGCCGGTCCGCTTCCAGCGCCCCCTGCGCCTCCGTCAGCGACGCTTCGCCCGCCTCGATGCTCTTTTCGCGCCCGTCCAGCGCGGACCGGCGCTGGTCAAGCTCCGCCTCCTGGCGGTTGAGCTGCGCCTGAAAGGACGCGGCCTCCTCCGCCGTCCGGACGTTTTCTCCCTGCTGCCGGTAGGCTCCAAACACCAGCACCACGGCGACCACCACCACCACCTGCGCCATCAGCGCGCCAAGCGGCAGGCCCCCCGGCGCGCGCCTTCGCCCGCGCATGGTCATCGCCCTCCGTAGGCGCCGATGCGGTCAACGGCGTCCTCCAGCGCGGCCTGCGCCAGGCGCAGCGCCTCGGTGAGCCGGTCGGCCTGCCCCGCGTAGATGGCGGCGGTGTCATCCAGCAGATCCGGCAGCCGGGCCAGCGTGGCCTTGATGTTCTCCATCAGCCAGTTGAGCTGATCCGTGGCCTTGCCGGCATTCTGAAAGAAGGCGCCGTAGGCCTTATCCAGGTCCCGCGCCACGCCCGCGGACAGCGCCTGGTGCGCCTGCGTCAGCGCCTCGCCGGACTTTTTCAGTTCCTCCGCGGCCCGGTTCATGGCCTGGCTGGCGGAGAGGGTATTGTCGGTGGAAACCTTGGCGAACTGGTCCGCCGCGGCCTGGAAGCCGGTCATCGCCCGGGACCACTCGGTCTGCAACTTGCCCACCGACAGCAGGTAGTTGTTCTGCTGCCGCGCGACGATCTCCAGGTGCTCCACGTTGGCGGCAATGCGGGCGTAGCCCTCCTCCACCATCGCCTGGGCGCCGCCCAGCCGGGTCAGGTAGCCGTCAAACTTTTCCACCATCTCCTCCGAAGCGCGCTGCGCCTCGGACATATCCCGGGATACCCGCGCCATGCCGTCGGCGGCGCGCCTGAGGTCATCCTGAATCTGCTGGTGGTTCTTTGTCAGGCCGTCGATGGTCTGGGCCAGTTTTTCCATGCCCCCGCCCATGCGCTCATCCAGAAGGCCCACAAAGCGGCTGACCAGCGCGTCCACGCCGCGCACCTGCTCCCGCGAGGCGGACTGGGTGAACCGCTGCATTTCGTCCGTCATCGGCTCCACGGCCCTGGCCATCGCCGCCGCAAAGCGGTCGGCCAGCTTGCCGGAAATGTCGTCCGCCAGCAGCTGGATGCGGTTGGCCTGCTCCCTTTGGGCGAGCGCCGTCTGGGCGGCGGGGTCCACCTGCGGCGTCAGCGCGTGGCGCGCCAGCGCGTCGTAGAAAGCGGCGAGGGCGCTCTGGACGCCGCTCATCGACGCGCGGAAGACCACCGAAAACAGCACCGCCAGCGCCGCGCCCGTAATGGCGGGCGCCAGGGCGCCGCGGACGGCGGAGAGCATCTGGTCCATATCGGACGCGCCGGGCAACCCCTGCCAGAGGCCGATCAGCGTGCCCAGAAAGCCCAGCGACATCATGATTCCCGGAATGGACTCGGCCAGCGCCACCGCCCCCGGCGGGCAGGCATCGTCCTCGCCGATATAATCCTCCACCTGGGCAGAGCCGCCGAAGTGCTCCTCCAGAAACACCTGGTTTTTCAGAAACGCGCTCCAGCGGGCCTCGAAGGCGGGACCGAGAAAGCTCTCCTCCCGCCAGGACCTGCGAGCCTTGTCGCCCTTTTTCAGGGACCGCACGCCGCGGCCCAGCGCCTGCCGCGTGCCGGAAAGCGGCGCGATGGCGCGGATCAGGCCGTACAGAAAAACCGACGCCAGCAGGACGTAGAGAATCAGGTTGATCCCGCCGGACAGGAAAAAAGCCTTCAAACCCGTATTGACGGCTGCGAGCACCCTCATCCCTCCGTTTCCCAGCCGATGATGGCAGGATTTACTCTATCTGACGCGCGCGCGCGCCGCTTGGTTCATTTTCTTCCGGCCGGGGCGACGCCCGACCGGCCCACACAGTAGTACTCGACGCCGGCGGCGGCCATGCGCGCCGGGTCAAAGAGGTTGCGCCCGTCGTAGACCAGCGGCGTGCGCATCCGGCGCCGGAAGATCTCCGGCGCAAGGGCGCGGACCTCCGGCCATTCGGTGAACGCAAAGCACACGTTGGCGCCGGAGAGCGCGTCCTCGGGCGTCCGCTCCGCAAACACCCTGCCCGGGAACCGGCGCTCAAAGGCGGCGGCCGCGGCGGGATCGAAAAAGTGGATGATCGCGCCGGCGTCCAGAAGCTTCTGCACGTTGTCGATGGAGGGCGCCTCCCGGAGATCGTCGGTGCCGGCCTTGAACGCCACGCCCAGCACCGCCACCTTCAGGTGATCAAAGGTGATGAGCCTGCGGCACGCCTTTTCAAACAGCACGGTCTTCTGCGCCTCGTTGACCTCCACCGCCGCATCCACGGTGCGAAGCCGGTAGCCGCACTGCCGGGCCAGAAAGCGCAGCGCCTGGGTGTCCTTGGGGAAGCAGCTGCCGCCGTAGCCGACGCCCGCGATCAGAAAGCGCTTGCCGATGCGCTCGTCGTAGCTCATGCCGCGGGCGACCTCGGTGATGACCGCCCCCACCAGCTCGCACAGGTTGGCGACGTCGTTGATGTAGGAGATCTTCAGCGCCAGAAAGTCGCTGGAGGCGTACTTGATCATCTCGGCGCTGCGGCGGCCCACCGATACGATCGGAAGCCCGAAGGGCTCGTAGATCTCCCGCATCGTCCGCTCCGCGGCCTCGCTCTTCGTGCCGATGATGATGCGCTGCGCCTCGAGCGTGTCGCGCACCGCCGTGCCCTGGGCCAGAAATTCCGGATTCGACGCCACTTCCACGCGGACGTCGTGGGCCAGAAAATCGTGGATGAACTGCTCCACCTTGTCGTTGGTGCCCACCGGCACCGTGGACTTGACCACCACCAGGCAGTCCTTCTCCACGCTCTCGGCGATCTGGCGCGCGACGGTGGCGATGTGGGTGAGGTTGGCCGAACCGTCCGGCTGCTCGGGGGTGCCCACACCGATGAAGATGGCGTCCGCCTCGCGGTAGGCCGCCTGGAAATCGGTGGTGAAACGGATGCGCCCGGCGGCGATCGTCTCGCGCATCAGTTCCTCAAGGCCCTCCTCATAGATGGGCGACTCGCCCGCGCGCATTCGCGCAACCTTCGCCTCGTCCACGTCCACGCAGGTGACGCGGTGCCCCACGTGCGCAAAGCATACGCCCGCCACCAGCCCCACGTACCCCGTTCCCGCCACCGCGATGTTGTAAGCCTTCATGCGCCCTCTCCATTTCTCGGAAGTATTTCCGCATCGACGGAGTTATTATAGCATTCTTCCGCGAGGATTACAAACAGAAAAGGGCGCGCCCAATGCAATGGCGGCCTCCGCGCCCATGGGCGCGGAGGCCGCCATTATTAACGAAACACAGCTTATGCGGCGGTCAGATTCTTCAGCGGTACGTAGCCCACCTTGCCGTTTTTGATCACCCGGATCAGGCCCCAGTTGCCCGACTTGGCCAGCAGCACCACGCTGTACTTGCGCGTCAGCGTGCCCTTGACGCTGGCCTTCGTGGTGGCCTTTTTGTAGACCTTGATGCCCTTGGAGGCGCTGGCCCGGTAGATCTTGCCCACGTCGTAGGTACGGTAGTACTTGAGGTTCGAGGGGAATACGTATCCGGTCTTGCCGCTGGACGTCTTGATGCGCCACCAGTTGTTCTTGGTGCTCAGATGGATGACCTTCTCACCCTTCTTGAGCTTGCCGATGATCTCGGAGCCGGACTTCGGCTTTTCGCGGATGCGAACGCCGCTCGCGGTCGACTTATATATCCTGCCCTTCGCGGCCAGCGCATTCAGCGGCGCGAGCGTCAAAGACGCGACCAGCGCCAGGCAAACCAACCAAAGCACACTCTTGCGGATTTTCATGCGATCCCCTCTCTTCCGCCCGGTCGTACCATTCGTCCGCTACGCACCATTGTACCACAGCAAATCCCCGCTTGTGCATCCATACGGTTACAAAACTATTACGCAACCGTCATGTTTTATTTGGGGTCCTTGGGATCGTCGGGCTTGCGCCCGATGGTGCCGCCCGTCACCTCGCTGGCGCCGCGGGCAAGCCTGCGCTTTATGCCGGAAAAAGTCCCGGTTGCGGCCAGCGCATAGAGAATCCCGGCGACAATAAAGCCGCCCACCAACCATAAGACGCCTTTCCCGGCGGATTTGTTCCCTTGCTGTACATTTTCTTCCGCTTTTGCCGTGCCGCCGAACAGCACCTGGTCCAGGACTTTCGCCATCGGCTCGGTGGACCGGACCGCCCGCTCCTTGCTGGTGGAGTGGGTGCCGAACTCCAGCAGCACCGACTGCGGATAGAGCTCCTGGTTGTAATTGCCCTTGCCGATGAAGATGTCCTTGACCAGCCCCGGATACATCTTGTCGGCGGTGGCCTTGATCTGTTTGGCAAAGCTGCGGTTGGCGTCCGCGTTGGGGTTGGACCGGCCCACCTCCAGCCGCACCTTGGTCATCTGCTCGCCGTCGATGGTGTCGTTGTACTCTCCGGGGTCCGGAATGCCGTCCCGGTGGATGTCAATCAGCGCGTCGGGCTGCTTTTTCAGAAGCTCCTCGGCGGTCTGGCGGGATCTGCGGTAGGCCCCGGCGTCGTGGGGCAGGTGGCTGGTTTCGTCGTACACCACCTGAACGCCCAGCTTTTCGAGGTTTTCCTTGAGCGCGTTGCCCACGTCCAGGATGCCCGCGCCCTTCGTCTTGGAGGATGTCCCGTCGGATGGCTCGTAGGATTCGTCCGTGTGGGTGGAGTACATGGCCACAACCTTCTTGCCCTCGCCGGAAGCGGAGGGGGATGTCTGCGCTTCCGGCGATGCGGCGGGGCTCGCCGCGGCCGCGGCGGCGCCCGAAAACACCGACTGGGTTTCGATGCGCGCCTCGTACGTTTCAACGCCCACATAACTGGCGGTGGCGGTCAGCATGGCGTCGTCCACGGCGGTCACGATAAAGAGCCTGTCGTCCGAAGCGATGTATTCGTCGTCCGCGTACACCTTGCCGGCGTAGGAGGTCA
The DNA here is from genome assembly GCA_029974035.1 of Eubacteriales bacterium. The sequence goes on along the minus strand of JARKQG010000107.1, from coordinate 4,318 downwards.
GGTACGCGCCGCCCTCGTCGTAGATGCGGTACACCACGTCGTCCTGGTACTCGTATTCCTCCGCCAGGACCGGAACGGGCATCAAAACCAAAAGGATCAGCCCCAGAGCGGTCAGCCGTTTCATTTTCCCCTCTCCTCCCCCGTACGCGCGCCGCGCATCGCGCGCTCGATCAGCTCTCCGACGAGCTCGGCCAGGAGCACCGCCAGCACCCCCGCGATGATCACCGCGTCAAAGGCGCCCGCGCCGCCCAGGACCAGCGCCTGATCGATGCCCTGGCTCCAGTTGATCACCGCCTGCGCGGTATCCGCCAGCATCACGCCCACCGTGCCCGCCACAAAGGACGCGCGGCGGGACCGGCCGAACACGTACGCCACCACGGCGGCCGCGATGCCGTACAGGTAGTTGGGGTCAATCTGGGTCTGCTCCGGCTCCGCGGGCAGAAAGCGGCCCAGCGCGAATACCGCCGCCCCCGCCAGCACTGCGGCAATCAGCGCGCGCCACTTCTCCCAGGCGGTATCCGCCCGGACAATCAGGTACACCGAGAGCGCCAGCGGGATCAGCGCGCCGCCGATATTGAAGGCGAACAGCGGCGTCAGCTGAATATCCGGAAGGATGCCGCCCACGATGATCAGCGCCACGAACAGCATCGCCTGCTTGTCGGTGAGCCGGAGCCTGTCCAGCGCGCGCTGGCCCACGCCGAACATCACCAGAATGGCGACCACGATCAGCAGGATAAAACCAAAGGACATACCATCACCTCTCGCGTGACAGTATGTCCATCCAATGCCGAAACCATCCAAAATGCAAACCCGTTGGCCGCAGCTCTGGCGGGCGCAGAGCCCCGAAGGGCCGACGCGCCCCGGCGCGTCAGTCCGCGCTGCGGATCGCCGCCAGCGACGACAGCCGCGTGGCGCGCTGCGCCGGATAAAAGCCGGAGCCGATGGAAATCAGTACCACAAAAAGCCAAGTGCCCAGCGCCAGTGCCGACGGAATGATCGAAACCGTCGCGCCCTCCTGGGTAAACATGTCGCCGGACTGCATGATGCTGCCCGCCAGCCGCTGCAGCGCCTCCACATTGTTGAGCGCGTAGCTGAGCAGGTAGCTGACCATGAGGCCCATCGCCCCGCCGAACACGCCGATGTAGGCGGCCTCGCTGAGAAACATCACGCGGATGTTGCCAAGCTTGCAGCCCAGCACCTTCATCACGCCAATCTCGCGGGTGCGCTCGTAGATGGACATCATCATCGTGTTGGCGATCGAAAGCGCGGCCACCAGCAGCGAAATCGCGCCGATGAAGCCCAGGAACGCCTGCATGGTCTGAATCTGCTTGCGGATGGTGTTGACCCATTCCATGGGGCTGTAGTAGCCCACGCCCAGCTCCATCAGGTCCTTGGACACGTCCTGCACATCGTCCACGGAATTCACCAGCACGTACACGGTGTCGTACTTGTCCATGCTGTCCACGCCCATGTCCTTGAAGAGCTGCTTGTTGTCCCGGTAGAGCTTTTTCAGCCAGTTCAGGTTGACCACCGCGCCGTAACCATAGGTCATGTCGTTGATGTCGGCGGGCAGGATGCCCACCATGCGGGCCTTGATCTCCTTCGTCTTGATGATGGGCTCGTCATCCGTGGAGGCGGAGTCCTCGTCGATAATCTCCCAGCTCATGGTCAGCGTGTAGCGCTCGTTCAGCCAGTTGACCGGGGGAAGCGGCAGCGCCTTGCCCTCCATCAGCAGCGTGTATATGTCCACGTACTCGCCGGGCGCATCGGGATTGCGGAAGTCCAGCATGCTGATCTCCGACATGATGAACTCCGCCGTCGAGGTGGTGGACGAAAAGAAGTGGCCGCTTTTGAGCTTCACCATCTTCGCAAAGTCCTTGGGCAGCACGCCCATCAGCATGGTGGGGTTCTGCCGCTTGCCCACGCTGAAGGTGAAATTGATGCCCGAGTACAGGCTGACCACCGGCGTCACCGCGGTGACGCCTTTAATGGCCCGGATCTGGCGCAGCACCCCGTCGTTGATGGTGGATATGCGCCGGCCGCTGGCGGATGTGCCGGTGTCCGAATAACCGTAGTTGGGGTACACCTGGATCATCCTGAGGTTGGTGGCCGATTCCAGCGCCGCCATCTGCGTCTTTTCCGCGCCGTAGCCCAGCGAAATGGTCACCACGATGGCGGCCGTGCCGATGACCACGCCCAGCATGGTCAGCGCGCTGCGCAGCTTGCGCCGCCGGAGGTTTTGCAGCGCCGAGGAAAGGATGTCAATCCATCTCATCGTCTTCGAACATCCTCCTGCGGCGGCGGCGCGCCGACATGGCGATGGCGAGGATCACGACGAGCAGGATCAGCCCCACCGCGGCGTACAGCCACGGCGGCAGATACTGCATGATCTGGGCCGCCGAGGGCGCCTCGGGCGCGGGGGTTTCCATATCGTAGTCGTAATCCCCCTCGCCGTAGTCGATCTCCTCCAGCGCGGCGACGTTGAGGCTGAAGGGCCTGGTTTCGGTAAAGACCTCGCCCATGGCGTTTTCATAGGTCACCTGGACGGAGCCGCTATACTGGCCCGCCTCCACGGGGATGGCCTCCAGCTCGGCGGTCTTGGAGGTGCCCGGGTCCATGTTGCCGCCGAAGAAGGACTGCCCGGCCACCAGGTTGGGGTTGTCCGAAACCACCTTCGCGGTCACGTTATACAGCACCGTGCGGCCCAGGTTGAAGATGCCCAGCGACAGCTCCGCGCTGTCGCCCGCGGTGGGCGCGGTGGCGGGCAGCTGCAGCTGGTCCAGCTGGATGCGCTGCACCTGGGCCACCTTGACCATCACCGACTGGGTCGCGGTCAGCGCGGTCAGCTTCTTGTCCTCGTAGTCCATGGCCAGATCGACCTTGATGTTCTCGTTGGCAAGCTCCGGGCTGGCCTTGACCGGCAGGCGCTGCTCGTAGGATTCGCCCTTGTCGATCCGGGCAATGTAGACGCTGTTGGAGCCGCCGGCGGGCATCAGCGCGTCCTCCTCGGAGGTATAGGTCAGCTCGATGTTCTGCACGTAGAGGTCGGCGGAGGTGTTCTTCAGCGACAGCACGACATCAAAGCTGTCCCCCGCCTTGGGGCTGAGCGGATCGGTGGTAATGGCCTCCACCACCAGCTTGGCCTGGGGCTTTTCGCTGCCGGAGGTGCTGCTGCCGCCGCCGTAGCTGCTGCCGCCGGAGGAGGAGGACGCGCCCGTCACCCGGATCTGGGTGGAGAAGGGGACGCTGTTGGTCAGGGTGGCGCCGCGCATCTTCCAGTAGAGCACGCCCGTCAGCGTATAGAAGCCGTTGGTGGCGGAACTTTTGATCGTGATGCCGTCAAACGCCGCGTAGCCTTGGTTCTCGCCGCCCTTCACCACGTAGGACCGCGGCAGGCTGGCGGCGGTCACCGGATCGCTTCCGTCAAAGGCGTCCAGTTCAATGTACATTTCCTCGACGCCCATGCCGGAGAGCGCCGACTGGTTGAAGTCCGCGGGGGTCTGCTTGCCGGTGTATTTCTCGGCGCGCTTTCCGCTTTCGGCCAGCGCGTCGCTGTACACGGGGTCGCCCTCCTTGCCCAACTGGTAGGAGACGGGCAGCGCGATGGTGATCGATCCCTTGGGCTTGCCCGCCGGGAACGAGCGCGGAACCACGGCGACGACGGATGTCACGGCGTACTGGGCGGTGGCGGTCACCATAAGGTCGTCCGCATCGCTCAGAACGGCTTCCTCTTTCCAGCCGGAAAAGGTGTAACCCAGGTTCGCGTGGGCTTTGGCGGCGGTCTCCGCCGCGGCCTGATCCGTGCCCAGATCCGCGCCGTCAAAGCTGTCCTTGTAGGTGGTTTGCGGCTCCTTCCCCAGGCCCGCATACTGCGCCATATAGGTGGCGTCACGGGTCATTTCCGACGGCTCCGGGGTCCAGCCGGAAAACCGGCTCCAGGTGCCGTCCACCTTGCGGATGGGCGACTTGTCCTGCAGGTAGCCCCCGGGCATGGAGGGAATGCTGCCCTCCTTCGCCGTCGTCGTGAAGATCGTCGAGCCGTCAAAGTCAATGAACGTGGCGGTATATCCCGCGGCGGCGGCGCCTTCGGCCCCTTCCTCGCCTTCCTCGTCCTCGTCGCCCGCCTCCGCGTCTTCATCCCCTTCGTTGAGGGGCTTCGACAACAGATCCGCCGACTTGGCGGCAATCCCCTGCGCGTCGCCCAGCAGGGCGGCGGCCGCCGGGGACGCGGCCGGGTCCGGAGAAGCGCTCTTCTCCGGTGCGGCGGTTCCCTCCGGCGCGGCGGTCCCCTCCGGCGCGGCGGTTCCCTCCGGCGCGA